>DASCNF010000237.1:0-6107 GCA_036011345.1 Rhodospirillales bacterium | reverse complement strand
CACCACGGTGACCGGAGGTACCCCGAGCGGCTGAGTTCCGGCGTCATTCGACACGGTGTCACGGGCGCTTGTCCGCCACCCCCGCGGGGATGGGCAGGCGCCCTAATTTTGCCTAGAATGTTTGGCAAGATCCCTTTTTCGGCCTGATTGGCGGTGACCGGTTGGGCGGCGGTCTTTGGGGACGCGCACAGATGCCGCGTCGGGAACACCAACCTATGGGAGGGCCGATGAGTTACAGGTTTGGCCTCGCCGGCGCCTTTATCGCCGCCAACCTTATTATTGTTGCCGCCGCGCCGCCGGTTTCCGCCCAGAACACCGATCTGCGATCGCTTTTGGATCGCCTGGACCGCCTGGAACGGGACATCAGGACTCTCAACGTCCAGCTCTCCCGGGGCGGCGCCGTGGCGCCGCCGAAGGGAGCCGCGGCGGCACCGTCAGACCATTCCTTGGCCCGCATCGAGGTGCGTCTCGGCGCGCTCGAGGAAGAACTGCGTGCCAGCACCGGCGGGATAGAGGATGTGGCCCACGTCGTGGATCAGGTTTCCAAGCGCCTCGACAAGCTGGTGGCCGACGTGGACTTCCGCCTCAGCGCCCTTGAGAAGGTGGCTTCAGCGGCGCGCCAGGGCGCACCGGTCGGGCCTCCCCAATTGAGCGCCGCGCCGTCGCCGCCATCCGTGCAGCAGGCCCCTCCCGGGACCAGTGCAAAGGGGTTTGCGCCGCCGCAGAGCTTGGGCACGATCAACCAATCAGACCTGGGGTTGGCACCGCCGCCAGCGGGAACCGCGCTTCCCTCCGCCGCGCAGCCGGCGGCCAAGCCGCCCCCGGCCGAGCCCGACGTGCTTCCCGAAGGGACGCCCGAAGACCGATACCGCTTCGCCTTCGGTCTCCTACGGCAGGCCCGATACGACGACGCGGAGGTGGCGTTGCGGGCCTTTCTTAAGGCTCATGAAGGCGATCCCTTGGCTGGCAACGCGCGTTACTGGCTGGGCGAGACCTATTACGTGCGCGGCGATTACCAGCAAGCCGCCGTGGTCTTTTACGGGGGCTACAACACTGCCCCCAAGGGAGCGAAGGCCGCCGATACCCTGCTTAAACTCGGCATGTCGCTGGCCAACATCGATAAGAAAAATGAGGCCTGCGCCACCTTCGACAAACTGGCCGAGGAGTTTTCCGACACGGTGGCTAATATCGCCAAGCTGGTGACCCGGGAACGGCAACGCAGCGGCTGCAAGTGACACATGGGGATAAGCCACGACATCGGATAGCGGCGCCGGCCGCCGCCGCGCCCGACGCGGGCGCGGCGCTCGGGGCCGACCAATTTGCCGCCCTGATGACCGCCTTCGGCCCCTTCGAACCCGTCCCGCACTTGGGTGTGGCCGTCTCCGGGGGCGCTGACAGCATGGCGTTGTGTTTGCTCGCCGAGACGTGGGCGCGTGACTGCGGCGGCCAGGTGACGGCCCTGACCGTGGACCACGGGCTCAGGCCGGAGTCCTCCGGGGAGGCGCGGCGGGTAGGCGGCTGGCTGGCGGCGCGCGGCACCGAACATCGCGTGCTCCGATGGCGCGGGCGCAAGCCGTCGAGCGGACTGCAGGCGGCGGCCCGCGAGGCCCGCTACCGGCTGCTAACGTCGTGGTGCCGGGAGGCCGGGGCCCTTCATCTCCTGCTTGCCCATCACATGGAGGACCAGGCGGAAACGTTCATGCTAAGGCTCGAGATGGGCAGCGGCTTCGAAGGGCTGTCCGCCATGTCCGCGGTGGTCGAGACGGCGGGCGTGCGCCTGTTGCGGCCCTTGCTCGGGGTGCCGCGCCGGCGCCTCCGGGCGACCCTCGAGGAGAACTCCCAGCCATGGATCGAAGACCCGTCCAACCGCGACCGGCGATTCGCCCGGACGCGGGTTCGGAACAGCCTGGAGCTCTTTTCCGGGGCCGGCCTCGGCGCGGCGCAGGTGGCCACTACGGCGGCCCAGCTGGGTCGGGAACGGACCGCCCTGGAGGAAGCCACTGCGGTTCTGTTGGCGCGGTGTTGCGCGGTGTATCCGGCGGGCTACGCCTACCTCGACGGGAAAGTCCTGATGGCGGCCCCGGTGGCGGTCTCCATGCGGGCGCTGGCGCGGGTACTCATGTGCATCGGCGGTCGGGCCTATGCGCCGCGCACGGAGCGGCTGGAGCGGCTGTACGGACGGCTCGCCAGGGAACGATTGCGGCGCGCCGCAACTCTTTGCGGATGCCGCCTCTTGGGGGCCGCCGGCGGCATACTGGTATGCCGCGAGGGGCGGGGCGCGCCGGCGCCCGTCGCTGCGGTAGCAGGCGGGCGGGTGGAATGGGACGGCCGATTCGTAGTCGAGTTCTCGGCAGCCAAGCAGGAAATGGGCAAGGTGTATCTGACGTGTCTGGGACGGGACGGCTGGGCGGAAATTGTTGCCGAACGACCGCTTCTTCGCGAAAGCAATATCCCGTCCGCGGTGCGCACCTCTCTCCCGGCGTTGCGCCATGGGACCGGGGTTTGCGCCGTTCCCCACCTCGATTACACACGGCCCAGCGACGCCGAGCCGCCGCTCCATATCGTGCGAATCTGCTTCCAGCCCCGGAATACCCTCGCCGGGCCGGGATTCGCGATGAGTGTCCCCATCTGACGGGCTTTTTACTTGCCATTGCGAGGTGATGTACTATTTCATTGGATGAGGTGAGGTCGCAGGCGCCTTCCCTACCACCCTTGCCGCAGAACGGACCAGTAAATGGCGGCGATCTGGTGTGGCGCTGGGCATACTCGACCGAGGAAGGAAGAAGCATTGAGTTTCAGCAAGAATGTGGCGCTGTGGGTGATAATCGCGTTGTTGGTGTTCGCGTTGTTCAATCTGTTCCAGGGGTCCACGACCCGGGGGCCGCAGTCGAGCCTGGCCTTTTCCGAATTCCTGACCTCGGTCGAGAGCGGCGACATTGGTGAAGTCACCATCCAGGGGAACAACATCAGCGGCCACTACCGGGATGGACGCAGCTTCACTACCTACGCCCCCGACGACCCCTCCCTGATCGCCAAGCTCAGCGAACGGGGCGTACGCATCAAGGCCTTGCCGGCGGACGACAACACACCGGGTCTGTTGAGCATCCTGATCTCTTGGTTCCCCATGCTGCTCTTGATCGGCGTGTGGATTTTCTTCATGCGCCAGATGCAGTCGGGGGGCGGCAAGGCCATGGGCTTCGGCAAATCGCGGGCCCGGCTTTTGACCGAGAAGACGGGCCGCATCACCTTCGAGGACGTGGCCGGCATCGATGAGGCGAAGCAGGAGCTTGAGGAGGTTGTCGAGTACCTGAAGTACCCTCAAAAATTCCAGCGTCTGGGCGGCAAGATTCCCAAGGGCGTCCTGCTGGTGGGGCCGCCGGGTACGGGTAAGACCCTGCTTGCCCGCGCCATCGCCGGCGAGGCCAATGTGCCGTTTTTCACCATTTCCGGCTCCGACTTCGTCGAGATGTTCGTGGGCGTCGGCGCGTCGCGGGTCCGCGATATGTTCGAGCAAGGAAAGAAGAACGCCCCCTGCATCATCTTTATCGACGAGCTCGATGCCGTTGGCCGCCATCGCGGCGCCGGGCTGGGCGGCGGCAACGACGAGCGCGAGCAGACCCTCAACCAACTTCTGGTGGAGATGGATGGCTTCGAATCCAACGAGGGCGTGGTCCTGATCTCCGCCACCAACCGTCCCGACGTTCTCGATCCGGCACTTCTCAGGCCAGGGCGTTTCGATCGTCAGGTGGTGGTGCCCAATCCCGACATCCTGGGCCGCGAGAAGATCCTCAAGGTCCACATGCGCAAGGTACCCCTGGCGCCGGACGTGGACGCGCGGGTCATCGCGCGGGGGACGCCCGGCTTTTCCGGCGCCGACCTCGCCAACCTGGTCAACGAGGCGGCCCTTTTGGCAGCCCGCGCCTCCAAGCGTGTCGTCACCATGTCCGAGTTCGAGATGGCCAAGGACAAGGTGATGATGGGGGCCGAGCGGCGCTCCATGGTGATGACCGCCGAGGAGAAAGAGCTCACCGCTTACCACGAAGCGGGCCACGCCCTAGTTGGGATGTACGTCCCCAAGAGCGATCCCCTGCACAAGGTAACCATCATTCCGCGCGGCCGCGCGCTTGGCGTTACTATGTCGCTGCCGGAGCGCGACCGCTACAGCTATTCCAAGAGCGAGCTGGAATCGAAGCTCGCCATCATGTTCGGCGGCCGTATCGCCGAGGAGCTCGTCTTCGGCCCCGAAAATGTCACCACTGGCGCCGGAAACGACATCAGGGAAGCCACGCAGATGGCGCGGCGCATGATCACCGAGTACGGGTTCAGTGACAAGCTGGGGCCCCTGCGCTATTCGGAGAACGAAGAGGAAGTCTTCCTCGGACATTCCGTGACCCAGCGCAAGAACGTCTCCGACGCCACCGCCAAAATCATCGACGACGAAATCCGTCGGCTCATCGACGACGCGGAGATCGTGGCGCGCAAGGTCCTGGAAGAACACCGGGAGGATCTCAATCTCATCGCCAATGCCCTCCTCGAATACGAGACCCTGACCGGCGACGAAGTGAAGGCCTTGCTCAGGGGCGAAACTATCGTCCGCCGTGATGACGACGATGAAGAATTGCGAGAGCGCGGACATCGTTCCTCGGTACCGTCCAGCGGCAAGGCCAAGGACAAGCCGGGCGGCGGCCTGGAAGCCGAGCCCCAACCCGGCTCCTGAGGCCCGTGTCGGCCACGCCCACCAGAGTCACTGTCGTCGGAAGCCCCGCCCTGCCGCGGGGCTTCTTGCCGACCGGCGGAGATCCGGCGCGCCGTGTCTACCTATGTCCCATCGGCCTGTTTTCCGGCAGCAGCCTGGCGTTTTCCGCCTGCCAAGTGCTGATTCGCCGGGAACGGGAAATCGTGCAGACGACGGCCTCCGTCGACGATATTCGGGAATGGTCGCGGGCCGAGGGCACCGCCGTCGGCACCTACGTCCGCGGGGTGCTCAAGCGCTTGGCGACGCCGCTTCCGCCGTTTTCCGGCCTGGCCCTGGACCGACCCAGGATCATGGGTATCGTCAACGTCACTCCCGACAGCTTCTCGGAGGACGGGGATACGAAGGACGCCGTCTCGGCCATTGCCCGCGGTCGGGCCATGCTCGTGGGCGGGGCCGACATCATCGACGTCGGCGGCGAATCGGCGCGGCCAGGCGCTGCGCCGCTGGCGTCCGCGGAGGAATTGGCACGGGTACGGCCGGTGGTGCGGGAACTGGCCGAGGCGGGCGCCGTGGTCTCCATCGACAGCCGCCACGCCGAGATCATGAAAGCGGCGCTTGAGGACGGCGCGCGTATCGTCAATGACATCACGGCACTCGCCGGGGACGCCGCCGCGCTCGGCGTCGTCGCGGCAAGCCGGGCGGTGGTCGTGCTCATGCACATGCAGGGGACGCCCCAGACCATGCAGGATAATCCCCGCTACGAAAACGTGGCGCTGGATGTCTATGACAAACTGGCGGCCCGCGTTGCCGTCTGCACCGCCGCCGGCATCGAGCTTCAGCGCATTGCCGTCGATCCCGGCATCGGGTTTGGCAAGACCCTCGACGACAACCTGGAGATACTGGACCGCCTGGCGCTCTTCCGCGGGCTGGGGTGTGCGGTGCTCCTCGGCGTCTCGCGCAAGAGCTTCCTGGGCAGCCTGGCAGGCGGCACGCCGGCCACGGAGCGGCTTTCAGGCTCGCTGGCCGCGGCGCTCATCGCCGTCGCGCGCGGCGCCAACATCTTGCGTGTCCACGACGTGGCCGAAACCCGCCAGGCGTTCGACGTGTGGGAGGCGATCGGGGGACGAAGCGGCGGCGCCGCGCCGTGAGCCGTCGAGCGGCTGTAAAACTTGGAAACAAAAAGTTAACTCTCGCCGGTCCATATTCGTATTAAGTCCGGATTCCCCAGATGGATTGCCAATTTGATGACGTTCTTGGCTGATTTTGCTATAAGAATCAATGCAATACCATCATCACAACGTGCCAGCCCCGTGTCACTCGGCGGGTGAATCCAGCAAACCCCCTTTGCGGGTCGATTTCGACCGTCGCCTCAAGCTTGAATTCCATGGTTCCAAGGTCACGTCAGACGCTG
>DASCNF010000236.1:0-12027 GCA_036011345.1 Rhodospirillales bacterium | reverse complement strand
GCTCGCCGTGACCGAGAACCGTCGCCGCGCCGCTCGCATGGATCCGCCTGGCGTAATCGAGAACGTGCCGCGGCAACGAATGAGGAACCGCGGCCAGGGTCACGCCGAGCAGATCGATGATGCAGCGCTTCGCCACGTCAACGACCTCGCCGGGCACCGCGTCGAGGTCCAGCACGCTGCCCCAGGAGGAGATTCGCTCGGCCAAGGTCGGCGACATTACCCAGGTTCCTTGATTTGACAGCCGAACGCTTCCGCCGCCTCGGTCAACCACTGCCAGAAGCTGACGGCGAAATCTCGTGGGACGTAAACGTCGAAAACGGGTTCGTCCTGGCGGTCGAGCCGATGAACGAGGACCGCCATGTGATGGATAACGCTTTGCGCGAACGAACCCGCCGGAAAGGCTGCCTCGTCGAGGTCGATGGGCAATCCGCGGTTCAGGAGCACCCGGTTCTGGGGACCGGCGACGCGCAAGACGGTGCGGCTGTGTCCGATGTCGGTGACTACGGCTTCGTCGCCGGGCGATGCCGAATCCAGGCCTGGCCAAGGCCCGGCCAGCCACAAGCGCTCGGGTCCGACACGAAAAATGGTGCTCTCACTGTGGGACACCGCTTTCAAGCCGTCATCGGGCATTGGAAAGTCCAACATCGTCTCCAGCCTCCGGCACAGCGAGGGGAAGCTTTGGGGCCATCCCGAGACCTGAACCAGGCCGCGGGCGCGGCGCTCGTGGACGCTCAGCGAAGGCGGACCGTCCTCGATCCCGATCCGGCCGACCCGGTATATGGCGGCGAGTGCCGAGCGCCGTTCAAGCATGCAGCCGTTCTCCCTCGGGATCGACGAAGTGCGGAGATCGGACGCGGACCGTGACAACCTCTCCCCGCAAGGGGAATACCGCGTCGATCACCTCTCCCTCTCTCGACATGCCGCCGGCGAGGAGGCCGATACCGATGTTCCCGCCGAGCGCCGGCGAGTAGGTCACCGAGGTGACGACCCCGATGCCGTGGCCCTGGTGCCGACCGGGCTGGCAAAGGATGGCGCCGGCCCTGAGCTTGGTGCCGCGGTCGGTGGTTTCGAGACCGACCAAGCGCGGGCGGTCGGCTTCCGTCAGTCCCTCGCGTTCCATCAACGCGCTGCCGAGGTAAGGCTTCTTCTCGCTGGCCATCCGTTCCAGGCCGAGGTCGGAAAGCGTCGTCCGGCCGTCGATCTCCGGACCGGCCACGTGTCCCTTCTCGATGCGCAAAGCGCCCAACGCTTCCGTCCCGTAGACCACCAGACCGAAATCCCGGCCCTGGTCGTGAACCGCCTGCCACAGCTCCTCTCCGTAGTCCGCCGGCGTATAGACTTCGTAAGCCAGTTCGCCGGAAAAACTGATCCGCAACAGGCGCACCGGAATGTTGCCAGCGTGACCGTGACGCACGCCCATGAAGGGGAACGCATCATTGTCGAAATCGAGGTCGGCGACCAGGCGTGCCAGGAGATCGCGGCTTCGCGGCCCGGCCACGGCGATACCCGCCCACTGGCCGGTCACCGAGGTCACCTGGACCTTCAGCTCGGGCCACGTCGTCTGCAACAAGAACTCGAGTTGCGTCATGACCACGCCGGCATTGGCGGTGGTGGTGGTCATGAAGTAATGGTCCTCAGAAACGTGCGACGTGGTTCCATCGTCGAGAACGATACCGTCGGCGCGCAGCATGACGCCGTATCTGGCTTTTCCGACGGGCAGGGATTTCCAGTTGTTGACGTAGACCCGGTCCAGGAAGTCGGCGGCATTCGGTCCCTGGACGTCGATCTTGCCGAGGCTCGAAACATCGACCATCCCGACGCCGTCGCGGACCTCGCCGGCTTCGCGAACATAGGCGGCGTCCAGCGACTCCCCGGCCTTCGGGTAATACCACGGCCGTTGCCACAGCCCGGCGTCGGTGAAGACGGCGCCGTTTTCTCGATGCCAGTCGTGCATCGGCGAGCGGCGGACGGGCATGAAGTGCTGCCCCGTCTCGACGCCGCCGAGGGCGCCGATTGAGACCGGGGTGTAGGGCGGCCTGTAGGTCGTCGTGCCGATGATCCGGAGCGGCTCATCGCGCAGTCCGGCGAGGATGGCCAGGGCGTTGAGATTGGACGTCTTGCCCTGGTCGGTGCCCATCCCCTGCGAGGTGTAACGCTTCAGGTGCTCGACCGCCTCGTAGCCCTCGAGGTGGGCCAAGGAGATGTCGTCGCTCATGACGTCGTTCTGAATATCGACGAATTTCTTCTGCGGCCTGGCGCCCAGAGGATCGGCGATGGCCCACACCGGAGCGATGCCGGCCAAGCTCCTTTCCGGTGGCAGGCCGGCGAGTCGGGCATCGTCGGCCGCCGCCCCGCCGACGATACTGTACCCCTCGGGGACGATCCCCGGGACCAGCATGGCGAGGGTTTCGTCGAACACCGGTTTCGCGCCGCGCTGAGCCAGGAGATGCAGGGTCGGCGTCCAGCCCCCCGATACCGCCACCAGGTCGCAGGGCAGTCGCGACGTCACCGCGCCGGCGCTCGGCGAGGCGGGGTCGAATGCGATGACATCGACGCTGTCGACGGCCCTCCGGCCGCTTGCTCCGGCGACGGCATGGCCGAGGAGCAGGGAGATACCGGCGTCCCGGGCCTGTCGTTCGAGGTGGCCGGGAATTTGGCGCCTGACGTCGACGATCGAGACACCGGCGCCCGCCGCCGCCAGCTCAATGGCCGCGTCATATGCACTGTCGTTGTTGGTGAAGGCGACCACCTTGCGGCCCACCAGCGCCGCGTAGCGATTGAGGTAGCAGCGGGCGGCGGAGGCCAGCATGACGCCCGGCACATCGTTGTTGCCGAAAACGATGGGCCGCTCGATCATGCCGCTGGCCAGCACCGCCCGGCGCGCCCGCAAGACCCAATAGCGTTGGCGGGGCTGGTAGGGCGGGGGCTCGGCAAGGTGGTCGTTGACCTTCTCCGCCAGGCCGAAAACCAGGTTGTCGTAGGCGCCGAAAGCCGTCGTCCGCGTCATCACCCGGACGTTGGGAAGGGCCGCCAGTTCGTCGATGGCGGCGGCGAGCCAGGCGTCGCTTTCTCCTCCACGTGGCCTGGCCAGCAGCGATCCTCCCAGCACCGGTTCGTTGTCGACCAGGACCACCCGGGCGCCGTCGCGCCCGGCGGCGAGGGCGGCCGTCAGCCCCGACGGCCCGCCGCCGACGACCAGCACGTCACAGAACGCGTGCGCCTTCTCGTAGCGGTCGGGGTCCGGTTGGCTCGGCGGCTTGCCCATCCCGCCGATGCGCCGGATCACCCGCTCGTAGAACATCCAGGCCTTGCGGGTCGGCCCGAGGAAGGTCTTGTGATAGAAGCCGGCCGCGAAAACCGGCGGCAAGCGGTCGATGGCGCCGAGCATGTCGAGCCCCAGGGAAGGCCACCTGTTCTGGCTTTCCGCCACCAAGCCATCGAACAACTCGACGGTCGTCGCCGCGACGTTGGGCTCGTGGCGGTCGCCCTTGCGCAAGGTGACCAGCGCGTTGGGCTCTTCGATGCCCGCTGCGTAAACGCCCCGGGGCCGGTGATACTTGAAGCTGCGGCCGACCAGTCGGACGCCGTTGGCGAGCAGGGCCGAGGCCAGGGTATCACCGGACCAGCCGGCATAAGCGCGGCCGTCGAAAGTAAAGGATAGCGCTCGTGAGCGGTCGATGCGCCCGCCTTGCCCAAGGCGATCGGGTTGGTCCGTCATGTGCGGTTGCCCTGGCGGGCCGGGGCCACCGACCGAATGTGGTGAGTAACGGTGTCGCGTTCCACCCGCAGCCACTGCCGGCATCCGTACTGGTGATGCCAGTACTCACCGTGCGCGCCCCGGGGGTTTTCGCGAACGAACACGAACTCGGTCCAGCGCCCGACGTCCGAATTGGTGAGTTCGGGGAATTCCTCACTGGCGTCGCCGCCGTACGCGAACTCCACCTGATCGCGTTCGCCACAGTATGGGCAGGCAATTCTCAGCATGCCGGTTCTCTCAATGGGCGCCTGGGATCGGCCCCATGCCCTTTTCGTCGAGTTGATGGCCGCGGTGGAAGCGCTCCATGGTGAAGCGCGCGCTCAGGTCGTGCGCCCGATCGTTGGCGATGGTATGGGCGAAGCACCAGCCAGAGGCCGGCGTCGCCTTGAAACCGCCATAGCACCATCCGCCGTTGATGTAGAGGCCATCGACAGGGGTCTTGCAGATGATGGGGCTGCCGTCCATGGTCATATCCATGACGCCGCTCCATTGGCGGAGGATTCTGAGGCGGGATACGAGGGGCAGCAGCGATTTGACCGCTGCCATCGTTTCCTCGACGATCGGCAAGTCCCCGCGCTGCCCGTAAGAGTTGTAGCCGTCGAGGTCGCCGCCCATGACTAGCCCTCCGTGGTCGGATTGGGAGACGTAGAGATGGGCAGCGCCGAAGGCGACGACGACGTCGAGGACCGGCTTGACCGCTTCGGTCACGAAGGCCTGCAGAAGGTGGGTCTCGATGGGAAGCCGGAGCCCGGCCATGGCGGTCAGTTCACTGGTGTGTCCGGCGACGGCCAGTCCGACCTTCCCGGCCCGGATCGGGCCCCGGGTGGTCTCGACGCCGACAATGCGGCCTCGATCGCGGATCAACCCAGTGACCTCGCATCGCTGGATGATATCGACACCGTAGCGATCCGCTGCCCGCGCGTAGCCCCAGGCGACGGCGTCGTGGCGCGCGGTGCCGGCGCGTTGCTGCCACAGCGCCCCGTGGATGGGAAAGCGGGCCCGATCCGAGAAGTCGAGGATGGGGACCATGTGCCGCACCTCGTGCCGGGAAAGCAATTCCGCGTCAATGCCGTTCAGCCGCATGATGTTTCCCCGGCGCGCCGCTGCGTCCATCTGCGCCTTGGAATGGCACAGGTTGAGCTGGCCGCGCTGGGAGAACATGACGTTGAAGTTCAGGTCGCGGCTCAATCCCTCCCACAGCTTCATCGACCACTCGTAGAAGCGGGTGTTGCCGTCGATCATGTAGTTCGATCGAACGATGGTCGTGTTGCGGCCTGTGTTGCCGCCCCCGATGTACCCTTTCTCGAGGACCGCGACCTTTGAGACACCGTGCTCCTTGGCTAGGTAGTAGGCGCTAGCCAAGCCGTGTCCGCCGCCGCCGACGATGACCACGTCGTATTCCGCCCGCGGTTCCGCATCCCGCCAGGCGCGGGGCCAGCCTCGGTTGCCGGCGAGGGCGTTCCGGATCAAGCTGAGCGCCGAGTAACGGGTCATCAGCAAGCCTCGATCAAGGCACCTGCGCGGCGCGACGGGCGGTATCCGGTCAGGCCTCGGTCGGCATCAGTTCGTCGTAGCTGGGGCGGCTGTAATAGCGGACGTAGAAGTCGTTGCGGATGTCGCGAAGCGTCGGCACGGCAATGCGTGCCTTGTCGACCTCGGCTAGGTCGAGAACCGCCGAGATCACGGCGTCCTCTTCCTTGTTGCCGTGGGCGATGACCTCGCCCTGGGGGCTGACGATCATCGAGCCGCCAAAATAGTCCTTCTCCCATTCCTTGCCGACGCGGTTCGAATAAACCGTGTACATGCCGGTATCGACGGACCGTGCCCGGTTGATCAACTCCCAGTGGACGCCGCCGGCGTATCCCGGCGCCGCCGTCGGACAGAACATGACCTCGGCGCCAAGCATGGCGAGGATACGCGAGGTCTCGGGATAGCGCCGATCATGGCAGATGATGGTTCCCACCTTGGCGGCCGGCGGGAAAGCAGTCTCCCACACCTCGAACTTCTGGCCGCTGCGGAAATAAAGTTTCTCCAGCACCACGACCCCGGCGACGTGGGTCTTGCGATAGTTGCCGACCACCGTGCCGTCGGGCCCCACCGTAACGGCCGAGTTGTAGTAGATGCCGGGAGCCTTGCACTCGAACATGGGAAAGATGACGTAGTTGCCGTATTTTTTGGTCAGCTTACCGACCGCGTCGGTGGACGGTCCGGGGATCGGCTCCGCCTCCGCGAACAAGGCCGTGTCCTTGACGTAGAAGCTTTCATAGTCCGAGGTGCAAAGCTCGGGCGGCAGGATGATCTGGCAGCCTTCCTCCGACGCCTTCTCGATGAGGGAAAGGATCTTTTCCAGTTTTTCTTCCTTCTTGGAACCCGGTAGGCTTTTCATCTGTAAGGCCGCGACCTTGATTTCCCGCTTTTCCATCTTATTGCTCCTTATTCTGAATGGGATATCAGTTTCCTGGGCAGGAACTTCCCCTGGCCCGGTGTTGCCTTGAGCTCACCGTCCTCCAGGAGCACCTTTCCCCGTTGCATGACCAGGACCGGAGCCCCCAGGCATTCCCGCCCCTCGTACATGGTGTAGTCGATCTTGACGTGCTGGTTGACGGCCTCGACCCGGTGCCTGACGGACGGATCGAAGATCACCAGATCGGCGTCCGAGCCTTTCTCGAGGACGCCTTTTTGCGGATAAAGGCCGAAGATCCGGGCCGGGTTCTCGGTCGTCACCTGGACCAGGCGCGGCAGGGTGACGCGGCCGTGGTTGATCCCCTCGTCGTAGGTGACCGTGAACATGGTCTCCTGGCCCGGGAAACCGAAGGGCGCCTGGAAGACCTTCTCGAACAGGGGCTCCTTCTTTTCCATCATGGGGCCGCCGGAATCCGAGGCCACCACATCGATCGTCCCCTCGTCCACGCCCTGCCACAGGGCCTCGATGTCATCCTGCTGCCTGAGCGGAGGTCCCACCTTGGCGAGGGAGCCGCGGCGCGTCATCTCGGCGTCGGTCAGGGTCAGGAAATGGGTGCAGGTCTCGGCAAAGAGGGGTGACGGCGCGCCCCACTGCCTGAACAGCTGCACCACCTCCAACGACTCCTTGCAGGTCAGGTGGGGCAGATACATGGGGCAGCCGACGGCCGAAGCTAGGGTGAGGGCGCGGAACACGGCCTCGGCCTCGGCGATGTTGGGGTGGGAGGGGAGGTAGAATTCCGGCGTCTCCTTCCCCTCGGCGATGAACTTGTCTTCCAGGTAATCGACCAAGGGTCCGTTCTCGGCATGGACCGCGAACAGGGCACCGTGCTCGGTGACCAGTTCCATCACCCGCAGCAGTTCCTCGTCGCTCAGCAGCATGCCGCGCCGGGCATAGGTCATGAAGCCCTTGAACGAGGTGATCCCGGCGTCGATGAGCTTGGGCATGGTCTCGGCGATGGTCTCGATGTTCTCGCCGACCAGGCTGCAATGGTAGCCGAAATCGATGACCGAACTGGTTTCCCCCTCCTCGATGAAAGTGTCGATGGCCCCCACCAGACCGCCTTCCATGCCCCACGCCCTGACCGCTCCCACATAGGGGACGAGGGTGGTGATACCGCCCCACACGGCGGCCTGCGAAAGGGTGTCGATGCGGTCGGCATAGACCGGATGAAGGTGCGCATCGATGATGCCGGGAAGGACCAAACGGCCGCCGGCATCGATGGTCTTTTTGGCTTGGCGGCCGCTGCCCGCCGGTTCCATGCCATCGACCAGGCCGTCGCTGATGTAGACGTCGGCCTGTTTCATTTCCCGGCTGTTGACGACAACCCCGCCGGTTACCGCGATATCGGCAACGGTGTTGCTCATTTTCTCCTCCGTCCCCAATGGGGTGCGTCGTTCCTCGGATGGGCTCTAAGCCCCTTTTTCGACCACCGACAGCACGGCCCGGACGATACTGGCGTAGCCCGTGCACCGGCACAGGCATCCGCGCAGGTATTCCCGAACTTCTTCCTCTGTCGGCTGCGGAATCTCGTCGAGCAGCGAGCGGCTGGTCATGATCATTCCCGGGGTGCAGAAACCGCACTGCACGGCGGCGTGATCGAGAAATGCCTCCTGAACCGGATCGAGCCTGCCGCCCCCGGCCAAGCCCTCGATGGTCACCACTTGGCACCCGTCGGCGGCCACCGCCAGCGTCAGGCAGGACAGAACGGGTTTGCCGTCCACTTGAACCGTGCACGTCCCGCACTCGCCGATGCCGCAGCCGTACTTGGTGCCCTTCAGCAGTTCGTGGTCGCGGATCACGTTCAGGAGCAGGTCGTTGGGACAGACCATGACCTCTCGTGGCTCGCCATTGAGCGTGAAGCTGATGGTTCTCGGTTTCATTGAGGTTCCCCTCCGCCGGCCCGCCGCCAGGCGGTTCTCAAGGCATCGCGCACGATAACGCCGGATGCGTGTCTGCGGTATTCCGCCGTGGCGCGGACATCGGTGATCGAGGCGATCTCCTCCTCCACCAGTTGCATCGCCTCGGCGAGGGCCGCCGAATCGAAGACGCGGCCGGCCAGCGCCGCCTCGGCGCGGCGTGTCCGCATGGGGACCGGGGCGACGGCGCCCAGAGCGATCGCCACCTGGGCCACCTGCCGCCCATCCCGCGTCAGGGCGACCGCCGCGTTGACCTTGGCGATATCGGCCTCGACGCGGGCGATCTTGAGGAAAGCGCTGGCCATTCCCGGGGCCGGTACGGCGAGGCGCACGGCGCGCAGGATCTCGCCTTTGCCGAGCGCCGTCTCGCCGGGGCCGGTGAAGAACTCTTTCAGGGGAAGCCGGCGCTCGCCCTGGCGCGAAACTACAATAGCGCTGGCGTCGAAGACCAGGAGCGGCGGCGTCGTATCGGCGGCCGGCGAGGCGTTGCAAAGATTGCCGCCGACTGTTCCCATGACGGAAATGGTGGTGGTGCTGAAGGATCGGCAGGCCTCGACCAGGGCGGCGTAGCCGCGGCGCGCCGTCTCGCAGGCGGCAAGGTTGCGAATGGCCGTGGTGGCGCCGATGACGAGGCCATCGTCATCGGCGATGCCGCCCAGTTCCTCGACCCGGTCCAGGCTGATCAGGCAGGCCGGGGCCGTCCGCTCCAGCTTCATCTGCACGAGAATGTCCGTGCCCCCGGCGATCAGGCGCGCCGTGGCGCCGTGTTCCTCGAGGAGCGAGAACACCTGGTCCAGGGTCTCCGGCCGTTCGTATTCGAACTCGGGCACCAGGATATGGGTATTGGTGGGTTGGTACATTGACCGGCGCCTCACTTGACTATGGTTGTTCTGGCGGTCATGCCGCGTCCTCCCGGGCAAGGGCGGCAAGAACCTTCTCCGGCGTCACCGGCAACTGGTAGAAGCGGACGCCGAGCGCGTTGTAGAGGGCGTTGGCATAGGCCCCGGCGCAGGGATTGGAGGACGCCTCGCCCAGGCCCTTGGCCCCGAAGGGTCCGCTGGGTTCGTAGGTATCGGAGAAGAAGGTGTGGATGTCCTCCAGGGGCGGCATCTCGCCCATTGCCGGCGTCTTGCCGTCAACCCAGAAGCCCCGGTTCAGGAGTTCCCCGGTTTCGGGGTCCCACTGGGCTTCCTCGATGAGGGCGTAGCCCGATCCCTTCGACAGCCCGCCGATGAGCTGGCCCGCCGCCAGGTCGGGATTGACCACCGTGCCGCAGTCGCTTCCCAGAGCGGCGCGGCAGGTCTTCACGTTGCCGGTGTCGGTATCGACCTCTACCTCCACGTAGTAGATCACGTAGGCCGGTGGGCAGTTGACCTGGCGCACGCTTTCGACGGCCGAGATGGTGCCCCAACTGTTGAGCTGGCACAGCTTCGCCAATTCGCCGACGGTGATCCGCCTCTCGGGCAGGTTGGGGCAATAGATGACCCCCTGGCCCAGTTGGGGTTCCGGCTCGACGACCAGCGAATCGGACAGCACGTCGAGGACCCGGCCGGCGTAATCCAGGAGGATGCCCTTGGCCGTGCGCGCCGCCTTGTGAGCCGCTGCACCCCCGGCGTAGACGCCCCGCGTGGCGTGGGTGGTGACGTCGTAGATGGACGTCCGCGTATCGACCGGGGACATGCCGACCATGTCGATGGGCACTCCCAGTTCCTCGGCCACGATCTTGGCGATGGCCTCCAGGGTTCCGCCGCCGTGATCAGCCAGGGATTGGGCGACGTCGACGGAACCGTCCTCGTTGATCTTCACGATGGCCCCCGAATAGTCGATCATCTCGGCCCCGGTGGCCTTGGGGTGGCCGACGCCGCTGGTGTGGAAGCCGCGCGCCATCCCGATGCCCCGCCGGTAGCGTCCGGTCTGGGACCCCGGTGCATGGCGGTCCTTCCAGCCGATTCTCTCGGCGCCGATACGCAGCAGTTCGGACACCCCGTCGCTGCGGATGATGGACTTGACCGCCGGCCCTTGGCCCCAGAAGGTCCCTCCCAGCCCGATATAATGGCGCAGCTTATATTCGACCGGATCGACGCCCAGCTCGTGGGCGATCTCGTCCATCAGGCTTTCGACCGCGAAGGTAACCTGGGGCGCCCCGAATCCCTGCATGGCGCAGGTCGGCGTCTTGTTGGTGTAGATTGCAATGCCTTCGTATTTCATGTGCGGCAGCCGGTAAAGCGACGCCCAGAAACCGGCCAGCCCGCCCAGGAAGGGGAAGGCCTGGATGTTGTGGGCACCGATTTCGACGACGGCGTGCATGTGCCCGGCGACCGGCGTGCCGTCCTTCTTCAAGCCCAGCTTCAGGCGGATGTTGGTCGGATAACGGACATGGTCGTGGATGTCCTCCTCCCGGGTGGTGACTAGCTTCACCGGATGGCGGGACTTGAGCGCCAACCCGACGCAGATGGGGATCACCGAGTTCATCTGGATGCTTGAGCCGAAGGAGCCGCCCATGGCTATCTTCTTGACGTTTATCTTGTGGAGGGGGATTTCAAAGATCTCCCCCAGCAACTGGCGGGTGTTGTGAATGGACTGGGTGCAGGGCCAGACGGTGATCCCGCCGTCCGGCTCGGGCCGGCAAGTCACCGCCTTGGTCTCCATCTGGGCGTGGTAGACGGGTTGGGTTGAGTATTCACGCTCGATGATGAACTCGGATTCGGCGAAGCCGGCCTCGATGTCTCCCACCTCGACGTTGCGCCTGACGGCGACGTTGTTCTCGATGGGGATCTCGGCGTCCTCGAGCCGCACGGTGTCGTGGATGGGATCGGCGCCGGGCCGCATGGCGTCCTCGACGCTGGTGATGATCTGCAGTGGCTCATACTTGACCTTCAACGCCCGCACCGCCTTTTCGGCCAGGGCCTCGCTGGGCGCGGCCACGGCGGCGAAGGCCTCGCCGACGTGCCGCGCCTTGTCGGCCAGGACCTGGCGGTCCCGATAGAGGAAGGGGGGCGTGCTGACGATGCGTTCGTTGTACTTGAGCTTGGGGACGTCGGCGTAGGTCAGGCAGACCGCGCCCATGGCCTCGGCCTCGGCGGTGTCCACGGACAGGATCCTGGCGTGGGCGTGGGGGCTGCGGATGACCCGCCCATACCACATGCGAGGGAGGTCGATATCGTGAGAGAACTGCTCGGCTCCCGTGACCTTGGCCAGGCCGTCCTTGCGCCGGACCACCCTGCCGACGGCGTGGTGTTCATGCGAAGATGTTTTTTCTCCCATACCGGGTTCTCCACTCATGGTTGGCTCAATCGCCGCCGAAAATGGTTTGCGGCAGGAAGGTGATCAATTCGGGGAAGGCGATGACCACGAAAATGACCAAGACGAGCATCAGGAAGAAAGGTGCCGCGCCCTTGATCAAGTCGATGAAGGGATACTCGGGCCGAAGCCCCTGCAATATGAAAAGATTCATGCCCACCGGAGGCGTCAGCAGTCCGCCCTCGATGAGCATGGTCAGGAGGACGCCGTACCAGATGGGGTCGTAGCCCAGAGCCATGACGATGGGGAAGGTCAGGGGAAGGGTCATGACCATGGCCGCCAGGGCATCCATAAGCATGCCCAGGACTAGGTACAGAACGACCACGAGCATAAGTACGGCGAAGGGGGAAAGCCCCTGGGACAGCACCATATGGGCCAACTTGGCGGTAATCTGCTGGTAGGTCAGGTAGATGCCCATGAGCTTGGCGCCCCAGAAGATGCACAGAACCATGGTGCTGGTCTTGACGCTGCCGATCAGGGCCCGCTTCATGACGTCGCGGGTAAGCAGCCGGTAACCACCAGCGATCATCAAGGTGAGGGCGCAGCCGATGGCCGCCGCCTCGGTGGGCGTGGCGATACCCATGTAAATG
>DASCNF010000235.1:0-36546 GCA_036011345.1 Rhodospirillales bacterium | reverse complement strand
GCCCGGCCCGCCCGTTGAACTCGCCATAGGTGAACCGGCGGCCCGATTCGAGGTCGACGAGCGCCAGTTTGCCGGGTGTCCGCCCGGCGTGAAATGCCAACCAGTCGTAGTGCCGAACGTCCATCCCGACGCGCCTCCCGATCTGCCGGCAATCAATACCTTTCCGGCGCCCAATGTCCATACCACCCGTCACGAGACTTGACGCCAAGTGCCCCGTTCATCGACCCTGGGAAGGCTGGCGACGGCGTCCGCCGGAGCCGTCGTTCAGGTACGGGAAAGAAAAGAGCCGATGAAGGAGCCCGGGAGCGTGCTGGTCATGGGCGTGGGGTCCGGCCTGGGGGCGTCCCTGTGCCGCCGTTTCGCTGAGGCCGGGCACAAGGTCGCCATGGCGGCGCGCGACGCCGGCAAGCTGGCGCCCATTGCCGAGGGCATCGAGGCGTCCGGCGGAACCGCCCGCGTCTACGTGGTGGACGGCACCGACGAGTCGGCGGTGGTGCAACTCATGGAGCAAGTGGAAGCCGATCTGGGGCCCCTCGAGGTGGCCATCTACAACGCCAGCCAGCGCGTCGTCAAAAGTATTCTCAACATGGAAAGCGCCGAGTTCGAGGGGGCGTGGCGGGTGTCCTGCCTGGGCGCCATGATCGTCGGCCGCGAAGCGGCGCGGTGCATGGTTGCGCGGGGCCGGGGCTCGATCCTCTTCACCGGCGCCACGGCCAGTCTGCGCGGCGGCAACGGTTTTGCCGCCTTCGCCGCCAGCAAGTTCGGTCTGCGGGCGTTGGCCCAGAGCATGGCGCGCGAGCTGGGGCCGCTGGGTATCCACGTCGCCCACTTCGTGATCGACGGCGGAATCGACAACGAACGCACCCGCCAGAGGGCGCCCGAGCGCGCCGCCGCTGACGGCCTGCTGTCGCCCGACGCCATCGCCGAGGCCTACTATCGGACCCATGCTCAACATCGTAGCGCCTGGAGCCACGAAGTTGACCTCAGGCCGTGGCGGGAGAAGTTCTGAGCCAGGACACTGGCATATGCACGAGCCGGTCACGCGGGCCAAAACAGGGCAACAAGCCCCCCCCCGTCCGAGCATGCTAGTATTGCAACGCCGGAAGAACGTCGGTCCCACCCATCGTGGCGGAGGTCCAATGAAGCTCAGCGACTTCACGACCCTTACCTTCGACTGCTACGGCACCCTCATCGATTGGGAGGCGGGAATGGGCACGGCTCTCGGTGCCTGGGCCGAGGCGAGCCGCCTGGACGCCGCACCGGCCGCCCTGTTCGACGCCTTCAACCGCAACGAACATCGGGTGCAGGAGGTAAATCCGGCCATGCTTTACCCGCAAATCCTGGCCGAGACCCTGCGCGGTATGGCCGCCGATTTTGGAGTCGCGGTGTCGGACGCCGATGCCCGGGCCTTCGGTGCCTCGGTCGGTGAGTGGCCGACCTTTCCCGATAGTCCCGTGGCGTTGGCCTATCTCAAGGAGCACTACAAGCTGGTGATCCTGTCGAACATTGACCGCGCCTCCTTCGTCCGTTCCAACGAAAAGTTGGGCGTCGCCTTCGACGCCGTCTTCACCGCCGAAGACATCGGCTCCTACAAGCCGGATCTCGGGAATTTCCACTACATGCTGGACAAGCTGGGCGCCATGGGCGTCGCCAAGGCGGACATCCTGCATACGGCGCAAAGCCTCTATCACGATCACGGGCCGGCCAAGGAACTGGGTCTCGTCTCGTGCTGGATCGACCGCCACGGGACGGCCGGTGAGAGCAGCACCACTCCCGCCCCCGAGGCGACGCCAGATTTCCGCTTCCATACCATGAAGGCCCTGGTCGCCGCCCACCGCGCCGAGGCCGCGTAGCCGCTTCTTTTTTCTTGGCCGGCGAAGTGCGAACATGTGATGTCTCAGAAAGCAAGCAAGGGGAGGAAGGTGATGACAGCCAAGAAATTCAGGGGTTTCTTTGCGTTCAACGCGACCCCGACCACCGACGACGGCGAGTCCATCGATCTCGATCGCCTGCGCCGCTACCTGGATTACCAGATCGGCCAGGGCGTGCACGGCATGGCGGTCATCGGCAGTACAGGCTCGATCGGTTCCTTGAGCGAGGATGAGAGCCGCCAGGTCGTCGAGGTGTCGGTCGAGCACACGGGAGGCCGCGTCCCCGTGATAGCGGGAACCGGCGCCATGACGACAACTGCGGCGGTGCGTCTGTCGAAACATGCCGAAAGCGTTGGCGCCGATGGCGTCATCGTCGTGCCCATCACCTACTGGCCGTTGACGCCAGACGAGGTATACGCTCATTACGCCGCCATCTCCGAGGCCATCAGCATCCCCATCTGCGTCTACAACAACCCGTGGACGACGGGCACCGACATCATGCCGGAAACCTTGGCCAAGCTGACCGAGGACTTCGACAACGTCCGCTATTGCAAGGAAAGCTCGGCGGATCTGACCCGGGTCACCGAGATCCGGAAACTCACCGGCGACGTCATGACCGTGTTCTGCGGCTGGGATTCCATGGCGCTCGAACACTTTTCGGCGGGTGCCGACGGTTGGTTCGGCGGCATGGGTGCCTTAAGCCCGGCGCAGTGCGTCAAGCTCTTCGACCTGGCGGTTGACAAGAAGGACGTGGTGGCGGCCAGGCAATACTTCGACCAGTTTTATCCGCTCTTGAGGTTCCTGTGCGACAAAAGCCACGTGCGCGTCGCCCACACCGGCCTCGACATCCTCGGCCTCGACATGGGACCGCCCCGCAAGCCGTTGCGCATGCTGGAGGGCGAGGACCACGCTCAGCTTGAAAAAATTCTGCGCGATTTCGGCATGCTCGAGGGCGCCGCCGAGGCCGCCGAGTAGGGGCCACTCCAGGGGCCGCCAAGCGCTCAGTCTTCTGGGTGCTCGATGTAGTGCCGGATGAGTCGTTTGGCGTCCTTTGAATCCTATTCGGCGGGGCCCGTCACGTAGCCCGCGACCCGGCCCTGGCGGTCGATCAGATAAGTAATCGACAGGCCGTAGAAGGGAAAGGCGGCGCCGTTCGGGTTGGCGGCATTGGTGTAGGCCGTGCGCCGTCTGGGATCAAGGTACATCCCCAGGTGCTTGAGACCGTACCGGCGAAAGAACGGAACCACGGCAGCCATGCCGTCGCGGTCGATGGAAAGGGCCACGACCTCGAAGCGGTTCTGCCCAAGCGCCCCCTGCAGCCGATCGAGGGCGGGCATCTCCCAGACGCAGGGTTCGCACCAGGTGGCTCAGATGTTCAACAGCACGACCCGGCCCCGGAAATCGCCGAGATCGACGGTGCGCCCGTCCCCCCTGGTGATCGGCGCGAGCGGCGGCTTTTCCAACGGGCGAAGCTCTATGAACTGGTTGTCGATCCCGTCAAAGGAAGGGGGATCGTCGCCGCCCGGCGCCGGCCTTCCCCAGCTCCCGAGAACGAGCCCCAGCATCAGGCCGGCGGCGAGGAGGCCCCGCCTCACGGCGCATCCGCCGCCGGGTCGCGACCGAGCACGTGGCCGGGCAGGGCGCCGGTGTGGGCGCCGTCCTCGAACACCGGCTGGCCGTTGACGATGACCGTGGAAATGCCTTCGGCGTAGCGGTGCGGGTCCTCGTAGGTGGCGCGCTCGGCGATCCTGGCGGCATCGAATATGGTCACGTCGGCGCGGGTGCCAACGCCGAGCACGCCGCGATCGGCGATGCCGAGCGCGGTTGCCGTGGCGCCGGTCATCTTGCGGATGGCGTCCTCCAGGGACAAGAGCCCGAGGTCGCGCACGTAGTGGCCGAGGATGCGCGCGAAGGTTCCGTAGAAACGAGGATGGGGCCGTCCCTGGCCGGTGACGCCGTCAGGGGCCACGGAATTGCCGTCGGAGCCGACCAGAACGTCGGGCGAGGCGACGAAGGCGCCGACGTCGTCCTCGGACATCGATGTCACCAGCACCCGGGTCTGGCCGCGGTCGGCGACGATGTAGTCGAGGGCCGCGGCGAAGGGCTCGGTGCCCCCTTGGCGCGCCATGTCGGCGATGGTGCGCCCGGCGTTCCCGGGCAGGTTCGGCGAGATGGAGACGCGCACCGCGTCCCACGATGGGATGCGCCCGAAGTTGTTGAGGCCGTGCGCCTCGACGTGTTCGGCCAGGCGGGCCCGTACGTCCTTTTCGCCGAGGCGCGCGAGCATGGCGTCGACGCCGCCCTCCTGCAGCCAGGCCGGCAGCAGGTTGACCAGCGGATTGCTGGCCGCCGTGTAGGGGTAGGCGTCGCAGTCGATGGCGCCGCCGCGCCGTCGCGCCGCCGCCAAGGCCTTGAGCAGACGCCCGGCGCCGCCCCAGTTGTCGGTGCCGGAAAGCTTCATGTGCACGATCTGCACGTGGACGCCGGTTCGCGCGCCGAACTCGGCGGCCTCGGCGAAGGCGTCGAAGACGCCGTTCGATTCGTCGCGCAGGTGGGTGAAGTAGCGTCCCCCGTGTCGCTTCAGGAGGTGGCCGAGTTCGACCAGTTCCTCACCCCCGGCATAAGACCCGGGCGCCGTGAACAGGCCCGACGACAGGCCCAGCGCCCCCGCCGCCAGGGCTTCGGCGAGCAGCTCTTTCATGTGGTCGAGCTCGGCCGCCTCGGGTGGCCGGTCCTCCATGTCCATGGCCATCAGCCTGAGCGTGTTGTGGCCGACCAGCATGGCGACGTTGACCGAGGTCGGCGGATAACCCGCCGCGTACTCGGCGAACGAGGTCTCCCGGAAATCGAGCCACGGGGCGCTCGGCCCCAGGTAGCGGGCCAGCGCCTCGGCCTTGCCGGGCAGGGCCGGCGCCACCGAGAACCCGCAATGGCCGATGACCTCGGTGGTCACTCCCTGGCGTACCTTGCTCTCGGCCTGGGGCATGAGGGGCAGGGTGAAGTCGGAATGGGTCTTGATGTCGATGAAGCCGGGCGCTACGACCAGGCCCCTGGCCTCGATGACGCGTGCTCCGCCCGCCGTGATGTCGTCGCCGACGGCGGCGATACGCCCGTCCCTGAGCGCCACGTCCGTGCGGTGCCCCGGTGCCCCTGTGCCGTCGATGACCAGTGCGCCCTGGATGAGGATGTCTTCGGGCGTTGCGGGTGGTTGGGGCAACCGCCAGGCTTCCTTCAGAGTCCGGCCGATAATGTATTGTGTGTTTTCAAAGCCTTGTGTTCGCGCCCCGATGCGTCGAGGCGCCCTTGTGATGCTCCAGCATCACGGCGGCCGCCTCTCCTACCGGGGGCACGAACACAAGGCTTTGAAAACACACAATACATTATCGGCCGGACTCTCAAGCCCGTTCGAGGATGGCGGCGCGCAGGCGGTGCGGCAGTACCGGGACGCGGGTGAGCCGCGCCCCGGTGGCGTGGCGGATGGCGCCCAGGATGGCCGGCGCGGTGGCGATCAGGCCGGGCTCGCCGACCCCCTTGGCGCCATAAGGCCCAAGCGGCTCCGGGTCCTCGACGAGGATGACCTCCATCTCCGGCATGTCGCCGAAGGTGGGGATGAGGTAGTCGTGCAGGTTCTCGGTGCGGCCCGGAATATATTCTTCCAAGAGTGCCAGGCCGAGGCCCTGGGCGGTGCCGCCGTGGATCTGCCCGACTACCTGCTGGGGATTGATCGAGCGTCCGACATCGTGGGCGGCGATGATTTTCAGGACTTTTACGGTGCCCAGCGCGGTGTCCGCCTCGACCACCGCCATTTGCGCGGCGAAGCCGTAGGTGGCGTAGGGAATGCCCTGTCCGTTGTCGTCGAGTGCGGTGGTCGGCGGGTCGAAGAAGCCCTCGCCCCTCAGCACCTCGCCGTCGTCGTCGCCGGTGGCGGGCAGGGAACTCAAGTCGATCTCGTGGGTCGCGCCACCGTCGTCCACCTTGACCACCGCGCCATCGATCTTGATCCGCGAGTCCGCGCCGGCGTTGACGCGGGCCAGGATCTTCCTGCGCAGGTCGTCGCCGGCGATTTGCGCCGCCTTGCCCGAGATGAAGGTCTGGCGTGACGCCGAGCTCTTGCCGGCGTCCCTGGTGCAGTCGGTGTCGCCGATGACCAGCCCGATGCTTTCGACCGGCACGCCGATGGCGTCGGCGCAGATCTGGACGATGACGGTGGTCGAGCCCTGGCCGAGGTCGACGGCGCCGTTGAACAGCGTGATGGTGCCGTCGTTGTTCAGCACCACATGCATGGCCGACGGGTTGGGCAGCCCGGTCTGGCCGATGCCGTACCACATGGTGCCGACGCCGACGCCCAGGCGCACCGCCCCGCTGCTCTTGGAGTTAAACGCCGCCGCCTCTTGCAGGGCCGCCTCCCAGCCCGGCTCGAGGGCCTCCAGGCAGGGGGCCATGCCGACGCTGGCTTCCAGCACCTGGCCGGTGCCGATGGTATCGCCGTGGCGCAGCGCGTTCCTGAGGCGCAGTTCCAGGCGGTCGATGCCGAGCTTCTCCGCCAGGTCGTCGATCAGGGTCTCGTGGGCGATGGCGGCCTGGGGCACGCCGAAGCCGCGGAAGGCGCCGGCCGGCGGGCCGTTGGTGAGGATGGCCTGGCCCCTGGCGCGCTGATTGGGAATCTTGTAGGGGCCGGAGGCGTGCACCGGCACCCGGCTCGCCACCGTCGGGCCGAAGGAAGCGTAGGCGCCGGTGTTGAAGTCGGCCTCCATTTCCATCGCCTGCAGGATGCCGAAGCGGTCGCAGCCCAGGCGCGCGTGGATCGTCGATGGATGGCGCTTGGTCGACGACGCCATGCTCTCGGGGCGGTCGTAGACCGCCGCCACCGGGCGCTCGGCGGCCATGGCCGCCACCGCCAGCACGCCATGCAGGTGGACGTCGAGCTTGCCGCCGAAACCGCCGCCGCACGCGGTGGGCACGATGCGTACGCGGTCCTCGGAGATCCGCAGAATGTTGGCAACTTCTTCGAGGTTCATGTAGGGGGCCTGGGTGGTGACGTGCAGCTCGAGGCGTTCGCCGATGCGGCGCGCCCAGCCCGCCTCGATCTCGATGTAGGCGTGCTCGACGTAGGCGGTCTCGAAATCGCCCTCGGCCACCGCCGCGCACTGCCCGAGCGCGCCCTCGGTGTCGCCCCTGGTCACGTAGCCCTCGATGAGCAAGTTGCCGGACTTGTCTTCCTGGACCAGGGTCGCGTCCTCCTTCATGGCCGCCGCCACGTCGGTGACGGCCTCGTCCGGCTCGTAGTGGATGGGCAGTTCCTCGTCGCGGATGGCGGCGATGGCGGTTCGTTCGCCGACCAGCGCCACTACCGCCTCGCCGCGGTAGCGCACGACGCCGTCGGCGAGCACCGGCTGATCCTTGATGGCGGGGTTGATGCCGTGGCCGTTGAAGGGGATGTCTTCGGCGGTCATCACGCGCACCAGCCCCGGATGCGCCGCCAAGAAGGGTTCCAGGTCGCCGACGGCGAAGCGCGCCCGGGCGTGGGGTGAGCGCACGACACGCAGCCACAGGGCGTCGGCGGGTATGGCGTCGGCGGCGAACGGGTCGGTGCCGGTCAGCTTGGCGAGGGCGTCGATGCGCGAGATGGATGCGCCGACGGCGGCACCCGCCGCCGGCTCGACGGTGTTGTCGGCACCGGCGGCGTCGAGCACCGCCTCGACGATCTTGATATAGCCGGTGCATCGGCACAGCACGCCGCCCAGGGCATCCATCACCTGGGCCCTGTCGGGCGTCGGGTGGCGCGCCAGGAGATCGGTGGCGGCCATCAGCATGCCCGGCGTGCAGATGCCGCATTGGGCGGCGCCGTGGCGGCGGAATGCGGCCTGCAGCGCGTTGAGTTCGGTGCCTTCTGCGAGTCCCTCGGTGAGTCCTTCAACTGTGGTCACGGCGCGTCCCTCTGCCTGCCCGACGGCGACCATGCAGGCGCACACCTGGCGGCCGTCCAGGAGCACCGTGCACGCCCCGCAGTCACCGGCGTTGCAGCCGATCTTGGTGCCGGTCAGCCCGAGCTCGTCGCGCAGCACGTCGGCCAGCCGCGTGATCGGCGCAGCCGCGACCGCGACGGGTCGTCCGTTGACCGTGAAGGCGATGGAGCCCGTGTGGGCCTCGGTTGCCGCGTCGCCGCTCATGTTCCCGCCGCCAATTCGTCGAGGGTGCGGCGCACCAGGGTCAACGCGGCGTCGCGCCGGTATTCGGTGCTGCCGCGCACGTCGTCGATGGGGTCGAGGGAGGTCAGATGGGCGGCCTCGGCGATCTCGCCAAGGCCGGCGCCGAAGGTGCTCCCGGCGAGGGCGTCTTCCAGGGCCGGCAGGCGTTGCGCCACCTCGGAGCAGGCGCCGACGGCGACGCGCGCCCGCACGATGGTGCCGTTGTCGGCGATTTCGGCCGCCGCCGCCGCCATGACGATGGAAATGACCAGGTACTTGCGGCTGCCCAGCTTCAGGAAATGGCTGACGGCGCGACGCGACTCGGGCTTGGGCACGAGGAGCGCTGTCACCATCTCGCCGGGCTCCAGCACGGTGCGCCGGTTGCCGGCGATGAAATGGGCCAGCGGCACGTCCTTGGCGCCGTCCCGGGAGCGCACCTCGACGGCGGCCTCGAGGGTGAGCAGCGGCGGCACGCCGTCGGCCGCCGGCGAGGCGTTGCAGACGTTGCCGGCGACCGTGCCGGCGTTCTGGATCTGCACGCCGCCGACCTCGCGGGCGGCCAGCTTGAGCCCGTCGAAACAGGGCGGCAGGTCGGCCTCGATAACGTCGCTCCAGGTGGCGGTGGCGCCGAGGCGCCAGTGGCCGTCCAGTTCCTCGATTGCGCCGAGGCCGCCGATGGCGGAGACGTCGAGCACGTCCTCGTCGAGGGGCCGCCCGACCCTGGCCGGATAGTGATCGGTGCCGCCGGCGAGGATGGTCAGGGGGCCGGTTCCAAGGGCTTCCAGCGCTTCGTCGAGGGTCGTCGGGCGTATGTAGGCCGCCATTCTTTCAGCGTCCTCCTTGCGGCAAGCGTTATTGCCGGGCCGCCGGCACACCGCCGGCCCAGGGTGGGGAATTTAGCGTTTTCGGCCCGGTTTGTCAGAAGAAGATTGGGTGCCGCTCACCGGATCGGCGAAAAATCGGTCGGCACCAGGATGCGGTTTTCCTGGCGCTCGATCAACGGCGGCAGGTTCTCCATGTAGGCCTGCCAGCGCGGGTCCTTGAGAAGCCGCTCCCGGCGTTGCTCGCGGTCGGCCTGGCTGGAGTAGCCCCACATCAGCGTCACCTGGTTGAGGGCGCCGACCTCGGTGGTGAAGAAGCCGACCGGGTTGCCCAGTATCTCCTCCTGAATGGACAGGCCGTGATCCCGGTAGTAGGCGAGATACTCCGGCATCTTCAATGTCTTGATGGTGTAGACCCGCTGTTCGACGATCATCGCGTTTCCTCCCGGTTGGTGATAGGTCTATTGGGGCTAATTGGCCGGCGCCATGGGACTCGGCGTCCGTATCTCGTCGCCGCCGACAATCGGGGTCCCGACTCAAGCCACCTTGATAGGGGTCCGAGGCGTCGGCAACAGAAATGCGTACGCGGCCATGCCGGCCAACATCGCCACGATGAACAAGGCCACCGGCCACAGTCCGAAGCCGAGACCGGCCAGCGCCGGCCCCGGACAGAAACCCACCAGCCCCCATCCCGCCCCGAACAGGGCGGCGCCGCCAATCAGGCGGGCATCTATGTCGCGCGATGTCGGCCATTGAAAGTTGCCGGCGGCGAGGGGCGCCGGCAGCGACCGGGCGATCCGGTTGCCGAGGGCCGCCACCGCCAGCGCGCCGCCCATCACGAAGGCGAGACTGGGGTCCCAACTTCCGGCCACGTCGAGAAAACCCAACACCTTGGCCGGGTTGCTCATCTGCGACACGAACAGCCCAACGCCGAACAAGAGCCCGGCCGCCAGCGCGACGAAAACCGCCTTCATGTCCTTCATGTCCTTCAGGGCTTCTAGAGCATTTTTCGTTCACAAGGGTTCACGAAAGACGCTCTAACTTATTGATGTTACGCAAATACGTCGTCGCAAACTGTTTCAGTTTGCTCGGGATTTGCTCTAGACCACGTGCCGGGCCGCGAACACCACCAGACCCGCCGTCACCATGAACACCACCGTTGCCGCCAGCGAACGGGGCGACAGCCGAGCCAGGCCGCAGACACCATGTCCGCTGGTGCAACCGCTGCCCAGACGGGTGCCAAAGCCGACCAGAAGGCCGCCGCTGACGAGCACCGCGAAATTGCCGCTCACCTCGAGCGCCACGGGTGCTCCGGAGACAGCGACGTACAGCACTGGCCCCAGCACCAGGCCGACGACAAAAGCGCCGCGCCAGGGCAGTTCTCGCCGGTCGGGTCGCAGAAGCCCGCCTGCGATGCCGGAAATCCCGGCAACGCGGCCCAGCCCGAGCATCAAAATCAGGGCCGAAAGCCCGATCATTGCGCCCCCGGCCAAGGCACTCCAGGGTGTGAAATTCTCCATTATCCTACCTCCAATCGTGCCCTCGACGTGACCGCTTCCCTCATCCTTTCAACTTCCCGCGTAGTTCCATCATGTCGGCGTAGGCCTGTACCAGGTCGTCGACGCGGAAGCCCTCGGCCAGCTTGGGGCTGTGGGCGGCGATTTCGCGGCGCGCCTTCGGGGGGTAGACGGCGCGGCTGTCCTCGGTGATCGACATGTCGTCCGGCACCTCGAAGGCGGCGCGCGCGTTGCCGGCGATCAGGATGTCGCATGCGCCGGCCACGGCGGTTCCTTTCCTATTCAACGGTGATCGGCGTGTCGGTGTCGGTGACGTCGGAGAGAAGCTCCGAGCCCGTTTCCGTAACCAGTACGAGGTCCTTGTTCTGCATGCCGAAGCCGAAGCCCGTGCGGTAGCACAAGGGCTCGATGCCGAGCACCATGCCGGCCTCCAACGGTCCGTCGCCGAACTTGCCGAGATAGGGCTCCTCGTGCAGGTGCAGGCCGATGCCGTGGCCGACGAAATCGATGGGCGGCAGGCCGAGTTCGCCGAACTTCGCGAGATAGGCCTCGTAGATGGCGCGGGTGCTGGCGCCCGGCTTGATCATGTCGAGGATGAGGTGCTTGCATTCGGTGAGGTTGGCCCAGATGCGCTCGGCCTCGGGCGGCGGCGCCTTGACCGTGGCGGTGCGGCAGATGCCGGCGTGATAGCCGCTGATGATGGGGAATATTTCGACGCGGCAGATATCCTGTGCTTGCAGCTTGCGCTCGGTGGGCCCGACGTTGGGAAGCTGGCTGCGCTCGCCGGTGGCGACGATGAGCAGCGTGAAGTTCTCGGCGCCGGCCGCGTAGATGTTGCCGATCAGGGCGCGCGCGATGTCCATCTCGGTGCTGCCCGCCCGCACAGACCCGTAGGCATCGGCGATCCCCTTGTCGGCCAAGCGTGACAGACGGCGCAACAGCTCGATCTCGTCCGGCGTCTTGATCATGCGGAGCTCGTCGAAAACGGGTGCCGAGTCGGCGATCGTCGCCTTGGGCAGCCTTTTGCAAAGATCGAGGTAGTCGGCCGCCGGCAGGTAGTTGAATTCGATGCCCACGGTGCCTTCGGCGCAGCCCATGTCGCTCAGCAACCCGGCCAGAGTCTGCATGGCGTTGCCACCGAACTCGGCCCACGTGCGCAGCTCGGCGTCCGGCGACCTGCCCCTGACCGTGGTCTCCTCCATGTCGACGCAGATGAGCGCCGGATCGCCCTTGGCGGGAACCACCGAAAGCGCGTGACGCCAGCGCAAGAGGGGCTGGGTGGGGACGATGTAGCCGGCCGTGAACGCATAATTCTCCGGCGAAATGGCAATCATCGCGTCCCAGCCGTGTTGGCGCATGACGGCGCGCTGGCGCTTGACGGCGTCCGCTTTCATTCCTTTACCTCCAGTTTCGATCGATGCCCGCCGGTCAATCGGGTAACCCCTTGTTGATCACGTCGAGGAGGGCGTCGGTGGACATCCCCTCCAATCCCATCTTGGCCAGGGTCAGTCCCTGTTCGCGAAAGTCGATGCCGGTGCCGGTGATGCTCAGCGTGATCAGCGAGTCCGTCACCGGTGTCTCGACGCCGGCCAATCCGGCGATCTCGGCCATGGGTACGAGGCCATAGCCGACATCCTCGTGCACGTAGCGGTGATCGAGGGACTGGGGTGCCGCGATCGTCTTGTTGGGGGCGCTTTCGACGGCGGCGCGGTGGATGGAGCGGGAGCGCCGCGCCTCTTCCGTGGTCAGGCCGGCCTCGCAGAAGAAGTCGATGAACGCCGGGACGTCGATGCCGAGGCGGCGCGCCACCGCCAGGCGTTCGTCGTCGAGGACCTCCATGACGCGCCCGACGGCGGGCGTGATGCCCTCGCGGTAGAAGAGGAATCCGCCGCCGGTGAACTCGATCCAGCCGGCGTTCATGACGCACCCGGCGACGTGCAGCACGGCGTTGATGTTCATAAACCCGGTTTCCAGCACGTTGGCGGCGGGAATGATGTTGGCGAACAGCGGACGAACGCGGCGGGCCAGGGGTACCGTCTCGGGCGCCGGCAGGGCGGCGAACCCCAGGTTGCGGACCTCGCGGTAGATGGCCACCTCGGCGGCGCCCTCCATGCGGCAGATATAGGTCAGCGTCGTCGTCTCGCAGATCGTGATGGGAGGACCGCCGGCCGTGCGAAAGCCATGCGCGAAGTCGAGGCTGCCGCCGGTGTGTCCGGGGTTGAGCATGACCACCGAGCCCGCCGGCAGGAGCGCCGCCAAGTCCCTGGCGTAGTCCCCGTGGGCGCGCGCCGGGACCACCAGCATCACCAGGTCGGCGCCGTCCACGACCTCGGCCAGGTCGGCGCTCATCAGCGCCGGGGTGGCGGTCCCCTCACGTTCGCCGGTGACTGTGATGCCGCCGGCGAGAGCGGCCCTCTTGTCGGGGCGGCGCACGTGCATGCGTACGTCGAATCCCCTGAGTGTCAGATCGGCGGCGGCGGCGCAGCCGCCATGGCCCGATCCGAGAACGGCGACGGTTTTGATGTCAGGCATTGTCGGGCAACGTGTACTTGGCGACTTTTTCGAGGTCGACCTCCATGCCCATGCCCGGCCCGTCCGGAACCCGGAGGGCGCCGTCGATCAGGGTCATTGGCTCGGTCAGGAGGTCATCCAGATAATAGATGCAGGCGAGCTGTCCCAATTGCGCCTCGCGCGGCGTCGAGACGCCGTAGACGCAAGCCAGGGTCACGGCGGGGGCGGCGGCGGAAAGCTGGACGTTGGCCAGATTGCCGATGCCGGTTTCGATGGACCCGTTGACGTTGCAGGGCATGCCCGCCGCCCGCGCCACCGCCGCCACCTCCATGCTTTTGAAAAGACCGCCCGACTTGGTGGTGTAGATGGAAATGTACTGAGCGGCGCGTCTTTCGGCGAGGTCGATGACGTCGTGGGCGTTCCAGGCGCTCTCGTCGGCCATGATGGGCACGTCGACGGCGCGCGCCACCTGGGCCAGCCGCGCCGCCCCCTCGACCGGCTGCTCGGCGTACTTGATGTTGTGGGCCTCCATGGCCTTGATGGCGCGGATGGCCTGGCCGGGCGTGGTGTAGCCGTTGTTGGCGTCGACGCAGAGCTCGATGCCGTCGCCGGTCACGGCGCGAATTCGGCGCACCATCTCCACGTCGCGCCCGGCATCGACGCCGATCTTGATCTTGATCGTCCTTATGCCTTCCTCGATGACCTGCGCCACTTCCTTCTCAGCCTCCTTGAAGTCGATGAGGCCGATGGAATGGGCCATGGGGATGGCGTCGCGCGCCCGGCCGCCCAACAGGGTGTAAACGGGAACGCCGAGCTGCCGGCCGGCCAGGTCGTAGGCGGCGAACTCGACGGCCGCCTTGGAGTAGGGATATCCCTTGATGGCCCGGTCCATGCGCGCGTGGAGCTCGATGATGTTGGTGGGGTCGGCGCCGCTTAGCGCCGGTAGCAGGTAGGTATCGATGACGAGCTTGGCGATGGCCGGCGATTCCCCGAAATAACGCCCGAAATCGCCGCCCCAGTCCTTGAGAACCGGTGCCTCGCCCCAGCCCGCGCCGCCCTCCTCGTCGGTCATCTTGACGAGAAGGTAGCCGCCGATGTCCTCGGTGAGGCCGGCCCATTTGTGCTCCCGCCGCAGCGGCAGGGAAACGTGGATGGTCTCGACGTTTTGGATACGGGCCATGGCGTCCTCAGGGTATGAATGCGGAAATCGGCGATCGCCAGCGAGACGGGCAATATTATTGGTGCGCGGATACGACATCTAGCGTTAATTGCCGCCGCTCCGGCGGACGATGGCGAGCTTTCAGGCGTGCTTTCCACCGTGGCGCCAGGGGAAGAGGCAAGTGCCACGCCAGCCTAGGAGCCGGCGGAATCTATGGAGACGATACCGCGCCGCCTTGACGGCGGCCTGGGTGCGGTTGTTGGCCTGCAGACCTTTCAATAGTGCCGTCACGTGGAGCTTGATCGTCGATTCCGCCAGGTTGAGTTCGCGGGCGATCCCCTTGTTGGATTTTCCCTGGACTAGGTAGTATAGGACGTCCATCTGGCGAGGGGCGATGGCTGTTTCCCGGGGTCTCAGTCTCCGTTCTTTTTTTCGGTCACCCGGGCACCGGCCTCGGCGGCGAGCTTGCGCAGCTCGTCGCGTTCGCGAAGGTAATCCTCGGTAGTGCGCGTCGTCGGCCGGGGCGGTCCCGCCAAGGGAAGCGATTCGTCTTCCGCCTGCGCCATGATACGGCAGTCGTCGGGGGCCGAGGCCGAGGTCGGCGGTTGCCTGGGCGTGCCCGTGCTCGGCCTCCATCCCCTGGCCATGGACGGTACCTACGTGGTGGGCATGACGCCTTCCATGCTGCGGCTCACGGTTTCCCTGACCTTCGACGTGGCGGTGCTGCTCAACGTCGACTCCGACGAGGCGGGCTATGCCGAGGCCCTGAAGACGATCTTCCACCGGCAGACGTCACCGCGCACCGCCGTGGTCGGCGTCGACGACGAAGGCGGGCGCGCCGTGGCCGGGGAACTGCGGGCCAAGGGCGAACAGATGGTCATTCCCGTGTCGGGCTTGGGGCGCGTCGAGGGCGGGGTCTACGCCGAGGACGGCATGCTCCACGACGACACCGGGGGCAAGGCCGATCCCGTCGTCGACCTGAACACCATCGCCGCCCTGCCCGGCGCCCACAACTGGCAGAACGCCGCCGCCGCCTACGCCGCCGCCAAGACCGCCGGCGTCGAGCCGCGGGTCATCATGGCCTGCCTCAACAGCTTTCCCGGGCTCGTCCACCGCCAGGAATGGCTGGCCACCATCGACGGCGTCGCCTACGTCAACGACGCCCGCGCCGACACCGCGCTCGCCGCGTCCAGGGCGCTGTCGTCCTACGGGGACGTCTACTGGATCGCCGGCGGCGGAGGCGGGGACGAGGACGAGGAGGAGGCTGTCGAGCCTTTTCTCGACCGCGTGCGCCAGCGTTACCCCCTGGGCGACAGCGCCGCCGACCTGGCCCGGGCCCTGGAGACGGCCGGCGCGGCGGCGCGCCACGAAATGGTCGAGGGGGTCGTCGTGCTGCTGTCGCCGGGCTCCCCGCCGCCCGCTTCCTTCGAGGATTTCGCCGCCCTCGGCGACGCCTTCCGCGAACTCGTCGAAGCCCTGCCCGGAGAGCGCCAGGACGAATAACGAAGGGTGGCGTGGTCTCACGCGTCGGAAATGGGCAGGGCGGTGCGGTACTTGACCTGCTTGAGGGCGAAGCTGGAGCGGATGTTGGCGACGCCGGGGATGCGCGTCAGGTGGTCCATCAGGAAGCCCTTGTAGGCCTCCAGGTCGGCGATGACGACGCGCAGCAGGTAATCGGCGTCGCCGGTCATCAGGTAGCACTCCATCACCTCGGGCAGGTCCCTGACCGCCGATTCGAACACCTCGAGGTCCTGCTCGACCTGTTTTTCCAGGGTCACGTTGATGAAGACGCTGACCGGGAGGTCGGCGGCGGCGGGGTCGATGAGGGTCACGTACTCCTTGACGATGCCCGCCGCCTCCAAATCGCGCACCCGGCGCGAGCACGGCGAGGGCGACAGGCCGACGGCACTGGCCAGCTCGACGTTGGAGATGCGGGCGTTCTCCTGGAGGTGGTGGAGGATTCGGCGATCTATCGCATCCAGGGGCGTATTCGGCATGAATCACCTTTTTTTAGCGAAATATCGAAGAATTATTGCGCCAGGATGCCATTTGCCGGGAGCCTTCGCAACCAATGACGGCGCCCCCCGTGCTACCATGGCCCTCGCCTGACCGGACAAGCGGGAATGGTGCGCCGGCCATGAACAAGCGAAAGCCCCGCTCCGGGGCTTCTGCCACCACCAAAGCTGCGGCAACGACCCTGGCCTGCCTCGAGGAGCTCGAGCGCAAGGTGTTGTGGTTGTCGTGCTGGATGATCCACCACGCCAACCATGTGCGGTCCTCGCGCGACGGTTTGAAGGTGGGCGGCCACCAGGCCTCGTGCGCCTCGGCGGTGACCCTGTTGACGGCGCTCTATCTGCACGTGCTGAGGCCCGAGGACCGGGTCGCGGTCAAGCCCCACGCGGCGCCGGTGTTCCACGCCATCCAGTACCTGCTCGGCAACCAGAGCCGCGAGCCGCTCGAAGCCTTCCGCGCCTTCGGCGGGGCCCAGCCCTATCCGTCACGCACCAAGGACGTCGACGACGTGGACTTCTCGACGGGCTCGGTGGGGCTCGGCGTGGCGACGACCCTCTTCGGCTCCATCGTCCAGGACTACGTGCGCTTGCATGGCCTGGTGCCGGCGGGGACGCCGGCCGGGCGCATGGTGGCCCTGATGGGCGACGCCGAGCTTGACGAAGGCAACGTCTTCGAGGCCCTGCTCGAGGGGTGGAAGCACGACGTCAGGAACCTGTGGTGGGTCATCGACTACAACCGCCAGAGCCTGGACGGCGTCATCGACCATTTCCTGTTTCAGAAGATCAACGACTTCTTTCGCACGGTGGGCTGGGAAGTGGTCATCCTCAAGTACGGCAAGAGGCTGCAGGCGGCGTTCGAGGGCCCGGCCGGCGAGGCCCTCAAGAGATGGGTCGACGACTGCCCCAACGACCTCTATTCGGCCCTTACCTTCAAGGGCGGCGCGGCGTGGCGCGACCACCTACGGAGCGACCTCGAGGGGACCAGTAGACTGAAAACGCTGCTCGATTCCCACGACGACGCCTCCCTGCACGACCTCATGACCAACCTCGCCGGCCACGACATGGAGGCCGTGCTCGAGGCCTTCGATGCCGTCGACGACGCGGCGCCGCGCTGTTTCGTCGCCTACACGGTGAAGGGGTTCGGGCTTCCCCTGGCCGGCCACAAGGACAACCACGCCGGGCTCATGACTCCGCAACAGATGGCTGGGTTCAAGGTAGCCATGGGCATCGCCGACGGCGCCGAGTGGGAGCCCTTGGCCGGGCTCGCCACGGACGGTGACGAGCTTCGCTCCTTCCTCGATGCCGTGCCGTTCAAGGCGCGCCAGCGCGCCCCGGCGCGCGCCCCGGCCATCCCGGTCCCCGAGATCGCGGCGCCGGCGGGGGAGCGGCCTTCCACCCAGGAGGCGTTCGGCCGCATCATGAACGATCTCGGCAAGGGAGAGAGCGAGCTCGGCCAGCGCATCGTCACCGCCTCGCCGGACGTCACCGTGTCCACCAACCTCGGCGGCTGGGTGAACCAGCGCCGCCTGTTCCACCGCATCCGCCAGGCGGATGCCTTCCGCATGGAAAACGTGCCGTCCGTCCAGAAGTGGACCAAGGTCCCCGAGGGACAGCATATCGAGCTTGGCATCGCCGAGAACAACCTGTTCCTGCTGATGGCGGCGGCGGGCATTTCCGAACAGCTTTTCGGAGCGCGGCTGCTGCCGGTCGGCACCCTCTACGATCCCTTCATCAGCCGCGGTCTCGACGCCCTGAACTACGCCTGCTACCAGGACGCGCGGTTCATGGTCGTGGCGACGCCGTCCGGCGTCTCGCTGGCCCCCGAAGGAGGCGCGCACCAGTCGGTCCTGACGCCGCTCATCGGCATGGGCCAGGACGGGCTCAGCGCCTTCGAGCCGGCCTTCGCCGACGAGCTGGCGGCGATCATGGCGTGGGGTTTCGCACACATGCAGGCGGCGGACGGGGGCTCGGTCTATCTGCGCCTGTCGACGCGGGGCATCGAGCAACCGGAGCGCGCCATGACGCCCGGGCTTGGCCATGACATCGTCGCCGGCGGCTACTGGCTCGAGGAGCCGGCGCCGGGCGCCGAGCTCGCCATCGTCTACAGCGGCGCCGTCGCCCCCGAGGTCGCCGACGCCCACGCCCAGATCGCCGAGGACATCCCCGGGGTCGGGGTGCTTGCCGTGACCTCCGCCGACCGCCTGCACGGTGGATGGATGGCGGCCGGCGAGGCGCGGGCCCGGGGCGCCGCCGCCGCGCCGTCCCACGTCGAACGGCTGCTCGCCCCGCTGGCGCCGGGGGCGACGCTGATCACCGTGCTCGACGGCCATCCGGCGACGCTCAGTTGGCTCGGCTCCGTTGCCCGCCACCGGGTGCTGCCGCTTGGCGTCGGCCGCTTCGGCCAGGCGGGGGACATCCCCGACCTCTACCGCGCCTACCGTATCGACGCCGACGCCATCGTGGATGCCGCCGCCGAGGCCAGCCTGAGGCGCCTCGCCGTTTCTCTCCCGGCCGCCGCCGAGCGGGACATCACCGGAGCGATTGGCCCCGATCACTCCACGTTCGGCCAAGACGGCAACGGAATCAGGTCTCGGTGGGGTTGATTCTTGTCAAGGCGCGATGGGGCGCAAACGGCAATTTTGCGCGCCAGCCCGGGAAGCCAAGGTGCTATCCATGGAACTCGATCGACAAGTGAGCCGCATGCTGCATGAGGAGCACATGACGGTACTTCTGCTCCTCGAAAGGCTCGAGTCGGCGTTGAATCGTGCCGGGCGCGACGTGCCTCCCGATGTGGCCGACGGCGACGTCATCCGCCTCATGGGCGACCTTCAGGCGGGAATCGAGGGGGAGATTACAAATCACTTCGCCTTCGAGGAAAACGAATTGTTCCCGTGCCTGGCCAGGGAAGGTGAGGGCGACCTGGTCAATCTGCTTTGCGAAGAGCACGTGGTCATTCTTCCGCTGGGCCGCCAACTGGCTAAACTTGCGGGCGCCGTCCGCTCGGGCAATGTGACCGGCGATGACTGGGCGAAGTTTCATCGCTTGGGTGGCGAGTTCGCGGAGCGACTGAGGTCCCACGTCGAAAAAGAAGAAATGGCGCTCATCCAGGCGGTCGAGGACATCATCGACGAGGAAGAGGACACGCGTCTCGCCGAACAGTACGCCTCCAGCCGCTAGGTTCATCACGGGCCGGTCGGGGGGACCGTGGTTCAGTCCGACAGGCATCCGGCCAACGCCCGGGCCAGGTCGCGCATGATCCGGAAGTAGGCGTCGGGTCCGGGCGGGACGGCGGCGCCGAGGGCATCCAGCACGCCGACCTTGACCGCCGTATCTTCGATCAGGGTGTCGATGAGCGCCGGGCGGAACTGGGGCTCGCCGAAGGCGCAACGGACGCCCACCGCGACCATGGTGCGGCGGACTTCGCCGAGGTGCCGTGCCCCCGGCGGGCGCGCCGGGTTGACGGTGAGGGCGGCGGCGGCGGCGAGGCCGTAGCGGCGCTCGAAATGGCCATAGGCGTCGTGAAAGACGACGTAGGGAATATCTTTTACCGGAGCCATGAGGCGCGCCAGCTCGGCGTCGAGCCCGTCGAGGCGGGCCAAAAGGCGCTTCGCGTTGGCGGCGTAGTGCCGCCCGTTGGCGGCGTCGGCGTCTTCCAGCACCCGGGCGGCGGTGGCGACGATGACCTTGGCGTTGGCCACGTCGAGCCAGATGTGCGGGTCCATGGAGCCGCGGCCGCGCCCTGCCCGGCCCGCCGGCGCCAGGCCGGGCAGGGCCGTGAGTTCGACCAGCCGTCCGCCTTGGACGAGGGCGCCGAGCGCCTTGCCGAGAAAGGATTCCAGGGCGCCGCCGACGACGAAGACGATTTTGGCATGGGCCAGAGCCCGGGCGTCGGAAGGCTTGAGGCTGTAAGTGTGGGGCGAGGCGCCGCCGGTAATGAGCAGGCGCGGGGCCGCGATGCCCTCCATCACCCCGGCGACCAGCGAATGGACGGGCTTGACACTGACCACCACCGGGGGCGCCGCCGCCACGGCCAGGGCCGGTACGGCGGCACTGAGGGCGAGGGCTGGCAAGGCCCAGGCCAGGAAAAGGTAGATTGGTTTATTCAACGCCACCTCGGTCGACGCCCGTAGTTCCCGTCGAGCCGGAAAGGGGCTGCACAAGTTATTATAGAACATCGATGTAGTATGTTATAACATAACACGCTTCGCGTTCAACCCGGAGGTTACATGGCGCGCCGTCCAATTCCCGAGCCCTTCCAGCGGGACCGCCACGACCACCAGGAATGTGTCAGTTCCGCCGTCGAGGCGGCCCATGAGCTGTGCGCCCGGCGGCGCATCCGCCTCACCGAGCTGCGCCGCCGCGTGCTCGAGCTGGTGTGGGGTGGCCACGCGCCCATCGGCGCCTACGATATATTGGACACGCTGCGCGGCGAGCGCCGGGGTGCCGCCCCGGCCACCGTCTACCGGGCGCTCGACTTCCTGCTGGAGAACGGGCTCGTCCACCGCATCGAGTCCCTCAACGCCTTCGTCGGCTGCGGTGCGCCGCGCCAAGCCCACAGCGGACAGTTCCTGATCTGCCGCGCCTGCGACACGGTCGCCGAGATCGACGATGGGGAGATCGCCGGCGTTTTGTCGCGCAACGCCGGCAAGCTCGGCTTCCGCGTCGACCGCCAGACGGTGGAGCTCACCGGCCTGTGCCCGGCCTGCGCCGATGCGGCAGGCTAGGTGCCCATGAACGCCGCCACCGATGCGCACGAGGCGCTCATCGAGGCCCTGGGCCTGACGGTCCGCATCAAGGGGGAGGCGGTGGTGAACGGCGTCGATCTCGCCGTGCATGCCGGCGAGATCGTCACCCTCATCGGCCCCAACGGATCAGGCAAGACGACATTGGTGCGCGCCATCCTCGGCCTCGTCGAGCCGGCGCAAGGCGCCGTGCGGCGGCGTCCCGGCATTCGCATCGGCTACGTGCCCCAAAACATGCACGTCGACGAGACCCTGCCCCTGACCGTGCGCCGCTTCCTGCAACTGGCGGGACCCGCCACGGGTGGCCGGGTCGCGGGCGGCCGCGTCGTCGAGGCGCTGGCCGAAGTCGGCGCCACTTACGTGATCGACGGCCCCATCCAATCCATATCCGGCGGCGAGATGAAACGGGTGCTGCTCGCCCAGGCGCTGCTCGGCGACCCCGATCTCCTGGTGCTCGACGAGCCCACCGCCGGCGTCGACGTCACCGGCCAGGAAGAGCTCTACACCCTCATCCGCGAGGTGCGCCGCGGGCGGGGCTGCGGCGTGCTGCTCGTTTCCCACGACCTGCACGTGGTCATGGCGGCGACCGACCGGGTGGTGTGCCTCAACCACCACGTCTGTTGCACCGGCCACCCGGAAGCGGTGAGCCGGCACCCCGAGTACCTTTCCCTTTTCGGGCCCGAGGCCGCCAAGGCGCTGGCCGTCTACACCCACGACCACGACCACCGCCACCGCCTGTCGGGGGAGCCGGTGGCGGCGGTGGCACCGGAGGAAGAGGAGGCCGCGGCGGGCGCGGGCGCCGAGCATGGATGACTTCGTCGTACGCGCCCTGGCCGCCGCCATCGGCGTGGCGCTGGTGTCGGGGCCTCTCGGGTGCTTCGTCGTCTGGCGGCGCATGGCGTATTTCGGCGCCACCCTGGCGCACGCGGCGCTTCTCGGCATCGCGCTCGGCATCCTGGTCGACGTGAATTTGAACCTCGGCATCCTCGCCGTCTGCGTCGCCGTTTCCGCCTTGCTCGTCGGTCTTCAGGGCGAGAAGCGGCTGGCCACCGACACCCTTCTCGGCATCCTGGCGCACGGGGCGTTGGCGCTCGGGCTCGTCGTCCTGTCGTTCGCGGAGGGTCAGCGCATCGACCTTTTGGCATATCTTTTCGGTGACGTACTGGCCGTGACCCGGGGAGACCTGATTTGGGTGTACGGCGGCGGCGCCGTGGTGCTCGGCGGGCTGGCGGCGATCTGGCGGCGCTTGCTGTTCGTCACCGTGCACGCCGAGCTGGCTCAGGTTTCCGGGGTGCCGTCGGCGCCGGTTCGCCTCGCCTTCATGGTGCTCATCGCCGCCGTCACGGCGGTGGCCATGAAGATCGTCGGCGTCCTCTTGATCGTCTCCATGCTCATCATCCCGGCGGCGGCGGCGCGCCGCTTCGCGGTGACGCCGGAGCAGATGGCGGCGCTGGCGGCGGTGCTCGGCTGCCTCGCCGCGGCCGGCGGCATCGCGGCGTCCTTGAGCTGGGATACCCCGGCCGGGCCGTCGATCGTCAGCGTCGCGGCACTGCTGTTTTTCGCCTCCCTGCTGGTGCCGCCGCGCGGCGCCCGCCCCGCGTTGCGTCTCGAGTAACGTCACGGGCTTCTCTCCGCCGCCACCTTGGCGTAATCTGGCGTGGCGAACGACCGGGCGAATAAGCCCGGCGCCGCGAACAGGGAGGGGATTGCCATGCGCGGACTGATGATGGACGCGCCGCTGCTGATCAGCTCGCTGATCCGTTTCGCGGCGCAGAACCATGCCACCACGGAAATCGTATCGAGATCCGTCGAGGGGCCGATCCACCGCTACACCTACGCCGACGCCTACGGCCGCATCTGCCGGCTGGCGCGGGCGCTCGGGCGCCTCGGTGTCACCGAGGGCGACCGGGTGGCGACGCTGGCCTGGAACGGGTACCGGCATTTCGAGCTCTATTTCGGAGTCTCGGGGATCGGCGCCGTGTGCCACACCATCAACCCGCGCCTCTTCCACGACCAAATCGAGTACGTGGTCAATCACGCCGAGGACAAGTACATCTTCCTCGATCTCACGTTCGTTCCCCTCCTGGAAAAACTGGCGCCCGTGCTGAAGCCTGTCAAAGGCTACGTCATCATGACCGACGCCGGACACATGCCGGAGACCACGCTGCCGGGGGCGCTCTGCTACGAGACCCTGCTGGAGGCGGAAGCTGACACCTTCGAGTGGCCGGAGTTCGACGAGAACACGGCCTCGTCGCTGTGCTACACCTCGGGCACCACGGGACACCCCAAGGGGGCCCTCTACAGCCACCGCTCGACGCTTCTCCATACCTTTTCGATTTGTAGTGCGGACAGTCTGGGTCTCAATTGCGAGGATACCATGCTGCCGGCGGTGCCCATGTTCCACGTCAACGCCTGGGGAATCCCGTACTGCTGCGCCATGGTCGGCGCCAAGCTCGTCCTGCCCGGCCCCAACTACGAAGGCGAGGCCGTCTACGAACTCCTGGAGGACGAGCAGGTGACGAAGTCGGCCGGTGTGCCGACCATCTGGCTCATGCTTCTCGACTACATGAAGAAGAACGGCAAGAAGCTTCCCCACCTCGAGTGCACGGTGATTGGAGGTTCGGCGGTGCCGCGCTCGATGATCGAGGCGTTCCAGGACGATTTCGGCGTGCAGGTCTTCCACGCCTGGGGCATGACCGAGATGAGCCCCGTCGGCACCACCGGCCGGCTCAAGGGGCACATGCGAAACCTGCCCAAGGAAAAGCGCCAAGACATCCAGCTCAAGCAGGGGCGGGGGATCTTTGGCGTCGAAATGAAAATCGTCGACGATGCCGGCCACGAGCTGCCGCGCGACGGCAAGGCCTTCGGCGAGCTCATGGTACGCGGCCCGTGGGTGGCCAGCGAATACTACAACGACGACGAGGGCACCAAGGCGTCGTTCACCGGTGATGGCTGGTTCGGCACCGGCGACGTCTCGACCCTCGACGAGGACGGCTTCATGCAGATCGTCGATCGCTCCAAGGACGTCATCAAGTCGGGTGGCGAGTGGATCAGCTCCATCGATCTCGAGAACACCGCCGTCGGCCATCCCGACATTGCGGAGGCCGCGGTCATCGGCGTGGCGCACCCGAAATGGGACGAGCGCCCCATCCTCGTCGTGGTGCCGGTGGAGGGCAAGGAGCCGGCGCCCGACGACATCCTCGCCTTCCTCGAGGACAGGGTGGCCAAGTGGTGGCTGCCCGACGACGTGGTGTTCGTCGATGAAATCCCCCACACGGCGACCGGGAAGATTTCCAAGATGCAGTTGCGCGAGAGGCTGAAGGACTACAAGCTGCCCGATCAGTGAGGGGCTTCTGAATCCTTGCCGGCGGCCAAAGCCGTTATATATTAAGGGCGTGGGCGGTGCGGAACCGTGAACGAGACCGCACCTAATAAAAATAGCTACGACGCAAAGCGGAGGTTGGCCAAATGGGCGCCGTCACCACCGAACGACGCGGCAACATCGCCGTCCTCACCATCGACAACCCACCCGTCAACGCACTGGGCGCCACCGTCAGAAGCGGCCTCGCCGATGCGGTGCGGGCCGCTCTCGACGACGCCGGCGCAAAAGCCCTGGTCATCACCGGGGCCGGCCGCATGTTCAGCGGCGGCGCCGACATCCAGGAGTTCGGCAAGGAGCGGCCGGCCGGCGTGCCGTCCCTGCCCGATGTCATCACGGTGATCGAAGGGGCGTCCAAGCCGGTCATCGCCGCCATCCACGGCGTGGCGGCGGGGGGCGGGCTGGAAATATCGCTGGGCTGTCATTGGCGCCTGGCGGCGCCGGGTGCGCGGCTCGGGTTGCCCGAGGTGACGCTGGGCATCATTCCCGGGGCCGGCGGTACTCAGCGCCTGCCCAGGCTCATCGGGGTCGAGGCGGCCCTTGAGGCCGTCGTCGCCGGCAACTTGATGCCGTCGGAAAAGGCCCACGCGCTCGGCATCGTCGACGAGATTTCGAGCGACGATCTGGTCTCCGACGCCGTTGCCTTTGCCGAGAAACTGGTGGCCGCCGGCACGCCGCCCAGACGCACCGGCGAGTTCGAGGACAGGATCGCCGAGGCGCGCGGCAAGCCCGAAATCTTCGAGAAGTTCCGCCAAGGCATGGCGCGCCGCGCCCGCGGCTTCCAGGCGCCCTACGCTTGCGTGGACAGCATCGAGGCGGCGGTCAACCTGCCCTTCGCGGAGGGCCTCGCCAACGAGCGCGAAATTTTCACGCGTCTCGTCGCCTCTGATCAGTCCAAGGCGCAGCGCCACGTCTTCTTCGCCGAGCGCGAGGTAGCCAAGATCCCCGACGTTCCCAAGGACACGCCGACCCAGTCCATCGAAAGTGCCGCTATCATCGGTGCCGGCACCATGGGTGGTGGTATCGCCATGAACTTCGCCAACGCTGGCATTCCCGTCACCGTCATCGAGGTCGACGCCGATGTCCTCGAGAAAGGCCTCGAGGTGACGCGGAAGAACTACGCCTCAACCGTTGCCAAGGGGCGCCTCTCGCAAGACGACATGGACAGGCGCGTGGGCCTGATCGCCGGTTCGACGGATTACGGCGACGTGGCGGACGCCGACATCGTCATCGAGGCGGCGTTCGAGGACATGGCGCTCAAGAAGGAAATCTTCCAGCGTCTCGACCAGACGTGCAAGGCGGAGACCATCATCACCTCCAACACGTCTTCGCTGGACATCGACGAGATCGCCGCCGCCACGGGGCGCCCGGAAAAGGTCATGGGCACCCACTTCTTCAGCCCCGCCAACGTCATGCGCCTGGCCGAAAACGTGCGTGGCGCCAAGACCTCGAAGGAAACCATCGCCACGGTCATGGGCTTCTCCAAGGCCATCGGCAAGGTCGGCGTCCTGGTCGGCATCTGCGACGGTTTCGTCGGCAACCGCATGCTGTACGCCTACACCCGCCAGGCCGGTTTCCTCCTCGAGGAGGGCGCGTTGCCCGAGCAGGTGGACAAGGTCATCTACGATTTCGGATTGCCCATGGGTCCGTTTGCCATGGGCGACTTGGCCGGCATCGACGTCGGCTGGCTGGTGCGCCAGGCCCAGGAGCCGACGCGGCCCAAGCACCTGCGCTACTCGGACATCGCCGACCGCATCTACGAGATGGACCGCTATGGGCAAAAGACCCAGGCCGGCTGGTACCGCTACGAGAAAGGCAGCCGCGCGCCCACCCCCGATCCCGAGATCGAGAAGCTGATCGTCTCGGTGTCGGAGGAACTGGGCATCGAGCGGCGCGCCATCAGCGACCAGGAAATCCTCGAGCGCTGCATGTACCCCATGATCAACGAGGGCGCCAAGATCCTCGAGGAAGGCATCGCGTTGCGCGCCCTCGACATCGACATCATCTGGATCTACGGGTTTGGGTTTCCGCGCTACCGTGGCGGCCCCATGTTCTACGCCGACCTCATTGGGGCGGACAAGATCTATGACGCCATGAGCCGCCTCTACGAGGAACACGGCGAGTGGCTGAAGCCGGCGCCGCTCTTGAAGAAGCTGGCGAAGGAGGGCAAGGGGTTCGGCGACCTGTAGCCCCGGCTCGCCGCCAAACATCGCAGGAGGAAAGACCGATGCGCGAAGCCGTCATCGTTTCCACCGCCCGCACGCCGATCGGAAAGGCGTTCCGCGGCGCTTTCAACATTACCCATGGTGCCGTGCTCGGCTCCCACGCTATCCGGCACGCGGTCGAGCGGGCCGGTATCGAGCCCGGAGAAGTCGAGGATGTTGTCATGGGCTGCGGCCTGCCGGAAGGGGCCACCGGCTACAACATCGCGCGGCTCTCCTCCGTCCGCGCCGGGTTGCCGGTGGATACCGCCGCGACCACCATTCACCGCTATTGCGCGTCGGGGCTGCAGGCCATCAGCGTCGCCGCCCAGCGCGTCGTCGCGGACCGGGTGCCGGTGATGGTGGCGGGCGGTGTCGAATCGATCAGCCTGGTGCAGAACAACCTCAACAAGACCGATTACCAGGAAGATTGGTTGATGAAACACAAGCCGGATATCTGGATAAGCATGATCGACACCGCCGATATCGTCGCCGAGCGCTACGGCGTCAGCCGCGAAAACCAGGACGAGTACGCGTTATCCAGCCAGATGCGCACCGCTGCCGCCCAGCAGGCCGGCAAGTTCGACGACGAGATCGTCGCCATCACCACGGTCAAGGCGGTCACCGACAAAGAGAGCGGCGAGACGCGGCAAGATGAGATCACCATCGACAGGGACGAATGCAACCGCCCCGAGACCAACCCCGAGGGGCTGGCCACTCTCAAGCCGGTGATGGGCGAGGACAAGCACATCACAGCCGGCAACGCCAGCCAGCTCTCGGACGGCGCCTCGGCCTGCGTGGTGATGGAGGCCAAGCTCGCCGAGAAGAAGGGCCTAGAGCCGCTCGGCATTTACCGGGGGATGGCCGTCGCCGGCTGCGAGCCCGACGAAATGGGCATCGGACCGGTTTTCGCCGTGCCCCGGCTCCTGGAGCGTTGGAATCTCGATGTCGACGATATCGACCTATGGGAGCTCAACGAGGCTTTCGCCGTGCAGGTGCTCTACTGCCGCGACATATTGGGAATTCCCATGGAGAAGCTCAACGTCAACGGCGGCTCCATCTCCATCGGCCATCCCTACGGCATGACCGGGGCCCGCATGGCCGGCCACGCCCTCATCGAGGGTAAGCGCCGTGGCGCCAAGAACGTGGTCGTCACCATGTGCATCGGCGGCGGCCAGGGGGCGGCGGGCCTGTTTGAGGTGGTGTGAGGAAAGCGGGCGTGATCGCCACGGGAATTTGCGGGCGGCGGTCTCTATCTGAGCTTATGTATGAAATCATGGATGAGCGGTTACGGTAATGCCGCCCGCGCCAACCAATTAGAGGTCATCCAATGATTAAGAGAGCGCTTAGGGGAACAAGGTGTTTTACGAGCTGCGGCGATCGCCGCCGTATTTTTTGGTTTTGCCTTCAACGCGCCGGTGGCTCTGGCACCAAGTGACGAGGCCACGGCCATCGTCAGTTCGGTCAAGAGTAAAACCAACATGCGCGAGCTGTGCAAAGGGCGGCCTGTCGGTGATCTCGACAAAGGTCACGACGGCGGCGGCGATGCTCATGGCGACGAGGACCGTTACCGACCCGCGAACTTCCGGCAAGGAAGCTACGAAAGAGCTTGCCGGCCAATATCATCGGCACAAATAGCGCAGTGCCAGCGGCGTAAATAGCGGCCGATGGCCCTTCAGTGGTATAGGCCCGCCACCCGCGCCCGCTGCTGCACCAGGGCGAGCACGGTGTCGATGTAGGGGGTGTCGACGTCGGTCATGCGCCCCAGTTCCTGGACGGCGGCGACCAGCGCGTCGATTTCCATGAGGCGGCCCTTGAGCAGGTCGGTGAGCATGGACGTACGGTGCGCGCCTACGCTGGCCGCGCCCTCGATGCGTTGGTCCACGTCGATGCGGAAGTGGACGCCCAATTTTTCGCCGATCTCTTGGCCCTCCAGCATCATTTTGCGGCAGATTGCGCGGGTGCCCGGATCCACGGTGACGATGTCGAGGGTGGCATGGGTGAGGGCGCTCACCGGGTTGAAGCAGAGATTGCCCCACAGCTTCTTCCAGATGTCGTCGCGGATGTTATCGCGGATAGGGGCCTGGAGACCGGCCCCGATGAGCGCCGTGCTCAAGGCCTGTACGCGGTCCGAGAGCGAACCGTCAGGTTCGCCCAGGGTGAACTTGTCGCCGTAGACGTGCTTGACGACGCCGGGACCGATCAGCTCGGTGGCGGGAAAGACGACGCAGCCGATGGCGCGGTCGGGACCGATGGACTTCCACTGGAGGCCCTCGGGATCGACGCTGTCCAGGGTGCGCGGCTGGACGGTGTTGCCGTGCTTGTAGAAATACCACCAGGGCACGCCGTTCATCGCCGTCACCACCGCCGTCTCGGGGCCGAGGAGGGGCGGTATCTGATGGGCGCTCTCATAGGCTTGGTGGGCCTTGGTGGCGACGATTACGTAGTTCTGCGGTCCGGCCTCTTCGGTGTCGTCGGTGGCGAAGACGTCCTTGGCAACCCGCTCTTCGTCGCCGATGAGCAGCTTCATGCCGTTCTTGCGAATGGCTTCCAGGTTCTTGCCGCGCGCGACCAGGGTAACGTCGTTGCCGGCCAGCGCCAATTGCACGCCGAGATACCCGCCGATGGCTCCGGCGCCGAATATGCAGAACTTCATTCCTTGCCCCTTTCATTCAGCTAATTCCAGCGGTCCTTCAATTCCCACCGGCTTTTGCTGCATTGCAAAAAACACTATCGCGTCGAAATTGGAAATGCCAGGGAACTTTCGCTTGGGCGCGGAATCTTGTCGGGCGCCTCCCGCCCTTGCAAACAAGTCCTTGACACGGCGCCCGCCACGAGCTGTCCTTTTCCAAGGGCTTGGACATAGGTAAGGAGGACTGCGATGGCGACCAAGAAGTTCAGGGGCGTTTATGCCTTCAACGCGACCCCGCTGAAGGACGGCGGCGGCACCATCGACATGGACGGGCTCCGCGACCTAGCGGAATTTGTGGTCGAGAACGGCGTGCACGGCCTCGTCGTGTTCGGCAGCACGGGTTCGAACGGCTCGTTCACTTCGGTGGAGCGCCTGACCGCGGCCAAGGCGGCGGTCGAGCAGGTGAATGGCCGGGTCCCGGTACTTTCCGGCATCGGCTCGATCACCACCAAGGAAACCATCGAACTGGCCAAGGCCATGGAGGGCGACTCCGGCGTCGACGGCCTCTTGGTGGTGCCCATCACCTATTGGCCGCTGACCGAGGATGAGCTCTTCCGCCACTACGAGAGGGTGGCCGGTGCCACCAATCTTCCGATCGTCCTCTACAACAACCCGTGGACCACGGGCATCGACATGCTGCCGCCGCTGGTCAACCGGCTCAACGACATCGACAACATCGTGGCCATCAAGGAGAGCACCTCGAACCTGACGCGCATCTCCGAGATCAAGCGGTTGACCAATGGGACGATGACCATCTTTTCGGGCTGGGAGTCGTTGACCCTGGAGTCCTTCGTGGCCGGGGCCGAGGGCTGGTTCTGCGGCATGACCAACGTGGCGCCGCGCGAATGCGTCGAGCTTTTCGACCTGGCGGTCGAAAAGAAGGACCTGGCCAAGGCGCAGGAACTGTTCGACCGCATTTTCCCGCTCTGCGAGTTCATGTGCCAGAAGAGCCACGTGCGGTGCGCCCACGCGGCCCTGGAGATCCTGGGCCGGCCTGTAGGGCCGCCGAGGCCGCCGATCGGCGAACTCGGGCCCGAGGACAAAGCTGAGCTCAAGCGGTTGATGGAGGAATGCGGCCTTCTTGCCGCCTACGCCCAGGCGGCCGAGTAGGACAGGCAGGTAGCGGCGGGCGGGGGCGCCGGACCGCGGCGTCCCCGCCATATTCCTTTCGATGAGCGACATCGTCATCGAGACCACCGAGATGCACACCGGCGGCGAGCCCGTGCGCATCGTCACGTCCGGCTATCCGCCGATCGCCGGCGATACCCTCCTCGCCAAGCGGCGCTATGTGCGCGAGAACCTGGAGCATCTGCGCCGCATGCTCATGTTCGAGCCGCGCGGCCACCACGACATGTACGGCGTCATCCCGGTCGAGCCCGACCACCCGGAGGCCGACATCGCGGTCCTGTTCATGCACAACGAGGGCTACAGCACCATGTGCGGCCACGCCACTCTGGCCTTGGGCCGTTGGGCGGTGGACACCGGCGCCGTCGAGGCGGACGGTAGGAACGAGGTGGCGGTCAACATCCAGTGCCCGTGCGGTTTGGTGCGGACCCGCGTCGCCATCGAGAACGGAAAAGTCGGCGCCGTTGCCTTCGAGAGCGTGCCCGCCTTTGCCTTTGTCCTGGACAAGGTGGTCGACACCCGCACCTGGGGGCCGGTCACTCTCGACATTGGTTACGGCGGCGCATTTTACGTGTTTCTGGCGGCGCCCCACATCGGCCTCAACGTCCGGGAATCGCCAGTTCGCGACCTGGTCGATGCGGCCACGGAGATCACCGAAGCGGCCAAGGTTCAGGTGCCGTTGAGCCACCCCGAAGACGATGATCTCGCCTACCTGTACGGCACCATCCTCACCGATGGCCGGGACGCCTTTTCGGACGTGCCGAGCGCCAACGTCTGTGTGTTCGCCGACGCTCAGGTCGACCGTAGCGCCACGGGCTCCGGCGTCACCGCGCGCATGGCGCTGCAACTCAGACGTGGGCTCATCGAGATCGGCCAGACGCGCCGCTTCGAAAGCGTTACCGGCGACGTGTTCACGGGTACGGCGGTTCGCGCCTGCAAGGTGGGGAGGTTCGACGCGTTGACCGTGGAGGTCTCCGGTCGTCCCTACTACACGGGGACGGCGTGCTTCACTCTGGAGGACGGCGACGCGCTGGGCGGCGGCTTCCTGCTGCGGTAGGAACAACTTCCAGTTTTTCGGCAACCACTTGGACGAGCTTCGCCGGCGTCGCCGGCCTCGGAGCCGGTCTTTCCGGAAAAGTCAAAGCATGGCGGGATATGGCCCGGGCCAGGGAATCATCTGCCAAGACCAACCCGGGGACCGCGTCGGGGTGCACCAACCATTCGGCATGCGCCCGCGCCTTGTGCCAGTCGCCCTGCTGACAGGCGCCGACGAAGGCGACAACGTTGGCCTCGTCCGCCGCCAAACAAACGCAATTGCGTCGTGTTCGCAATAACAATTTACGATTAAGATTGCCCGTGGGTGGGGTTTAGGTTTCAAAGGATCATGTTGGTTGATGAGGAGGAAACGTTGACAAGGGGGCGATCTACTCCGACAGCCGCGCCCCATCCTTATCGAGCAGTTCCCTGAACTCCTGCCCGGTGACGGCGGCGAGGCCGGTGGCGTTCCCGTAGCCGAAGCACTGGGCGGTGACCCAGGCCGAGGTCAGGGCCTCGTGCTCGGCGCTGAGACAGCGCTCGGTGGTGATCAGATTCTCGCCCTTCTCGGGCAGCAGCGCATCGAAGGGCCCCTCGTAGTAATCGTCGTGAATCCATTCGAGCTTGGGCCGTTCGCCGGAGTGCAACTCGATCAGCCAAGACAAGCGCACCACGCCGTCCGGGCGCTTGCGGCGCACCACCACGTCGTCGTTGGTCAGGCGCTCTACATCGTTGATCGAGCGCGTTTGTCGAACGCCGACCTGGACGCCGTCGCCGCTGGCGTCGATGACCGTCTTCGCATGCACGGCGCCGCGACCCGCCTTGCTGTCGACGGCGATACCGAGCACCCGGTTGTTTTCCATGATGACGCCGACCACAAGGCTGTGAAACAGCACCCGGACGCCAGCGTCCGCCAAGAATCCGTCCGCCACCTCGCGCCACGCCAGGGGGTCGTGGGTGACGGTCCAGGTCTTGCCGTATTTCTGGGGCGCGGTGATGCCGCCCCGCGCCTCCATGGCGGCGCGGAAACGCTCCGTGAAGCCGAAGACCACCTGTTCCGGGCGGTTGGCCTCGCGCTCGGTGGAGGGGTACATGCCGCAGATGGTGCCGGATAGGCCGGCCACCACGGCGCCCCCGCAGAACCCGTAGCGCTCGATGAGAAGGACGGACGATGCGTGACGCGCCGCCGTCTCCGCCGCTGCCGACCACGGCGATATGGACCTCGGCGAGCACGGGCAGCCCGTGATCGGGGCCAAGGATACATGCGCGCTCCCATCGCATGGGGCGAACCTCCCATCGTTGTGGTGAATGTATCAGCCGGACGCCGGGTTGCCCTGCCGATCAGGGGATGGGGAAGGGGCTGCCGCAGCCTTCATTGCTTGGTCGCGGTGCCCGGCGTTTCCTTCAGAAGGGACTCGATTTCACCGTGGATGGCTATCCAGTTTTTGTGGCCCTCGGTGTCTCCGGCGGCGCGCAGCTCAACCGCTCGGATCTTGGCCTCTCGCGCCGCGTCCTCGCCGAATCGCTCGATGAACTTTTTGGCGGCACGCCTATTTTCAACTGTGTCGATCATGTTTTATTAAGTATTAGCGCAACCCAACGGTCGCGCTCCTCTCTCCCCCCCTGCTTTCAGAGTGCGCACTCAGCCGCGTCTCCTGACTGGTTAGCAAACGCCCGATCCCGGAGTCTTTGACATTAATCAAGCGGCATGAACGGCGTTTGCCATTTTTTCCGCAGGCGTGAAGTGATACTGGTATTTGGCGGACAACGCGGTATATTCCGTTTTCGGATCTCTTGCCCCGCGGTTTCTATGGGGGGGATTGCGCACTCGGTGGTGTGGGAAACGGTTTGATGGCAAGGCGTTCTAGCCCCCGCGTTCTCGCGGGTTGTTTTAGCTGTCAGGCGCGGCAACGCACCGAATGGTGCGTCCTCAACGAAGACGATCTGAAGCGCATCAACGACGCCAAGAAGTCTCGCCAATGCCTTCCTGGCGAGGTGCTCTATCATCAGGGGGACGCCTGCCGGGGCATTGTCTGCATCGAGAGTGGCATGATCGGCATCCGCAAGATCGACGCCGACGGCAACTCGGTGCTTCTGGGCCTAGCCTATCCGGGGGACACGCTTGGCTACCGGGCGCTGCTCATGGCGCAGGGCCATGAAGTTAGCGCCGAGGTGCTGAAGAAGGGCTCCGTATGCTTGATCGGCGAAGGCACGGTGCGCTCCCTGCTCGACCACAATCCGTCGCTCGGCCACCGTTTCCTGTGGCGCGCTGTCAAGGATCTGGGCGAGGCCGAAAACAAATTCCTCGAAAGCGTCACCCTCACCGTGCGCGCCCGCTTCGCCCATCTCTTGCTGATTCTCAAGGACCGCTACGCCACCGATGTCGAGGACGGCGCGATTTCCCTGGAGCTTCCACTGTCCCGGCAGGACCTGGCGGCCATGATCGGCATCCGTCCCGAGACCATGTCGCGGACCATCCGCCAGTTCGAGGACGACGGCATCGCCCATTTCTCGGGGCGTACCGTGCATGTTCCCAGGATCGCCAGTCTTCTAGACGAGTTCGAGCACGAAGACTACCTGTGACGCCGGGCGCCACGCGGCGTATCCCGGCCTTTCAAAAAAATAAAAAATCGCGGGGCCCAAGGGCCCCGCGAGATTGACAGGGAGACTTTTCGTCGGGGAGACGAGGGACCCTATACGGCCCCAGGCTCGAGTATTCCGCCCGAATCCATAAGGGCCACGGTAGGGCCCCGGACAGCCTCCGCATTGACTTAAGTCAAGTTTTGGCGGTTTTGTGTTTTTGGGTGTCCCAAGGCTTCGGTGGGCGCCCGCCGTCGTCTTTCTCCTGGTTGGCGGCCTGTTCGGGCTCTTGGTGGCGTTGACCCGCTGGCCAGCGGTGCACCTTACTTCCCGCCGATTTGTTCTACCCTGCCCCCACCTTCGCCGAGATCGAGGACGAGAGGGCCTTCTCCCGCAACAATGTGCTGCTGCTGCGCAACACACTGATCTTCAATTTCCTCGACCGGTGCGCGGTCTCCTTGCCGTGCCACAAGCCCGATGGTGCTCCGGTCGGCCTCATGGTCGCCGGCGAGCACGGCGAGGACCGGCGCCTGCTCGCCATGGCGCTCGCCGTCGAAGAAGTGGTAAGCCTCTAGGCTTGGGCCTCACGCCACCCATTCGCTGACCGGCGCGCGCGCTTCCTGCAGGGGCTGAGCGACGATGTCGACCAGGGTCGGCCCGCCGGCCTCCAGGGCCTTGGTCAGGGTCGGGCGCAGGTCTTCCGGGCCCTCCACCCGCCACGCCTTGACGCCGAAGGCCTCGGCAATCCTGGCGTGATCGCCGCGGCTGAAGTCGACCGAGAAGTAACGCGCGTCGAAGCCGCTCTTCTGGCCCGCCTTGATCCAGCCGTAGACGCTGTTGGAGATGACGATCAAGGTGACGGGCAGGTCGAGGCGAACGATGGTCTCGAGTTCGCCGACGGCAAAGCCGAAACTGCCGTCACCCATGACAGCGACGCACTTGGTGTCGGGACGCCCGTAATGGGCCCCCACCACGCCCGGCAAGGAATAACCGAGGGCGCCGTGGGCACGGTTGCTGACGAAATGACGGCCCGTTTCCGCGAGCCGGTAGTAGGCGGAAAAATAGGGGCACGGCGTCCCCGGGTCGGCGACGACGACGGCGTCGGCGGGAAGCAGCGCCTGCAATTCGGCGACCACACGCTCGGGCTTGATGGGCGTGTCGCCGGAGCGTGCCAGCTCCTCGAAGGCGGCGAACTTGCGTGCTTTCGCCTGGGCGATCAATTCGCGGACGTTGGGACGCTTGGGCGGTCCATCGAGGCGTCGCGTCATCTCTTTGAGAAGTGCCAAAAGGCAAAGCCGGGCGTCGCCAACCATTGCCGCTTCCGTTTCGTAATTGGTGCCGATGACGGCGGGATCGACGTCGATGTGAACGATGCGCGCCGCATCGGGCTTCGGGTGACTCCGGTGCTCCGTGGTCACCGAGCCGGCACGGCAGCCGACGAAGACGATGAGATCGGCGGTGTCGACCACGGCGCGGGTCTCCGGTGTTCCGCCGTTGCTGCCGACCACGCCGACGGCTAGCGGGTGATCGTCCGAGATGCTGCCCCGGCCACTGATGGAGGTTGCTACCGGCGCCTCCAAGAACTCGGCCAGGGCCACAAGTTCCGCCTCGGCGCCGGAAATGACGGGGCCGCCGCCGCAAACGAACATCGGTTTCTCGGCGCTAAGGATGACATCGGCCGCCGCCGCCACGGCGGCCGGGTCGGGGCCTGTGCGCCGCGACGGACAAGCGGCGAGCGAGGCATCGGCCCACACCTCCGTCTCGTCGAGCGGCGCCTTTTGCACGTCGAAGGGGAGGCCAATGTGGGCGGCGCCGGGGCGCCCCGTGGTCATGGCGGCGAAGGCAGCGCGCAGTGTATGAGGGATGGCGCGAGCGTCGACGACGACGCGGCTCATCTTGGCCAGGGGTCGGAACAGCGCTTCCTGGTCGAGTTCGGTCAAAGTGTAGTGGCCGCGTCTCGTCACCGAGATGTCGGTGGTCACGGCGAGCACGGGGACCGAGGACTCGTTGGCCTCGACAACGCCGGGTAGGATGTAGGTGGTGCCGCCGCCGCTTGGTCCCTCGCATACGCCGATGCCACCGCTGACTCTGGCGTAGACATCCGCCATGTAGGCGGCCGAGCGTTCGTCGCGGGTCAGGATATGGGTCATGCCGTGGTCGAGCCGGGACAGCGCGTCATAGACAGGCAGGCTGGTGTCGCCGCACAGTCCGAAAATGTGGCGGATTCCATGAAGCTGGAGCATGCGCACGAAGGCTTCGGCGCCCGAAAGTTGGTTCATGAAATCCCCTGTTTCAATTGTGCGCCGGCGCTTGCCGCGCCGGCGGCAAGAACATAGGACAGAATGCGACCGTCAAACAACGGCGATCGGTCCCGGGCGCGCCGACTCTCCCCGGGGTGGGCCGGACTTAGCCGTGGCGCTGGCCGATTGCTGTGCCCTCGCGTGGTTGACTTCGGTCAAGGGCGTGGCGGGAGCTGTGTGCTAGCCAGCAAATCTCAAGGTGCCTGACGGGGAGCGATGACATGGCCAATTTGGAAACCGAATTTTGCGGCGTCAAGTTCAGGAACCCGCTGGTGGTCTCTTCGATTGAGCCCACCAACAGCGTTGATAAGCTGAAGCGGTGCATCGATGCGGGGGCGGGGGGGGCCATCGTCAAGACCCTGACCGACATCCCCGACATGCACAAGCTGTCCAAGCACTCGAAGTACGCCATC
>DASCNF010000234.1:0-15656 GCA_036011345.1 Rhodospirillales bacterium | reverse complement strand
CAAGATCAAACAATCCTCCGAAAGACGAGTAAGCGCCGCGCGAACCGCCGACTTAGTCAATCCAAACTGCTCGACAAGAGATGCTTCCGATATCTTTTCGCCGGGAAGAAGCTCATGGGTAACGATAGCTCTGCGAAGTCGAAGAAGGGCGATTTCCGACAGAGTCTCTCGTTCTCTGCGATGATTAGGCTCGCCGAATCTACCGGTGATAACTTTAGCCATCTGTCGTCTTTTTCATCAAAGCGTTCTCATAAACAGTGACCTGCGCCCACGAACGATACCACTTTTCAAGTTAGACCGGGTATTGCCGGGAAGGTCCGATCCGGCCTCCACTACGTGGGGGTTACAGCCCTGGGCCAGACGGACCTCCGCCCGCGGCAGGTGAGCGATGATTTTTTCACCGAAAAACGCTTCCTGGACATCTGCTATCCCCATCTCCCGTGAATCCAGATGCACGGTTTCTCTCACTAAGCATGTGGACCCGGTTAAGGGGGGCAGGTCACCGACCGATTGGTTCAAACTCTAGAGAGAGATGATTGACATGTCAAATACGTAGATGATATATCTATTTAATAGGTTGAATAGCTTAGAGCCGTTGAATTTGGCAGGTTAATTGTGGTGGCAAATTGTTACGGTGCCCTCGGGAGGGTGCGCGCCCGCCATCGCGGCCACACAGTGTGACCAAGGCACACAGGAAATTCGGGAATAAAGGAGTACGCGGCATGGAAGACATGAGTCTCGATCTGATCCCGAGCGTCATCAGGCCCATCATCGAATGGGGCATTCGCGAGGAGCTTGGCCACGGCGATCACACCGGGGCGTTCCTTGCCAAGCCCAACCAGATCGCCACCGGCAAGACCTACATCAAGAAGGAGGGCGTGGTCTGCGGGCTGCCGTTGGCCAAGATGTACTGGGAAATGCTGGAGCCGGACTGCGAGATCGAGGTGCTGGCCGAGGACGGCGACGAATGCGAGCCCGGCCAAGTGCTGATGGTCATCACCGCGTCGACCAAGGTGCTGTCGGCGGGCGAGCGCCTGGCCCTCGATTACCTGCAGCATCTGTCGGGCATCGCCACCAAGACGCGGCGCTTCGTCGAACTTGCCGAGCCCTTCGGCGTGACCATCGCCGACGCGCGCAAGGGCATTCCCCCCATCCGCCTGCTGCAGAAGTACGCGGTGCGCAAGGGCGGCGCGCGGTCCGCCTGGTACAGCCTGTCGAACGCCATCCTCATCAAGGACAACCACATCAAGATGGCGGGTGGGCTCACCGAGGCCATTGAGCTGGTGCGCGCCAGGGGTCCGCACACATTGCGCCTGGAGTGTGAGTGCGAGACCCTGGACCAGGTGCGCGAGGCCCTGGACGCCGGGGTCGATGCCATGGTGCTCGACAACATGGAGGTCGACATGCTGCGCCAGGCCGTGGACATCATCGGTGACAAGGCCTTCAAGGAGGCCTCGGGCGGCGTCACCGAGGACATGGTGGTGCCCATCTGCGAGACCGGCATCGACCAGATTGCCGTCGGCGGCCTCACCAACAGCGTCGAGGCGCTCGATATCAGCATCGATCTCTACGACATGAAGGAGAGCACAAAGCGCACCATCGACCGCGCCCGCGCCAAGCTCTCCAGCGTCGGCTGAGCGTGCTTCCTCAGCCCGGGAGAACAGCATGACCAGCGTTGAAACGACCAGCGCGCGGCCGGCAGCGGCGCGCGCCGAAAGTGTGCCGCGCCTCGGCGTGGTGCCGGCGGTCGACCTCGAATCGACCGACGACCTGCTCAGAGTCATCGAGAAGACCTGCGAGGTGCCCGGCGTCACCGAATACAAGCTGGGCGGCGGGCCCATGCGCCTGGCCCTCGACGAGACCATGAAGGAGATCCGCCGTATCACCGATCTGCCCATCCTCTACGACCACCAGAAGGCCGGGCTCGACGTGCCCGCCAACGCCGGGCCCTACGTGAAGCGATGCAAGGAAGCCGGCGTCGACGGGTTGCTGCTATTCCCCGTCGCCGGGCCCGAGGCGGTGCGCCAGTTCGTCGGCGAGACGTTGAAGGCCGGGCTCATCGCCATTCCCGGCGGCGATATCCTTTTGCCCGATTACTCGGTTTCCAACGGCGGCTTCGTCATCGACGACGCCTGGGAGCGCATCGTCTCCATCAGCGTCGAGGTCGGCTGCCAGCGCTTCGTGGTGCCGGCCAAGTTGGACTCATTGGAGCGACGTGCGCAATGGGTCGCCGACAACGTCACCGATCCGGTCCTCTACATCGTCGGCTTCGGGCCCATGGGGGGCGACCTGGAACAATCCTTCGCCGCCACCGAGGCGTGCCAATCGCGGCGCATCATCGTCGGACGCTCCATCCACCAGCAGCCCGATCCCGGTGATGCGGCGCGGCGCTTCGTCGATGATATAATGGCCCTCGCCTAGGCGAACGGGAAGAAAAGGAGCTCAACATGGCCAAGAACCAACCGCCGCCCGGATCCCACCAGTTCGAGCCGATCGATCTCGACTTCGACAAGATGAATGGCGTCGTCCCCTACATCCTGCAGCACGCCTATACCGGCGAGATCCTCATGCTCGGCGTCCTCAACGATGAATCGTGGCGCCGCACCTGCGAGACGGGCATCCTTACCTCCTATCGCCGTACGCTTGGGCGTGTGTGGACCATGGGCGAGGACGGTGGCCAATTCATCAAGGTCACGCGCGTCAAGGTCGATTGCGACGACGACACCGTACTCTTCGAGACCATCCCCGAGGCCCCGGTGTGCGGGCACGGTCAATTGACCTGCTTCTTCAACGAGCTGCCCGCCAAGGAGGCGCACGGGGGAAAATGAGGGCACGGGCGCGGGCCACTTCCCGGCAAGCGGCGAAGGAGTTCCGGTGATGGATACGGTTGTGGAGGCCGGCGCCCCGCGCGAACGGCCGTTCATCGACGGCGCCTACGCCGGCGACACCGGCGGCAAGCCCCTTACCGTTTCCAGCCCGTGGACCAACGAGACCATCGCCACCGTCGCCACCGCCGACGCCGCCGACGTTGACCGCGCCGTCAAGGCGGCGCGACGGACCTTCGACGATGGCGCTTGGTCGGGCATGGTGCCCTTTGAGCGCGGCCAGGTGGTGGGCCGGATCGGCGCCCTCATCGGTGAGCACGCCCAGAAAATTGCCCGCGTCGAGGCGTTGAACGCCGGCAAACCCATGGCCGGAGCGCTGAAGGAGGTGGCGGGCGCCGCCCGCGTCTTCGCCTACTACGCCGGTGCCATGGACAAGTTCTTCGGCGATTCGATCCCCCTTGGCGACGGGCTCGTCGATTTCACCGTGCGCGAGCCGGTCGGCGTCGCCGGACAGATCATTCCCTGGAACGCCCCCCTCCTGATCACCGCGTGGAAGATGGCGCCGGCCCTGGCCGCCGGCTGCACGGTGGTACTCAAGCCGGCATCGGCGACGCCGCTCTCGGCCCTCATGCTGGGCGATATCGTGACCGAGGCGGGGGTACCGGTGGGCGCCGTCAACATCGTGCCCGGTGACGCCAGGACCACCGGCGAGGCCCTGGTCTCCCATCCCCTGGTCGACAAGATCTCCTTTACCGGATCGACGTCCGGCGGCATTGCCATCATGAAGAGTGCCGCCGATACCATGAAGCGCGTCACCCTGGAACTCGGCGGCAAGAGCCCCAACATCGTCTTCGCCGACGCCGACGTGGACAAGGCGGCGCGCCTAGCGGTGCCCGCGGTGTTCGGCAACGCTGGGCAGTCGTGCTCGGCACGCACCCGCATTTTTGTGGAAAAGGCGATCCACGACGCCTTCCTCGAGAAGTTCGTGGCGATGGCCAAGAAACTCAAGGCCGGCCCCCTCGACGACCCGGCGACCGAACTCGGCCCCCTCATTTCTCCGTCCCACTGGGAAGAGGTCATGGGATACGTCGATGCCGGGGTAAAGGAGGGGGTGCGCCTCCTCTGCGGCGGCGCGCGGCCACCCGGCATGGACCAGGGCAACTACTTCCTGCCCACCGTCTTCGCCGACGTATCCAACGACATGCGCATCGCGCGCGAGGAAATCTTCGGCCCGGTCGCTGTGGTCATCCCGTTTGCCTCGGAGGAAGAAGTGGTCGGCCTCGCCAACGATAACGACTACGGGCTCCAGTGCACGGTGTGGACCCGCGACATCGGCAAGGCGCTGCGTGTAGCTAAGGGCGCGCGCGTCGGCATGGTTTCCATCAACGGCATCCCGAGCGCCAGCCAGCTCGGGGTGTTCACCCCCTTCGGCGGTTTCAAGAAGTCGGGTATCGGTCGCGAGCAGGGCCGCCACGGGCTCGAACTCTACACCGAGGTCAAGAACGTCATCATCGACGTCTCGGACTAAGGGACGGCGGTCGCAACTATCCCTAGCCGAGCCCCGCCCACGCCTTGCGGTAGGCCTCCTCGACGGCGCTGGCGAAGGCGGCGGCATCGCCCAGCGGCGAGGCCTTCATGCGCGCTCGCAGCCCCAGCCGCAGCTCGGCTAGCCCGTCGACGCGGCCCGCCAACCCCACCGCGGTCTGCACGTATTCCTCAAGGGTGGCGGCGGCGAACTCGGACAGGCCGAGGCGGTTGAGGATGGAGGTTCCGACTCGTCCGGCGTGGCGTTCGCCGCTCAAGCTGACCACCGGCACCCCCATCCACAGTGCCTCGCACGTCGTTGCCGTGCCGTTGTAGGGAAAGGGGTCGAGGGCGAAATCGGCCATGCTATAGAGCCCCAGGTGGTCGTCCGCGTTCTCCATGAAACCGTGGAGGTCGAGGCGTTCCGCTTCGATGCCGTGTCCGGCGAACATTTTGCCACAAGCATCGCGGGTCTCGCCGTCGGAGAGGGCCCTGGCTTTGAGCAGAAGTCGGGAGTCGGCGACGTGGCCGAGAATGCGCGACCACGCGGCGACGACCTCGGGCGTTACCTTGGCGAGATTGCTGAAGCTGGCGAAGGTCACGTATCCGTTTTCCAGGCACGGAAAGGGGCCGATGTCGGGGGCCTTCTCATTGCCGCCTCCAGGGCCCATGAAGCAAAGAAACCCCGTTTCCAGCCGGATCAGCGCTTCGGTGTGCAGTTCCTCGGCGCCGGCCGGGTCGGCGTCGACGTCGGTCAGGCGGCAGTCGATGGCGGAAAGTCCGGTAGTGTTGGGATAGCCGAGCCAGGAAAACTGCAGCGGTGCTGGCTTGCGGGCGAACAAAGGAAGCCGGTTGTTGGCCGTGTGACCGGCTACATCGATCAGGATGTCGATGCCGTCTTGGCGGATCAGCCGCAAGGCATCCTCGTCGGACAGGCCGGCGATGGGGTGCCAATGGGCGGCCGCCCGACGCAGGCGCCGCGTGGTGGCGTCGATGCGCCTGTCGCAAGGGTAGCAGAACACCTCGAACGCGGCGCTGTCGTGGGCGGAGAGCAGGGGTTCGAGGAAATAGGCCACGGAATGGGTGCGGAAATCGGGCGACACGTAGCCGACCCGCAGCCGTTCGGCCTCGGGCGATCGGGAAGGCGGGGGGGGCTCCGATGCCGGCATCGCCGCGCCTTGCGCCTTCCCCCATTCCAGGTGCGCCTCGAAAATTTTCTCGGGCGCCATGTCGGCGAGGTAGTTCAGGCCGAGCAGCAGGTTGCTGTGCACCTCCGCGTCGGCCGGCTTGACGGCCAGGGCGCGCCTGTAGGATGCGATGGCGTCGTCGATCCTGCCCTGCTCGACAAGCGCGTTGCCGAGGTTGTTCGACGCCTCGGAAAAATCAGCGTCGACGTCGAGGGCCCGACGAAATGCGGCGGCGGCCTCGGCCAGCCTGCCTTGCTTCTTGAGCGCCATGCCGAGGCCGTTGAGGGCGGGGGCGTTTCCGGGGTCGATGTCGAGGGCCCGGCTGTAAGCGGCGGCGGCCTCGTCCGTCTTTCCCTGGTCCATGAGGGCGCGGGCCAAATTGTAATACGCCTCCGCGAAGCCGGGGTGCGTGGCGAGGGCCTGACGGTAGGCGGCGACCGCCTGGTCGGCCTTGCCCTGGAGGAGAAGCGCGTTGCCCAGGTTGACGTGGGCAGGCGCCAAGCCGGGGTCGATGGCGACGGCGCGGCGGTAGGCGTCGACCGCCTCGTCGGCGCGGCCCTGGCCGGCGAGGACGTTTCCCAGGTTGTAGAGCGCGTCGACGAAGCGGGGGTCGGCCTTCAGGGCCTCGCGGTAGGCGGCTTGCGCCATCTCCGCCTCGCCCTGGCTGGCGAGGGCGTTGCCCAGGTTGTTGTGGGTCCCTGGCGAGGCGCCGTCGATCTCCAAGGCGCGGCGGTAGTGGGCGATGGCCTCGTCGAGCTGGCCGAGTTCGCGCAGCGCGTTGCCGAGGTTGTTGAGGATGGCCAGGGACCGGGGATCGATGTCGAGGGCGCGGCGGTAGGCCGCCACCGCCTTATCCGTCTTGCCCTGGTCGGCGAGGGCGTTTCCCAGGTGATTGAGGGCCTCGACTGAGCCCGCGTCGATGCCGAGCGCGTGGCGATAGGCCGCCGCCGCCGCTACCGGCTTGCCCTCGGCCTCCAGGGTCCGGCCGCGGGCGATGTGGCGGGCGGCGCCTTGCGCTCCAATCGTCTTGGCGCGCTTCCTGGCTTGCTTTTGCTGGCGTCGGAGCTCGGCCCTGCTCATGGGATGCCCTGCATATCGTATTGAATAATAATAGCTTACAGAGAGATTTATATTTCACCCACAAATCAACCTGCAACAGGACCAGGTATTTTAAGTCGGTACTTCCCAATCCTCGCCGGCCTGGCCGTCAGCGCCTCGTGTCATCGAGGCGGTCCTTGTGGGCGCGCACGAAATCGACGAAACGCCGCGTCCACCGGTGGGCGCCGCCGTCGCGCAGATGGGCGAAGGAGGCCACCAGGTTGCCGATGACGATGCCGTCGTGACGGCCATCGACCCCGAACCCGCGCAACACGTCGTAGGCGAAGGTCGTCCCGTCGGGCAGGTTTTCCAGGCTCGAATAGTGGAACTCGTGGGCCGCGATCTCGCCGCCGGTGGCGCCGTCGGCGAGGGGCCACGGACCGCTTCCGGTCTCGTGGAGCCGCACGTAGCCACGTCCCCTCGGCGTTTCGTGCATGACCACGTCGGCGGGGATGACACCGGCCATCTCGCAGGTGGTGCCCTGCCACGAGAGGGTACGTCCCAAATACATGAGACCGCCGCACTCGGCATAGGTGGGCAGGCCGCCCTCGATGGCGGCGCGGATGTCGTGGCGCAGCGACCGATTGGCCTGCAATGCCGTCATGTGGGTTTCCGGAAAACCGCCGCCGATGAACAACCCGTCGACGTCGGGCAGGTGCGCCTGTTTCGTGGTATCGATGGGCAGCAGCTTGGCGCCCGCCGCCTCCAGCGCCTCTAGATCATCCGCATAATAGAAGCCGAAGGCCGCATCCCGGGCCACGGCGATAGTGAGGTCGGTGGCCGCCGTCGCTGCGCCGGGCTGTTCGCGCGCCAGTGGCGGCGTCGGCGGCGCCGTCGGCGCGGCGAGCTCCAGGAGGTGCTCCAGGTCCACCTGATCGGCTACCATACGGGCGATGGTGGCGACCTTGGTCCCGGCGTCCGCCGTCTCGGTGTTGGGAATCAGGCCCAGGTGGCGTTCCGTGATTTCCAACGCCGGGTCGCGGTGGATGGCGCCCAGCACCCGGACGTCCGTGTAGTGCTCGATGATGGCGCGCAGCTTGGTCTCGTGCCGGCTGCCACCGATCTTGTTGAGAATGACGCCGACGATGCGCACCGTTGGGTCGAACGCTTGATATCCGAGGATCAACGGCGCAATGCCGCGTGTCATGCCGCGCGCGTCGATGACCAGAACCACCGGCGCCCCCAGGAGAATGGCCACCGCCGCGTTGCTGTTGCCGCCCTCGAGGTCGAGACCGTCGTAGAGGCCCTTGTTGCCCTCGATGACGGAAAGGTCGGCGCCTTGGGCGCGGCGCCAGAAGGCGGCCAAGATCTCCGCCTCGCTCATGGTGTTGTAGTCGAGGTTGTAGCAGACGCGGCCGGCGCCGGCGCCGAGCCACATGGGGTCGATGTAGTCGGGACCTTTCTTGAAGGGCTGGACGACGAGTCCCCGTTCCCTGAAGGCCGCGCACAGGCCCATGGCGATCGTCGTCTTTCCCGACGACTTGTGGGAGGCGGAGATGAACACGTGGGCCATGGTTCACGTCGCGGCGCCGAGCCGCCTTCGTTCGCGGGTTTCCCACATCTCGCGGGCCAACGCCATCGCCTGCCCGACGTCGTCGGCGCGTCCCATCAGGCGAAGGGCGATGGCGGCGGTGCCGGTGACGGCGGCAACGGCGTAAGGGTCCTCTTCCTCGTCCCGCCACACCGCCAACAGGCGCTCCAGGTCCATGGTCTCGTCCGACGCGTTCGCTTGCGCGGGGAGGAGGGCGGGCCACTCCTCGTCCCGCGCCTCTCCGGCGTGCAGGCTTTCGACGAAGACGGGTTTCTCGGGGCGCCGCTCGATCTCGCCGCCCTCACCCTTGAACACCGCCATGTGGGGCTGGCCGAGGAGCCTCGAGGCATCGCGGTGAATGGCCCGGTAGTGGGGGTGGAAGACGGACTGAATGGAGTGCGGCGCGTCGAACGGATTGAGCAGGCGCGCGAAGGTGTTGACCGGTGAGCGCAGGCCGAGGATCGGCTTGAGGTCGATGATCTCCTGCAACCGCGGGCACATGTGCGCCAGTGGCAGATAGGCGAAGTTGGTCCGGCGCACGGCCTGGGCGGCGTCTTCCATTGAGGTGGCCGGGGTGATGGCGAGGGCGTCGAGGGCGTGGCGGGCGTACACCCTCCCCGGGGTGTGTCCTTCCGTGCCGTGCATGAATATCTTGACCCCGCTGTGGGCCAGCAGCAGGGCCGACAGGATGAACCAGGGCGATTGACGATTCTTGCCGGCGTAGGACGACCAGTCCAAATCGGCGGCGGGGGCGTCGGCGGGGCGTTTCAAGACCTCCTTGGCGGCGCGCACGAACCCCGCGACCTCGCCGGGGTCCTCGGTACGCACCCGCAGCACGCAGAGGAAGGCGCCCAACTGCACCGGCTCCACCCGCTCCGCCAGAATCATGCGGGCGGCCTCGGTCATTTCCTCTTCGGTCAGGGGCCGCGAAAGTTTGGGCCCCTTGCCGATGATGCGCACGTAGCGGGCGAACGGATGTTCCTGGACCATGGCTCTACGCCATCGGCGTCAATGCCGTCATGTGAAGATCTGCTCCTCTTCTATGCCGGTTCCGCGGCCTCTTCGATTTCCGCCGCGGCGGCCTCGCTGCCGCCGCCCACGTCGGGAACGACCTCGGCGTCGGCCAGGGTTCGCGGCAGGAACGGCAAGACCTTGACGCCCAGCGCGACCATCATCAGGGCGACGGCGACGCCGCTGATTCCAAGGGCCAACTCCGGCGGGCTGGGCGCATAGGTGGCGATGGTGCCGTCGAGGAAGCCGCTGCTCGCCTCCATCCCCGGGAACAGCACCAGGGGATAGGCCTGGCCGCCGATGATGATGACGTAGACCTGCGCCAGTCCGCCGAGCACGACGAGGCCGGCGGCCAGTCCGACGGCGCCGCGGCGGCCGCCGGTCGCCGGATGAAAGAGCAGGGCGAGGGGGACGAGCCCGCCGAGCACGACCTGGCCGCCCCAGAAGAGGACCGTATGGATGCCGCCTTCGGCCAGGATGAAGCGTTCGAAGCCGTGGTGTTCTGCGGCGTACAGATTGGTCAGGTGCTGGACGGCGACGAAATAAAGCACCGCGGCCACGAATACACCGAGCAGGTTCTTGAGGCGCCGCACAAGGGCGTCGCCGAGCGGCCGCCCGGCGTAGCGGCAGGCCAGCATCAGGACAAGGATGAGGATGGCATGGCCGAAGGCCAACGACATGGCGATGAACAGTGGCGCCATGATGGCCGCGTCGTAGGCCTGTCGGGCCACCAGGAAGCCGAAGATGGAACCGGTGCCGGTTGTCAGCACCAGCCGCCACAGGAAGGCGAACCATCCCACCGGCTTGGCGAAGCGGTTCATGCGTCGTTCCATCATCACCCACAGATAGGCGCCCACCACGGCGAAGAATCCCATGTAGAGGTAGATGTTCCAGGCGAAGATGGATTTGAAGTTGTAGGAGGTGAGGGCGACGATCAGGCGGTCTGGGCGCCCCAGGTCGAGGACCAGGACCATGAGCCCGCCGCTCAGCAGCGCCACCGCCAACAGCCCCGACAACCTGGCCAGCGGCTGGTAAGCGGTGCGTCCGAACACCGACGAGACGGAGGCGGCGTTGAGCGCGCCCGAGGCGGCGACGATGAGGAACACGGCGAACACGTGCGGCGTGCCCCACACGATGCGATTGTTCATGCCGGTCACCGCGTGGCCGAAGTGCTCCATGTAGTAGGCGGCGCTCAGGCCGCCCAGGATGAGCAGCGCGAGCACGCCGAGCACGGCGCAGTACCCGGCGCCGTAGCCCTGGATCTCCTGGAATCGGACCCTTTTCATCGCTTCGCCGCCCGCCCCGGAATGTGGTAGCGGACGGCAGGGTCGAGCCCCAGGTCGGCGCGCACGCGGACCGCCGCGTAGGTCGCCGCTCGACGGGCGATTTCGCTGTCCGGGTCGTTGAGGTCGCCGAACGTGAGGGCGCCGCCGCCGGCGCGGCCACAGGCCTCGACGCAGGCCGGTATCCCGCCGGCGTCGACGCGATGGACGCAAAGGGTACACGATTCCACCGTGCCCTTGCCGCGCGGCGCGTGAGGCCTCTGCTCGGCGATATCCTCGTGGACGAACGAGCGCGCGTTGTAGGGGCAGGCCATCATGCAGTAGCGGCAGCCGATGCAGATGTGCTTGTCGACCAGGACGATGCCGTCGGCGCGCCGGAACGAGGCGCCGGTCGGACAGACGTCGACGCAGGGCGGAAAGCGGCAATGCTGGCACATCATGGGCAGCATCCAGGTGGCGCCGCTCGCCGGCTCGCGTACGCTCACCATGCGAATCCACTGGGGGTCGGTGCGCGGGCGGCCATGGCCAGTCCAGCCGTTCTCCGTCCGGCAGGCGTCGACGCAGCCGTCGCAGCCGTCGCCGCACTTGGCCGAATCGACGAGAAGGCCCCAGCGCACCTTGGCCGAAGCCGGCCCGGTGGGCGCCTTCGCCTCGGCGGCGATCAGGACGACGCCGGGCGCCAGGGACAAAGTGGCGATGGCGGCGGCCCCGGCCAGCAGCTGCCGTCGTACGCCGTCGACGATGTTGTTGGCCGGAGGCGATGGGGGCATGTTCATGGGGAGTTCTCCAACGCGGCCAGGTGCGCCCCGAGCCGGGCGTGCAGGCTTTCCTTTTGGCGAGGCGCCTGCCATCCCGTTCGTCGGGCCGTGTCCGCCGGTTTGTCGGTGTGGCACTCGAAGCAGTCGATGCGCACCGCCGCATAGGTGTGGCATTGACTGCAGAAGGGCTCCACGGTTAGCGCCTTCGCCTTTTCTTGCCCGGGCTCGGGCACGGCGTGACACGCCACGCACTCCTTCAGGCTGTACTTTTTTCCGCGGATGCCCTGGCGCACCGTCTCATCACGCTGGTGCGCCAGATAGTCCATGTGGTAGCGGCGCATGATATCGGTGGGCTCGATGCAACTCTCGCCCTTGCCCTTGGCGGGGCGCGGCAGCGGCACCCGGCCTTCGGTGGAATCCGTGACATCCGCGGCGTCCGCACCGACGCCGCACAGCAGCAGCACCGTCAGCACGGCGGCGAGCCTGCGTGGGAGGTCCCTCGGAGGGGTCACGACGCCCTTACTCCCCGAGCCCCATGCGGATGTATCCGGAAGGGCAAACGTCCATGCAGATGTGGCAACCGGTGCACTTGTCGTAGTCGGTGTCCACGTAGCGCCCTATCGTGCGCTCCTCCTTTCTCAAGCGATAGACGGCATCCTGCGGACAATAGATGAGGCAGTTGTCGCACTCGAGGCACATTCCGCAGCTCATGCAGCGTTCGGCCTCGCCGACGGCCTGCTCGTCCGAGAAGCTGGTAAAGCGCTCTTCGAAGTTGCCGACTACCGTTTCCGGGGTGATCGCGGGCTCGTTCCGCCGGTTCATGGGCACGTGGCCGAAGTGCCCCAGGAACAAAGCCTCGTGGAGGACGACCTCGGAAGACGAGCGGTCCTCGTAATTGTGGACGGCGTAATTTCCGTCACAGGTTCCCCATGACGGCTGATGGTTGTAATCGTCAGGTTGCAGGCCGTGGCGGCGTAGGTCGGCGACGAGGTCGAAGTGGTGGACGTCCACCTTGGGCCGGCGCGGCGCGTCCTCGCCCCGCAGGTAGCGGTCCATGCTGTCGACGGCGATGGAGGCATGGCCGATGGCCGAGGTTATCAAGTGCGGGGTGATGGCGTCGCCGCCCACGAAGTGGCCGCGCCTGACGGGGCTCTGGTGGAGTCCGTCGGCGGCCATCAGGCCCTCGCCGTTGTCGAACTCCTCGATGCCCCGGTAGTCTCCGGCCTGGCCCGTGGCACCGACGATGAGGGCGCCTTCGATGTCGAACTCCTGGCCCTCTTGCGGCACCATGGTGCCGTCTTTCCAGTCGACGGGGACAACCCTCAGGTGAGTGGCGCGGCCGTCTTCGCCGCGAACCACCTCGAGCGGCGCCAGGTTGTCGTGAATTTCCACGCCCTCGCCTATCACCGCGTCGATTTCGTGCCTGGCCGCCGGCGCCTTGGAGATGGGGCGGCGGTAGACGATCCACACGTCAGCGCCTTCGCGGCGGGCCACCCGGGCCACGTCGTGGACGGTCTGCCCCAGGATGACGTTTTCCGGACGATCCTTGGCGGGCAGGTTACCGCTGCACCCCAGGCGCCGCGCCACCGCCGCCACGTCCATGGCGGTATCGCCACCGCCGACTACCAGCACGCGGCCCGTCAGGTGCTTCAGCCTTCCCTCGTTGAAGGCCCGCAGGAAGGAAATGCCACTCACGCAGTTGCTTGCTTCCGCCCCCGGGCAGGGCAGGGGCTTGCCCAACTGGGCACCGATCCCCCAGTAGACGGCATCGTAATCCCTTTCCAGGTCGGCCACCGTGACGTCGGTGCCGACCCGGGTGCCGAGGCGGACCTCGACGCCCATGTCGATGATGCGCTCGATCTCCTTGTTGACCACATCGCGCGGCGTGCGGTAGGCGGGGATGCCGAAGATCACCATGCCGCCTAGCGCCTCGGCCTCCTCGAAGATGGTACAGGCGTGGCCCTTGCGCCGCAGGAAATAGGCGGCGGCCAGCCCGCTTGGCCCGCCGCCGACGATGGCGACCTTCTTGCCGGTCTCCGTCGGCGGTGCGGGGAAGGCGAGGCCGTGCTCGATGGCCCAGTCGCCGATGTATTGCTCGACGGCGTTGATGCCAACGTGTTCGTCGACTTCGTCGCGGTTGCAGCCGTCCTGGCAGGGCGCCGGGCAGACCCGTCCCATGATGGCGGGGAAGGGGTTGGCCTCGGTCATGCGGTGGAAGGCGTGCCCCTGCCACGCCGTCCCCTCGGTCGGCTTGTCGAGCCCGCTCACGATCGACAGCCAGCCACGCACGTCGTGACCGGACGGGCAGTGCGCCTGGCAGGGCGGGGCGCGATGCACGTATACCGGGCATTTGTAGGAGCCATCGGCCTCGAAGATCATATCGGTCATCGACCGAAAGGCCGTCTCGCCTTCCACGTAGCGGCGGTACGTCGGTGCCGCGTCGCCGGTCTGTTTCACGACTTTTTCATTCAATGTCGGGGTTCCTCACTCCTTGGCGCCCAGCCGAATGGCGTTGCCGACCAGCTGGTGGAGGCTGACCGTCATGTCCATCTCGAAGCCGTAATGGGGCAATACCGTGCTGAATTGGCTCTTGCAGATGGCGCAAATGGCGGCGATGTGGGTGACGCCTTCCTCTTCGACGACCTCTTTCAGCGCCTGCATGCGCGGTCGCGCGCCCTTGACCCTGAGTTCCAGCAGATCGTCGGTCAGCAGCCCGCCGCCGCCGCCACAGCAGAAGGTCTTGCCGTGGGTGGTCTCGGGGTCCATGTCGACGAACTTGTTGACGCTGGCCTTGATCAGCTCTCGCGGGATGTGGAACTGCCCGCCGGGTGCCTCTCCCATGCGCGAGGCCCGCGCCACGTTGCAGGAATCGTGATAGGTCACCGTCATGTCATCGTTGGCCGACGCATCGAGGCCGAGAGCGCCGCGCCCGATCAGGTCGTAGGTGAACTCACAGATGTGCTGGGGCACGGGATAGCGGGAATCGAGGAAGTCCCACGGCCCCGCCAGCGTGTTCAGAAAGCTGTAGCCGGCGCGCCAGGCGTGGCCGCACTCGCCGAAGACGATGCGCCTGACGCCGAGCTGCCGCGCCGCCTCGAGAATGCGCCCAGCGATGCGGCGCATGTGCTCGTAGGAACCGATGAACATGGCGAAGTTGGCCGCCTCCGAGGCATGGGAGCTGATGGTCCAGCTGACGCCCGCCTGATGGAATACCTTGGCGTAGCCGATGAGGCCGTCGACGTGGGGTTCGGCGAAGAAGTCGGCCGAGGGGCTGACCAGCATGATCTCCGCGCCCTCGACGTCGAGGGGGAAGCGCACGTCGACGCCGGTCTCCTCCTTGACGTCCTCCTCCAGGCCCTCGAGGGTGTTTTCCAGGGCGCGTGGCGGCAGGCCCAGGTTGTTGCCGATCTTGTGCACCTTGGCGATGATTTCGTTGCTGTACTTCTGGCCGAGCCCGATGTGATCCATGACCTCGCGGGCGGCCATGGAGATCTCGGCGGTGTCGATGCCGTAGGGGCAGAAGACCGAGCACCGGCGACACTGGGAGCACTGGTGGAAGTAGGTGTACCAGTCGTCCAGGACCTCCTTGGTCAGATCCTTGGCACCGACCGTGCGAGGCGCCAGCCTGCCGGCCAGGGTGAAGTATCGGCGGTAGACCTGGCGCAACAGGTCCTGGCGGGCCACCGGCATGTTGTTGGGGTCCCCTGTGCCCAGGAAATAGTGGCACTTGTCGGCGCAGGCGCCGCATTTGACGCACGCATCCAGGTACACCCTGAGGGCGCGGTTGCGTTCCAGCAGTTCGCCCAGCTTGGCAATGGCTTTTTGTTCCCAGCCCTCGACCAATTCGCCGGGAAAGCCGAGAGCCTCCTGGTGCTCGGCGCCCGCCACGAAGGGACGGCAATGGGCCATCGCCCCGTCGACGATGTCGGGGACCTCGGTATGCCCGGTCAGTTCCGGTATGTGGAATTCTTTCTTGGCCAAGTTTGTTCCGGGGTGCTGGTGGTCGATCAGGCGTCCTTGTGGTTGCCGAGGAGGGCGGCCCTGGGAGTGAGGTGCCGCCTTTCCCGCGAGTTGTCCGCCTGGTTGCGGGTGGGGCTGAAGAAAATCCCCGGCGCGTGCAGGAGCTTGCTGAACGGAAAGACGATCATCAGCACCGCGACCAGCGCCAGATGGGTGAGCAGCAAGGGATCGCCCGGCAGCGGCTGCCAGTCGAAGTAGAGGAGGCCGAGGACGAAGGCCTTGAGCGCCACGATGTCGGTGCGCACTACGTAGCGGATAGCCAGCCCGCTTGCCGCGATCGCCGCGAGCAGTAGTAAAATCAGGTGATCGGAGGCATGGGAGACGTAGCGGACGCGCGCCTGGAAGAGCCGCCGCGCCCACAGCCCGATGAGCCCGATCACCAGTGCGTAGCCGGCGTACTTGCCGAACGGCTGGAGGAC
>DASCNF010000233.1:0-5755 GCA_036011345.1 Rhodospirillales bacterium | reverse complement strand
CGAGGAACGAACGGGCTTCGGCGAAGCGTCCCGCCTCGAGCGCCGCGGCGATCAACATCTGGGCAAAGAGGTCGCGTTGGGCGTGGCTGCCGCCGATGCGCCACACCTGATAGCGCACCGGAGCAAGGTGCTCAACCGTGGCATCGTAATCGCCGGCCTCGTAGGCGGCGATAGCGCAGCCCAGCGCCAGCCCCACCCCAGCATAGACGGCAGCCTCGGTGGTGTCGCCAGCAGCGCCTTCTGTGGCCGCCCCTTCCATGGCGGCGAGCAAGGCTGTGGCCTCGTCGCGGCCGCCGGCGGCCAGCGCCATCATGTAGTGAGCGTCGACGAAGACGAGCAGGTTGTCGCGGGTGCGCCGCGCCGACTTATCGGCGAGCTCTTCCCAGCGCCCGCCGATATCGACACCGACCGCCTCGAGGCGCCACAACAGCGCCGCCCCGTTGCACATGTCCAGGTACTCGTCGCTCTTGTCGCCGCGCACGCCCGCGTCATAGAAGGCCAGCGCTTCGCCGTACTCCTCGAGCTCGACATGGTGGAGACAGCGACGCCACCAGATGTGATAGGAAAAATGGTTGCACGCCGTCCAGCCATCCTCGTAGGCGGCAAGGATGGCGATGCCCTGGTGCCAGCGCCCCTCCATCTCCATGACGTGGGCCAGGGCGTGCATGGACCAACTATCGGCGCCGTTGATGTCGAGCGCCTGGCGGCTTAGGATCTCAGCCTCGGCGTACTCGCCGGCCTCCTCCAGCCCGAAGGCGCGGATGCCCAGGAAGAACTCGTAATCGGGCACCGAAGGCCCCCACGCATGGGCGGCGCGCGCCGCCTAATCCTTGATTACCCGGGGGTCGCTGAGATAAAGGTGGATGTAGTGGGCGAGGCGCAGCGCCACGATATCCAGGGGATGGTCGACCAGCACCGCTTCCAACCGAGCGGCGGCCCCGGCTAGATCGCCGGCCCGCCAGGCGCGGAGCGCCGCCAGGTGCCCCTTCTCGCGCGCAGTAGCGCCACGCATCGAGTTCGAGGCCGCAGCGGCGGCGATGCATGCTTCCACGGCGGCATCGAACTTGCGGTCGGAAGCAAGCATCAGGAAGGCGTCCTTGAGGCAGTGAGCCAGGGCCATGCCGGGGGCGGCGGCGAAGACGTCGGTGCGCATGCCGAGATAGGCGCTGGTCAACGCGTCGAAGGCACCGACCGCGCCGGCATCAGCCGCCGTCAGCCCGAGCCCGCGGTGGTCATGATGAATTCGTTCACTCATGCCTCGTCCTTTGTGGGATTGATCCATCTACACGCGAGCCAAGCTCGCTGCTCAGGATGAGGACTTCATGCTGAGGAAGCGCGAAGCGCCGTCTCGAAGCATGGGGCCGCGGTGATCTAAAGCGGAATATTCCCGTGCTTCTTCCACGGGTTTTCCAGCTTCTTGTCGCGCAGCATACGCAGTGAGCGGCACAGGCGCACGCGAGTGTTGTGGGGCATGATGACGTCGTCGATGTAGCCGCGGCGCCCGGCGATGAAGGGGTTGGCGAAGCGCTGGCGGTAGTTCTCGGTGCGCTCGGCGATCTTCTTCTTATTGCCGATGTCCTTGCGGAAGATGATTTCGACGGCGCCCTTCGGCCCCATCACCGCGATCTCGGCCGAGGGCCAGGCCAAGTTGACGTCGCCGCGCAGGTGCTTGGACGCCATGACGTCGTAAGCCCCGCCGTAAGCCTTGCGGGTGATCATCGTGACCTTGGGCACGGTGGCCTCGGCGAAGGCGTAGAGCAGCTTGGCGCCGTGCTTGATGATACCGCCGTATTCCTGGTCGGTGCCGGGAAGGAAGCCGGGCACGTCGACGAAGGTGACGATGGGAATGTTGAAGGCGTCGCAGAAGCGCACGAAGCGCGCCCCCTTGAGCGAGGATTGAATGTCCAAGCACCCGGCCAGCACCATGGGCTGGTTGGCGACGAAGCCCACCGTCGAGCCCTCCATGCGCCCAAAGCCGGTGACGATGTTCTTAGCGTAATCGGGCTTGAGCTCGAAGAAGTCCTCCTCGTCCACCGCCTTGGTGATCAGTTCCTTGATGTCATAGGGCTTGTTGGGGTTGTCAGGAACCAGGGTGTCGAGGGAGGGCTCGGTGCGCTCGGGTACGTCCGGGGTGGGGCGGACAGGTGGTTTTTCGCGGTTGTTGGCGGGCAAGAAATCGACGAAGCGGCGCAGGTAGGTCAACGCCTCGATGTCGTTCTCGAAAGCGCCGTCAGCGACTCCGGACTTGGTGGCGTGGGTGACGGCGCCGCCAAGCTCCTCTTGGGTCACCTCCTCGTGGGTCACGGTCTTGACCACGTCGGGGCCGGTGACGAACATATACGACGTGTCCTCGACCATGAAGATGAAGTCGGTCATGGCCGGCGAATAGACGGCGCCGCCGGCGCACGGCCCCATGATCACCGAGATCTGCGGCACCACGCCCGACGCCAGCACGTTCCTTTGGAATACCTCGGCGTAACCGGCCAGCGAGGCGACCCCCTCCTGAATGCGAGCGCCGCCTGAATCGTTGAGCCCGATGACCGGCGCGCCGACCTTCATGGCTTGGTCCATGATCTTGCAGATCTTCTCGGCGTGGGCTTCGCTGAGCGAACCGCCGAAGACCGTGAAGTCCTGGCTAAAGACGAACACCACGCGCCCGTTGATGGTGCCGTAGCCGGTGACAACGCCATCGCCAGGGGTGAGCTGTTTTTCCATGCCGAAGTCGGTCGAGCGGTGCTCGACGAACATGTCCCATTCCTCGAAGGTGTCGGCATCGAGCAGCACCTCGATGCGTTCGCGCGCCGTCAGCTTGCCCTTCTCGTGCTGGACGTCGATGCGCTTCTTGCCGCCGCCGAGACGGGCGCGCCGGCGCTTCTCTTCGAGTTGGCGGATGATGTCGTGCATGGCCTTCCCTCAAAGGACGGCGAAGCAGTGCAGATACCACGAATGGCGCCGCTTCGCAAAAGCCGCCGCATCGCAAGTACCGATGGGCGGTGCCTTCCCCCGCCGCCGGGCGGGCGCTATCATCGCCGCCATGAACCAGTGGCTGCGCCTCGCCCTCGACCTGGGCCCGCTTCTCATCTTTTTCATCGTCAACGCCCGCGCCGGGCTGTTGGCGGCCACCGGCGCCATCATGGCGGCCATCGTCGTCTCCGTCGCCGCCACCTTTTGGATCGAGCGCCGCGTACCCCGCGTGCCGCTGGTGCTCGCCGCCTTCGTGCTGGTCTTCGGCGGGCTGACCCTGGCGCTCGGCGACGAGACCTTCATCAAGATGAAACCGACGGCGATCAACGCGCTGTTCGCGATGGTGCTGTTCGCCAGTCTGGCTTTTCGCCGCAACCTCTTGAAGGTGGCCTTTCAGAAAGCCTTTAGCCTGGACGACGCGGGCTGGCGCGTCCTCACCTGGCGCTGGGCGTCGTTCTTCGCAGCCATGGCGGTGCTCAACGAGGCGGTGTGGCGCACCCAGAGCACGGATGTGTGGGTGAGCTTCAAGGTCTTCGGCATCCTGCCCCTGACCCTGGCCTTCGCGCTCACCCAGGTGCCCTTCATCCTCCGCCGCCAGCTCGAGGGGGCCACAGGAGCCAAGGGGGAGTAAGACACCCCTACCCCCGGACGAGCTCCAAGAAGGCCGCCGCGGCAGCGATCTCGGCGCACAGGCGGTCGCACCGGGCCACCGCCTCGGCATCGGCACCCCATTTCTCAATCTGGTAGGTTTCGTCGAGTTGGGAAAGCGCGTAGGCCTCGCCGGCGCCGATGCGGCCCGCGGCCAGGGCTAGGGCCAGAACCAGCGAGCCGCAGGCGGCGGTGAGACTGGAGAGTGCCGCCAGTTCTAGGTCGCCAAGAGCCTCCACTGCCGCGCCCAGGGCATCGAGCGCCGCCGCCGGCTGGTCGACGGGCGCAATCCCTTCGGTCACCGCGAGCGGCGCGCCGAGGGCCTCGCCCGCCCAATCGAGCAGGGGTTGCCACTCGGCGTGCTGGCGCCGAGCGAGTTCGGGCTGGTTGTTGGCGCGGTAGCACAAGAGATCGGTAGCGGCGTATTTCACGGCGTGCTCGACGACGGCGCGCCGGTCCGGCGCGACGCCATCGACGGCGGAATTGGCGAGTCCGGTGAAGGGCATGGTGTGGGGACGGATTTCTTCGCCCTGGGCCGCCCATTCGGCGGCGACGGCCGCGGCCAGGGCGCGCCCCGGCAGGGTCAGGGAGGCGCCGCCCGGAGTCAGCGCCGGGCGCCCGTCGAGGGTGACCATGAAGCCGCCTTCGGCCGCGGTGACGGCGGCGGTCTCGAAGAGGCGCTTGACGCCGGCCTTCTTCATCGCCGCGCCATCAGGTCTTCGACGGCGGCGGGCAGTTCATGGAAGGCGCCGGCCACGGCATGCGCCCCGGTGGCCAGCAATTCCTCGGTCTCGTGGTATCCCCAGGCGACGCCGACGGCGAGGGTGCCGGCGTTCAGCGCCATCTCCATGTCGAAGGTGGTGTCGCCGATCATCACCGTGGCCCGCGCTTCGGCGCCGGCCTCGGCCATGGCGCGCAGTAGCATGTCGGGGCTGGGCTTGCCGGCGGCGGTGTCGGAGGTCTGCAGGGTGACGAAGCGCTCGGCGAGGCCGTGCTCGGCGAACGAATCGAGGAGCCCCTTGTGGGACTTTCCGGTGGCGACGCCGAGCAGCCAGCCGGCCTCCTCGAGGGCCGCCAATCCCTCTAGGACACCGGGAAACAGGGGTTCCGATACGTCGCCGGCGTCGCGCAGTCTGTCGAAATGGTCCCGGTAGAAGCCGGCGATGACGGCATGGGCCTCGGCATCCTGGTCCGGCCACAGGTGGGCGATACCCAGCTTGAGCGGCAGGCCGACGATACGCTTGACGGCTTCCGCCTCGGGCCTCGGCAGGTCGTGGGCGTCACACGCCGCGTGCACGCTGGCCAGGATGGAGAACTGGGAGTCGACGAGCGTGCCGTCGCAATCGAAGACGGCCAAGCGTATGGGTTCGGAAACAGACATTGCGCCTAAGAGATACCCCGTCGGCAGCCGATATTCCAGCCGCCGGTGGGAACGCCCTCAAGATTCAGGAGCGCCCGTCGCGCGAAGCGGCCTTGAAACGAGGCGGCCTCGGTGGTGTCATGGGCTAAGCAACGGGTGACGGCGACGCGCTGGCGGATTTGCTCGACGTAGATGCTGAGCTGGTCGCCGCTGAGCCGCAGGTTGCGCGATTTGATGACGACGCTCTTGCCGCGGTCGCGGACCTTGGTCATGCGGCTCAACTGGCGCTCCCATTTCTTGACGTAGAGTGCCCAGTCGCCCTTGTACTTGCGCGTCACGTATTTCCGCAGGCTGTCGTGGGAGACCTTGTTCCACCAGGCAACGTCGGGGACCGGCGGGCATTCGGCGGCACGCACCGCTTCGCCGGCCATCGCGGACATGAAAACCTTCGAATGTTCATGGCAACATCCGACACCACAACCATGCACATTTAGGTTAAGCGCATCACCTCCCCCTATCAACAGAGCGAAACGCCCTTCCGATCACAATTCTTCGAGTCACGGGGAAACCCCTCGGGAAGTCCCCAATGCATTCTGGGAAACCCTTAAAAACTCGGTAATTCGGGTACGGTGATGGTCGAGTCTGAGAAGTGCTGGATAATTTGGTTTGGTCTGCATTGGCCGAGGTTTTTGGCACGAGGCCGTTTCGGGCCTCGTATTCGTGATCTAACTCCTTTCTGACAGCCTCCATCTGGCGGCGCTCGAAGTCGGTGACCCTGATTGC
>DASCNF010000232.1:0-6359 GCA_036011345.1 Rhodospirillales bacterium | reverse complement strand
CGCCGCATATGACCCCCCTCTCCTTCACATAAATCTGCGTCGTGGCCTGATCCATATGGCCGTCCAGCAACTGTGCCGAGTGGTCGCCGTGCTGCAGTTCCTCGCGAATGCCCCATTCGACGATAGGTCGGATGATGCTGTCGATGAGTTCCATGCTTGCCTACCTTTGCGGGTTCCCTAGCGCCTTGGCCATGAACCGTGTCGGGTCGAAGTCAACGCAAAAAAAACTTCTTTTAGCAACTTCCGGGTCCGTTAATCCCGCTTCGACCCTACGCAAGCGCTCCGAATTCCCCAGAGGGAATGTCCTTCATCAAGCCGTCGCCGCGTCGGCGGGCTGGGGCTGCACCGCACCTTCGGCCAGTGTGTCCTTGAAGACCTCGCCGCCCTTCATGACCAGATGAAAGCGTGCCGCCTCGCGCATCGCCGCGATATCGGCCAGCGGGTCGCCGTCGAAAACCACCGCGTCGGCGAACTTGCCAGCCTCGAGCGTGCCGACGTCCGGCATGTTCAGGCATTGGGCGGCGGTTTCGGTGGCCGAGACAATGGCCTCCATGGGCGTCATGCCGAGGTATTCCACCATGTAGGCAAGTTCGACCAGGTTCTCGCCGGTCAACAGACGATGCGACTGGTCGGTGCCCATGGCGATCTTGAGGCCCTTCTCGCGGGCATGCTTATAGAGCGGTATCTGCTCGCGCAGCCGCGCCACGATTACCTCTTCCTTGCGCGCCTCGTCGGCGATCCCCTGGCTGGCCCACTTCGGGTTGGCGGTGCGGTGCCTGACGCCCTCGGGCACCAGGGCTAGGGTCGGCACCCACCAGGTGCCCTGCTCGATCATCATGTCCAGGCATTCCTCGTCGAAGAACCAGCCGTGTTCGAGGGAATAGATGCCGCCGGCCTCGAGGGCCAATTTGATGCCGGCCAGGCCCTCGGCGTGGACGGCGACGCCGGTGCTGCGCGCCGCCGTCTCGGCGACGACGACACGTATCTCCTCGATGCTGAACTGGGTCTCGTCGAAGTCGTCGGTGAGCGACGTGATGCCGCCCGTCGTGCAGATCTTGAGGAAGTCGGCGCCCGCCATCAGCAGCTCGCGCGCCATCTTGCGCACCGGATCGACGCCGTCGGCGACGTGCTCGGGCAGCCAGAAGCGCTTCGGCACCCGGAAGCCGGCGGTCACCCAGCAGTCGCCGTGGCCGCCCGACTGGCACATCATGGCGATGGCCACGAGCAGCCTAGGGCCGGCGATGATTCCGTCGGCGACTGCCTGGCGGAAGCCGGCGTCGGCGCCGCCGGTGTCGCGCGCCGTGGTCACCCCGCACTCCAGCGTGTCACGCAGGATTTCCTGGGACTTGAAGATGTTATAGGTGGGCGGCGTCTTCAAGTGCTCCTTGTGGTCCCGCGCCCGATAGGTGCAGTGGACATGGCAATCGACGAAGCCGGGCAGGATGGCGCGCCCCGCCGCGTCATACACCCGGACCCCCTTGGGCAGCGCGATGGCGTCGGCAGCGCCGGCTGCCACGATGCGCCCGCCGTCGACGATGACGATGCCGTTGGCGACGGGATCGCGGCCCGTTCCGTCGATCAGGGGTCCTCCGAGGATGGCGCTTACCATGTGTGTTGCCCTCTCTCAATCCATATCCGTGAGGCGCCGCCGGAAGCGCGCGGCGCGCCGCCAGTATATCAGTTCTTGGTAATATGAAAGCGCCCAAGCGTTGCCGGCGCAAAGATATCACGGGCACCGGCGGATTGACAATTTGGCGCCCCGCCGGCGACTCTCCCAGCGCCCAGCAGGGCGGCGCCAGGGTTGCACCGGCCAGTTGGTTGTGCACTTCCGCTTCTTTGCATCATTATGAGGGGCACTACCCCCTTCCCGAGTGTCCCGGAACATTTGTATGTCCTGCAATGAGCCCGAGGGATAGCACATCGGCCGGCCCGTTGGCGGCCCTGGGCCGCCTTCCCCCCAACCTCCAGGGCGCCTTGTGGGTGGTCGGCGCGGCCATCGTCTTTGCCATCAACGCCGGGGTGGTCAAGAAGCTCGGCATCCTCGGCGTCGACAGCCTGCAGACTGTCTTCGCCCGCTCCGTGGTCGGCTTTTGCGTCATCCTGCCGCTCGTTATGCGCCGGGGAGTATCAAGCGTGCGCACCGGCCACCTTCCCCTCCACCTGTTCCAGGGGGTGGCGGGAACGGTGGCGCTGATGGCCCACTTCTACGCCTGGACCAAGCTACCGCTGGCCGACGTCACGGCACTCTTGTTCACGCAGCCGCTGTTCGCGCTTCTGCTCGCCGTCATCATCTTGAGCTCGAAGGTCAACTGGCGGCGCTGGCTGGCCACCGCCATCGGCTTCCTCGGCGTGCTGGCTATGGTGCGGCCGGGCGCCGTCAACTTCGATCCGGCGACGCTGATCGCGCTCTTCGCCGGCTTTTCCATCGCCCTGCAGCTCATCCTCGTCGCCCGCCTGCCCGAGGGCGAGGAGGAGCTCACCATGCTCTTTTATCTGGGTATCGTTGGCGTCCTGGTCACGGTGGGCCCAGCCCTCGCCGTCTGGCGGGCGCCCAACCTGGAAGAGGGCTCGCTTATGCTGGTTAACGGGCTCCTCGGCATCAGCCACCAAGCGATGATCTTCCGCGCTTTCCGCGTCGGCGACGCGACCTACGTGGCGCCCTTCGACTATTCGAAGATCGTCGTCGCCGCCCTCCTTGGCTTCCTCTACTTCGCCGAAATCCCCGACGCCTGGAGCATCGCCGGCGCCGCCATCATCGTCGCCTCCACCTACTACATCTCGCGGCGGGAAGTGGAGGGTAAGGGGAGAGGCGCGCCAGAGAGGTGAAAAGTTTTGCTGAAGATCGTCTTGCCACCCGGCGCGGGCTTGTTGCGCATTTGCGGATACAGCGTGTTGAGCGTCTTCGATACTAACTGTACCTTACCCGCAACAGCGTTTAAGGGAGACGCGGCACCATGAAAACCATGACCGAGGACGTGGTCATCGTCGGCGGCGGTGGGGCCGGGACGTATGCCGCGCTGCGCCTTAAGGATCTCGGCTACGATCCGCTGGTCGTCTGCAAGGGGCTGATCGGCAAGAGCGGGTGTTCCATCTTCGCCGGCAACCTGGTGCTCAGCGGCCACATGCTGGGCACCACCGACGCTCAGGCCAAGGACACCATGGAGTACTTCACCAAGTGGTGGAACAACTTCCTCATCGACCAAGACTACCTGGTCAAGGGGGGAAGCTGGATCGAGGAGACCTTCTACCCGGAGCTCGACGAGGCCGGCCTCTACTTCCGCCGCGACGACCAGGGCGACATCGTGGCCAGCGTCGGGCGCGTACGCAACATCGCCGCCAACCAGCAGGGCCAGTCCGGTATGCTGCTCATGGACCGCCGGCGCAAGCAGTTCACCGAGAAGAACATCCGCTCCCTGGAAGAGACTTCGGTGACGGCGCTGCTCACCGGCTCGCAAGGCGAGGTCATCGGCGTCGTCGCCCTGCACTATCCCTCAGGCGAGCGCTACGCCATCACCGCCAAGGCGGTGGTGCTGGCCACCGGCCATTCCGACCGCCTGTCGACGCGCTCCACCGGCACCCGCGAGCAATCGGCCGACGGCATCGCCCTGGCGGCCCGCGCCTACGCCGAGATGTGCAACCTGGAAATCCAGTGGTGGCACGCCAGCGACTTCGCCTACCCCAAGACCTGGGACCGCATGCACGTCTATCCCAACCCGCTGGTCGGCTCGACGGAATCGGCGCGCATGTACAACGCCGACGGCGAGGTGTTCTTCGAGCAGAAGAACGATGCGCCGGTCGGCCTCGCCCCCTACGCCACCCAGTTCAAGCGGGTCGGCCAGCAGGTGGCCAAGGGCAAGGCGCGCCTCGACGGCGGCTACACCACGAGCTATACCCACATCCCGCCCGAGGTGGTCAAGGAATACAACTACCACGCCAAGGCCTTCGAGAAGGTCGGCCTCGACGTCGGCAAGGACCATGTGGAAAGCGCCGTCTCCTGGCACTGCCGCCAGGGCGGTGTGCACTGCGACCCGCACACCATGGAGACCTCGGTGGCGGGCCTGTACGTGGCCGGCGGCATCGGTGGTCACTCGAACGGCGGCATCGGCGTCGTCTCCTTCGACGGCAACATCGTAGCCGAGACCATCGCCGCCAAGGACACCAACGCCTGGGTACAGCCCGAGCTGCCGCGCGACCAGGTCAAGGCCGAGGACGGGCGCCTCGCCGAGCTGCTTAGACCCGTGCCTGAGGGCGGCGTCACGCCCATGCGCATCAAAAACAGGCTGCGCCAGCTCATGTGGGACAAGATGGGCTTCGAGAAGACCGAGCCCGGCATGAGCGAGGCCCTAGACGAGGTGCGCCGCCTGCGCCAACAGGCCGAGACCGGCATGGGGCTCAAGAACACCACGCCCAACTTCAACTACGGCTGGGTCGACGCCATCGACGCCTTCAACATGATCGACGTGTGCGAACTGACCATCCTGTCGGCCTTGAACCGTAAGGAAAGCCGGGGGCCCTTCTACCGCACCGACTACCCCTATACCGACAACGCCAACTGGCACGCCCGCAACATCCTCATGCCGTTGCCCGGCGGTAGCGTCGAGTTCCGCGTCGAACCCTACGCCACCCCCTACCTGGAGCCCGAGTTCGAGCGCCGCGACTACTTCGACGTGCCATGGTGAGCGTCGCCAATCAAATCACGGAGGGGGGGATCGACGCCAAGCGCCTGGGTCAGGAGAAAAGCGGCGATTCGTCGCTGGCCCGCCTGGCCAGCCTCGGCGAAGGCGACACCGTCCGCGTGCGGCTGCAACGCTTCGACCCGACCCGGGACGAGGCGCCCTACATGGAATCCTACGAAGTCCCCTACTCCAAGCTCATGCGCGTCCTCGACGTCCTCAACTACATCGCCGAGGACCTGGAGGAAGATCTCGCCTACCGCTGGTACTGCGGGGTCAAGAAGTGCGGCGCCTGCGCCGTGCGCGTCAACGGCCGCGAGGTGCTGTCGTGCTGGGAAGCGGCCGAGCCCGACATGGTGATCGAGCCCCTGCGCCATGCCCCGGTCATACGCGACACGGTGGTCGACCGCGCCCCCCACGAGGAGCGCATTAAGTGCATGTCGCCGTGGCTGGAGCGCGCCGAGCCCTACCCCGGTTTCCCCGAACGCTTATCGCACCGCGACATGGGAGGTGTCGTCCACGCGCTCAACTGCCTGAGCTGCATGTGCTGTTCCTCGGCGTGCCCGGTGCTCGACCTCGGCGACGAGACGAATTTCTCCGGGCCGGCGCCGCTGGTGCAGTTCGCCCAGCAGGCCCTCGATCCGCGCGACGCCATGGACCGCGGCCGCATCGCCCTCGACGAGGGCTCGGTCTTCGATTGCGTGTCGTGCTACCGGTGCGAGGAGGCGTGCCCGGTCGGCATTCCCATCGTCAGCGCCATCATCGAGCCCCTGAAGGCCATGGCCTACCGCTCGATGCCGGCGCGCGCCGGCCACGTCGGCGCCTTCCTCGACGTCATCGAGGGGCGCGGACGCATCGACCCCTCCGCCCTGGTGCTCAAGGCGCAGGGGTGGAGCGTCCTGCTCCGCTCGCCCGGGCGCACCCTCAGGCTTCTGGTGCGCGGCAAGATCGATCCCCTCAAGACCTTCTTCGGAGGCGCCGCTAAGGGCATCGCCGAGGTGCGCCGGCTGTTCGACGGAACGCGGGACTGGAAACCATGAAGTTCGCCTACTACCCCGGGTGCTCGGCCCAGAGCACGTGCAAGGAGCTCAACGTGAGTACGCGTCTGGTCGCCGACAGGCTTGGCCTCGAATTGGTCGAGCTCGGTTCCGCCTCGTGCACCGGCAGCCGCGAAGTGAGGGCCGCCAACCGCGACCTGTTCCTGACCCTCAACGCCCGTATCATGGCGCAAGCGGAGGAGCTCGGCCTGCCGCTGATGACCATCTGCAACACGTGTACGTTGAATTTCTTTGACACCAAGAAGATACTGGCCGACGAGCCCGAGGCGCTTGACCGCGTCAACGAAATGCTGGGTGAAACGGGGCTGGCCTACAAGGGCGACGTCGAGGTCAGCCACTTCCTGTGGGTGCTGCTCGAGGAAATCGGCGCCGACAAGCTTAGAGAGCTGGTGGTCAGGCCGCTTCACAGTCTCAAGGTCGGCGCCTTCTACGGCTGCCATATCGTGCGCCCGCCGGCCCATTTCGGCTTCGTCGAATCGCGCAACGTGCGCTCGATCGAGACCCTGAACAAGATCCTGGGTTGCGATTCGGTGGACTATTCCGGCCGTGTCGAGTGCTGCGGCTTCCACACCGCCGCCGGCAACGAGAAGATCGCCGTCAAGCTCACCGGGCGCCACGTGCAATCCGC
>DASCNF010000231.1:0-7324 GCA_036011345.1 Rhodospirillales bacterium | reverse complement strand
GCGCGTGCGCATCGACGCCGGTACTCTCAACAACATCGGGTGCCCCCTTGCTGGCACCGGCAGCCACCGGCGCTGGTTTCCGAAACCTCAGCGAGGATGCACCCATACCAATTTATCCAGCAAGTTTAGGACTTCACCCTGAATGCATGGCCTGCATTCATGGATTAGGGAGGAACGATCGCAATCGAATGGCTGGGGCGCAGGGATTCGAACCCCGATTACTCGGTCCAGAGCCGAGCGTATTACCATTATACGACGCCCCACCAAGCCCGCGGCAGGCAAAATTACAAGACTGGCGCGGCGATTGACAGGGCAAATTCCTCGCTCCGACCGACGGCTGGCCTTCGCCCGGCGCCGCCGCTTCCCCAAAGCCTTTCGCGCCCGCCGCCATGTGCGCTATCCTCTCTGAAAACGGTGGTGGTGCCGTGGCAATCAGGGAGGCTCGCTAAGGTGCGCCAGGCGGAGCAAGCGCGGCGAAGGTCGCGGCCATCGCGGCGGCGGCGCGGCGCGGCGTCCTTTTACGGGGCGGTCGATCTCGGCACCAACAACTGCCGCCTTCTGGTGGCGCGGCCAGCCGGTGACGGTATCCGCGTGGTTGATTCGTTTTCCCGCATCGTGCGCCTCGGCGAGGGGCTGTCGGCCAGCGGCCGGCTGTCGGAGGATGCCATCGAGCGCGCCCTCGGCGCTCTCAAGGTGTGCGCCCTGAAGCTCGGCGAGCGCGCCATGGCGGGCGTGCGCGGCGTCGCCACCGAGGCCTGCCGGCGGGCCCGCAACAGCGACGACTTCCTGGCCCGGGTCAAGACGGAGACAGGGCTCGATCTGGAAACCATATCGACCCTCGAGGAGGCGTGCCTGATCCTCGCCGGATGCACCCCGCTCATCGACCGCGGCCGGCGTTTCGCGCTCATCTTCGACATCGGCGGCGGCTCCACCGAGGTCATGTGGATCGAGCACGAGGCGGAAAACTGCCCGCGGCTGGTCGACTTCTTGTCCTTGCCCATCGGCGTGGTGAATCTCTCCGAGCGCTACGAGGACGGCAACGTCGGGGCCGCCGACTACGCCCGCATCATCGAGGACACCGACGCCAGGCTCGCCCCCTTCTGCGAACGCAACGGCGTGACGCAGCGTATCGCGGAGGGCCAGGTGCACATGCTCGGCACGTCGGGCACGGTGACGACGTTGGGAGCCCTGCACCTCGGGCTCGAGCGCTACGACCGGTCGCGTGTCGATGGCCTGGTCGTCGATTTCGAGAACGTCATGGCCATCAATGCCCGGCTCGCTGCCATGGACTGGGCGGAACGCAGAACCAATCCGTGCATCGGGCGCGGACGCGCCGATCTGGTGGTCATGGGGTGCGCCATCCTGGAGGCGGTCTGGCGCCGCTGGCCGGCACAAACCCTGACCATCGCCGACCGCGGCATTCGCGAGGGCTTACTGCTCGGCATGATGGCGGCGGACGGGACGAACTGGGCGCCAGCCATGGAACTGGCCGGCGACCCCAGCCCATGAAAAAGACCAGCGCCGGCGGGCGCCGGGGCGGCAAGGGATCCGGCAGCCGCCGGCTCAGCGTGCGGGTAAGGACGGCGCGCCGGCGCAAGGCTTCCTCGACGCGCTGGCTCGAACGCCAGCTCAACGACCCCTACGTCGCCGAGGCGGAGCGCCTGGGCTACCGCTCACGCGCCGCCTTCAAGCTCATCGAGCTCGATGACCGCTTCCATTTCCTGGCCCCGGGGAAGTGCGTCGTCGACCTTGGCGCAGCGCCGGGGGGCTGGACCCTGGTGGCGGCGAAGCGGGTGGCGGGTGCGGCCGGTGGTCGCGTCGTCGCCGTCGACGCGACCTCGATGGAACCCGTCGCCGACGCCACCATCATCGAACGCGACTTCCTGGACGAGGACGCACCGGCGGAGATCGAGGACGCCCTGGGTGGCCCCGCCGACGTGGTGCTCAGCGACATGGCGCCGGCGGCCACCGGCCACGCCGCCACCGACCACCTGCGCATCATGGCCTTGTGCGAGACGGCCTTGGCCTTCGCGACGCGGGTCCTGACGCCGGGCGGGGCCTTCATCGCCAAGGTCCTGCAGGGCGGCACCGAAGGCGCGCTGCTGGCCGAGATGAAGCGCGCCTTCAAGACCGTGAAGCACGCCAAGCCGCTGGCTAGCCGCCCCGAATCCGCCGAGGTCTACGTGGTAGCGCTGGGCTTCAGGAACCACTAAGGCGTTATCCGTTTAGATGTAATCACCGCTAGCGGGCCGGTCTGAGACCGGCCTCAACGCTATTTGCGGAATGTAGGGGCGGATCTCGAACCCGACCGTGTCGAATAGGCATTACACTGCGTAAAACTAACCGGGGGTTGCTCTAGTGGACCACTAGGGTGCCGCAAAGCGCCTTGGCAACTTCCCGGCGTCGTGTATGATGCCGTGCCAACTCTCTCCGGGAGATGGCATGAAAATCCAAGAAGCCCTGACCTTCGACGACGTGACCCTGGTTCCCGCCGGGTCGCATGTCCTGCCCGCCGAAGCCTCAACCGCCACTCGCCTGACCCGCACCATAGAACTCGGCATTCCGCTGTTGTCGGCGGCCATGGATACGGTAACCGAAAGCCGCATGGCCATCGCCTTGGCCCAGGCTGGCGGCATGGGCGTCATCCACAAGATCCTGGAACCCGAGGCGCAGACCGCCGAGGTGCGCGCCGTCAAGAAGTTCGAATCGGGCATGGTGGTGAACCCGGTGACCATCACCCCCGAGGCCACGCTCGCCGACGCCCTCGCCATCATGGACAGCCACGGATTCTCGGGCATTCCGGTGGTCGAGAAGGGCAACGGCAAGCTCGCCGGCATCCTCACCAACCGCGACGTGCGTTTCGCCGCCAACCCCGATCAGCCGGTCAGCGAGCTGATGACCCGCCAGACCGCAGACAAACCCCTGATCACCGTCAAGGAAGGCATCGAGCGCGACGAGGCCAAGCTCATCCTGCACCAGCACCGCATCGAGAAGCTGTTGGTGGTCGACGACGACTTCCGCTGCATCGGACTGATCACGGTGAAGGACATCGAGAAGGCGCAACAGCACCCGGAGGCCGCCAAGGACGAGAAAGAGCGCCTCAGGGTGGCCGCCGCTACCGGAGTCGGCGACGCCGGGGTGGAGCGCGCCCGAGCCCTGATCGACGCCGAGGCCGACATCATCGTGGTCGACACGGCGCACGGCCATTCGGGCGGCGTGAAGGCAGCGGTGGAGCGCATCAAGAAGCTCAGCAACTACACTCAGGTGATGGCTGGCAACGTGGCCACGCCCGAGGGCGCGCGGATGCTCATCGACGCCGGCGCCGACGCCGTCAAGGTGGGCATCGGGCCCGGCACCATCTGCACGACGCGCATGGTCGCCGGGGTCGGCATGCCCCAGCTATCGGCCATCATCGAAACCGTCGAGGCGTGCCGCGCTGCCGACGTGCCGCTCATCGCCGACGGCGGCATCAAGTACTCGGGCGACATCGCCAAGGCCATCGCCGCCGGCGCCGAGTGCGTCATGATGGGCTCGCTGTTCGCCGGCACCGACGAAAGCCCGGGCGAGGTGTTCCTCTATCAGGGCCGCTCCTACAAGGGCTACCGAGGCATGGGCTCGATCGGCACCATGGCGCGCGGCTCCGCCGACCGCTACTTCCAAGAAGAGGTCGGCAACAACCTGAAGCTGGTGCCCGAGGGCGTCGAGGGCCGTGTCCCCTACAAGGGCCCGGCCGCCACCGTCATCCACCAGCTGGTGGGCGGCCTCAAGGCGGCCATGGGCTATACCGGCAGCCGCACCATCGCCGAATTACGCAAGAACGCGCGCTTCCGCAGGCTGACCGGGGCCGGCCTGCGCGAGAGCCACGTCCACGACATCACCATCACCCGCGAATCGCCCAACTACCGGGGACCCGAGTAGGGGGTCACGGCGGCAGCGCGGCGAACTTTCGGAGTTCTTGCTCGACGGCGGCCTTCAGCACCGACAACTCGTTGGTAAGGGTCTTCCAAACTGCCTCGGGATGGATCAAAAAATTGATGGGAGACGACGTCGCGAAGCCCGGCGAAGCCCCTCCAATCGACGCTTGAGGCCCGTCCCACAAATCGTCGGGCAGTCCCTTGACGGCCTCCCCAATGGCCGAAAGGCAAGCCATGACGGCGCGGAAGGTCTTGCGGTCATTTTGCGGCGACGCCGCAAAGGAATGGGCATCGAGACCGGCGACGAATTCCTCGACGTCTCCGATCGCCTCCAGGATGTCCTCGAGCAGAATCTTTTTTCTTCTCATGGCGATTCCTCGCGCGGCACCGCCGGGTTAGAAAATTTGAACGGGGTCTTCGTGCAGTTACGCCGGCAAGCTGACGATGGACCACGAAAACCTGGGCGAGGAAGACGTGGCGGCGTTCATGGCCGCCGGCCACGACGAGAAAGCGCTCTATGACGTGGTCATGGTCACGACACTCTTTCATATGTCGAACCACATCATCCACGGCTTCAGCATCCCCGAGCAGGATCCCGACCGGCTCGCCCAGGCGACCAAGCGCATGCACGAAACGGGCTATGCCGCCGCCGTCAAATTCCTGCGCCGGCGCTGGTGAACGCCGTCGCCCTACCCGTTACGGCGCTGTATGCCGGGGTGCTGGCCCTGTTGATGCTGGTGCTGGCCTTCAATGTCATCCGCGGCCGCTACCGGGCCAAGGTTGGGCTGTTCGACGGCGGCGACGAACGCCTGGGCCGCACCATCCGCATCCATGGCAACTTCATTGAGTACGTGCCGATCGCCCTTATCCTCATGGGGTTGGTGGAGATCAACGGCGTCCCCGCCTGGGCCCTGCACGCCTGGGGTATCGTCATCGTTGCGTCACGCTTGGTTCACGCCCATGGGCTAGCGGGCTCCAGCGTCGCCTCGAAGGGGCGGACGCTGGGCACCGCCATGATGTAGTTCGCCGTCACCACCCTGGCCGTGGCCGCCATCGCCCAGTTCGCCTTCTCGCAAATCTGAGGGCCGGCGCCGCCCTGACCTGATGTTCCCGGGACTGGCCGCGTCATCGTCGATCCTTTAATGTCCGGCCCATGAGCGAACGCGTCCTCATCGTCGATTTCGGCTCCCAGGTGACGCAGCTCATCGCGCGCCGCGTGCGCGAGGCTGGCGTCTATTGCGAGGTACACCCCTTCAACCGTGTCACCGGCGAGACGCTGGCCGAATTCGCGCCGGGCGCCGTGATCCTGTCCGGCGGGCCGGCCTCGGTGACCGAGACCGAGACGCCGAGGGCGCCCGACACGGTGTTCGATCTCGGCGTGCCGGTGCTTGGTATCTGCTACGGCGAGCAGACCCTGGTGGCGCAGCTCGGCGGCCGGATGGAGGCCGCCACCCACCGCGAGTTCGGCCGCGCCTACATCGACATCGCCGACAACTGCGCGCTGTTCGAGGGCGTCTGGAAGAAGGGCGACCGCGCCCAGGTGTGGATGAGCCACGGCGACCGCGTCATCGCCATCCCCGACGGCTTCCGCACCGTCGCCGTCACCGACGGCGGGCCGTTCGCCGCCATCGCCGACGAAGGGCGTAAATTCTACGGCGTGCAGTTCCACCCCGAGGTGGCGCACACCCCGGACGGCGCACGCCTGCTCGCCAACTTCGTGCGCAAGGTGGCCGGCCTTTCCGGCGAATGGACCATGGCCTCCTTCCGCGAACACGAAATCGCCAAGGTGCGGCGCCAGGTGGGCAAAGGCCGCGTCATCTGCGGGCTGTCGGGCGGCGTCGATTCGTCGGTCGCCGCAGCGCTCCTGCACGAGGCCATCGGCGAGCAGCTGGTGTGCGTGTTCGTCAACACCGGGCTCCTGCGGGCCGGCGAGGCAGCGCAGGTGATCGACCTCTTCCGCGGCCATTTCAATATTCCCCTGGTGCACCGCGACGCCGCCGAGCTGTTCGTCGATCGGCTGGACGGCGTCGCCGATCCCGAGAAGAAGCGCAAGATCATCGGCGCCACCTTCATCGACGTCTTCGAGGAAGAAGCGAAGAAGGCCGGCGGCGCCGACTTCCTGGCCCAGGGCACGCTCTATCCCGACGTCATCGAATCGGTCTCGTTTGCCGGCGGGCCCAGCGTCACCATCAAGTCCCACCACAACGTCGGCGGCCTGCCCGAGCGCATGGATATGGAAATCGTCGAGCCCCTGCGCGAACTCTTCAAGGACGAAGTGCGGGAATTGGGCCGCGAACTCGGCCTGCCGGAAAGCGCCGTCGGCCGCCATCCCTTTCCCGGCCCCGGTCTGGCCATCCGCGTGCCCGGCGCCGTGAGCCGGGAGAAGCTCGAGGTTCTGCGCCAGGCCGACGCCATCTATCTCGAGGAAATCCGCGCCGCCGGCCTCTACGACGCCATCTGGCAGGCTTTCTGTGTGCTTCTCCCGGTGCGCACCGTCGGCGTCATGGGCGACGCGCGCACCTACGAAGACGTCTGCGCCTTGCGCGCCGTCACCTCCGTCGACGGCATGACGGCGGATTACTACCACTTCGACATGGAGTTCCTAGGGCGTACCGCCAACCGCATCGTCAACGAGGTGCGCGGCATCAACCGGGTGGTCTACGACGTCACCTCGAAACCACCGGGGACGATTGAGTGGGAGTAGTTTCATAGTTACAAACTTTTTATAAGTCATTGATATTAATGACGTATTTTATAATAGTCAGCAGTACTTGACTTACAAAGTTGTAACTGATATTGTGGTTTTTCAAGGGTTTAGAAAATCCTACTGCAAGGATTTTACAAACTTGGGGAACTACTCCGATGCAAATTTCCCATCACGCAAATTCCAAGAATAATCCGAAGTACCCCAGACGATACAAGACAGAGGAATTTACTCTGTTCGAGGGGGATGTCCGTGTCTATCGGGTCAATGCGTCTGGTGATGTATGGCAATTTTCAACGTGGATATCTCAGGAGAAAAAATACTATCGAAAATCTTTGAGGACGAAGGACAAGGAACTTGCACAGGAACGTGCAAGGGAGTTGTTCTACGAGATACAGGGGAAGATACGAATTGGTGGCAAATTGTTCGATATCACCATTCGGGAGGTTGCAGACCGGTTCCTCGAGGAGCAGCAGAAACGGGTGCGTGTCGGTGATACGGGGGGTGGGAAGATCGGTATCACCGAGGGACGGTTCTCGACCATCAAGACACAGATAAACCGTCACCTGGTGCCGTTCCTTGGGGAGAAGACCAAGTTACAGGATATCGACGGAAACCAGTTCCGAAACTCCTATACCCAGTGGAGAAAGAAACGCAGTCCCAACGTCACCGATGTCACCATCATCAACGAACGGGCAACCATCGG
>DASCNF010000230.1:0-17190 GCA_036011345.1 Rhodospirillales bacterium | reverse complement strand
TTATGGCAGTGCCGCGTCGAGCCCACCCACTCCAAGCAACTGGCGGCGGGGCGCGCCGCGCAGTCGGGCGTTATCGCCGCCGATCTGGCCAAGCTCGGCCTGGCCGGGCCAAGGCAGATCCTCGAGGGCACGCACGGGTTCTTCGCCGCCGCCTGCCCCGACGCCCAGCCGCAGCGCGCAACCGCCGATAGGGGCGCGCCATGGAAGATGCTGGATACCAGCTTCAAGCCGTGGCCGGCCTGCCGCCACGCCCACCCGGCGATCGAGGCGGTGCTCAGTATACGCGACGGCCTTGATAGCGGGGCGGTGGCGGGGATCGATATATTCACCTACCTAGAAGCGGTGGAGTTCTGTGACAAGCCGGCACCCGGGAGCGTCGACGAGGCGCGCTTCAGCCTACAGCATTGCGCCGCCCTGGCGCTCGTCAAGGGGCCGCCGGAGCTTGCTGATTTCGAGGCGGAAGGACTGGTCGACGCGGCGGTCGCGGCGTTGCGCGACAAGGTGACCGTCAAGGAAGATGCCGAATTCACCAAGGACTTCCCGGAGCGTTACGGCGCCCGCCTCGAGGTGCGTCTCGGCGATGGTGAGCGCCGCCAGGCCAGCGTCGCCACCGCCAAGGGCGACCCCGAGAACCCCATGAGCGGGCCCGAGATCGAAGCCAAGGCGCAGGCCAACATGTCCGCCGCCGGCCTCGGTCGGGAGCAGGTCGAGCGGTTGATTGCCGCCTGCCGTGCCCTGGCCGATGGCGGCCCCATCGCCGCCTTGGGGGACGTCCTCGCCGAGGCGCCGAGGCGCGCCGAGCAATAAAGCATTATTCGGCCAGTTGGTGTCGTGTCATTGCCACTCCCTCCCAACCCTCCCCCGTCGAGGGGGAGGGTTGGGAGGGAGTGGCATTAGACTGGCGCCGCTCAGGACACCAGTTCGACGCCCTTCTTAACAGCCTTGAGGTTGGTTTCGACGATCTCCGGCCTCTGGTAGCGGGAGATGGCCTGCTCGAAGGCGTCCATGGGAAACATGGCGGCCTCCTGCAACATGGCGGCCAGCGCGATGACGCCGTTCGAGAGCCGCCCGACCTCCTTGGCGGCTGGCGCGAGGGGCAGCTTGGTCACCCGCGCCTCGGTGTCGGGAAGGTCGAGCCCATCATCGGCGTACAGCCTGCACGACGGGGCCAGCCGCTTGATCCAGGAGCGCGTTTTCTTGAGGCCCTCCTCGGAGATGACCAGGAAGTAATCGGGGGAATCGATGGCCGTATATTCGATCGGGTCCGGCGACAGGTTGATTTCCGATAGCGAGTGGCCGGTCATAATGGTGATCGGATAGTCGTCCTTCTGGGTGGCCTGGAGACCGGACAACATCCCAGCCCGCGCCAAAACGCTGACCGCCGACTTGACCTTCTGGCCGGCCCCACCGGCGATGACGATGCCTTTCTGACGCTCCAGCGAGTGGGCGAAGGCGGGCTCGATGACGATGGGGGGCTTGCCTTTCGGCATTTCGGCGGCGCGCTGGCGGTAGGCGGCGCCGAACTCGGGGCGCTTCTTGTTGGCAAGCAGGCCTACCTCTTGGCCGGTGTTTTCGATGAGGTTGTAGAGCTCCTTCTTGTTGAAGTCGTTGCGCGGCAGGTAGTAGGCCGTGCACAGCTCCCAGATGTCGAGCAGGGCGAAACCGGGGTGGCGGATGCCGTCGACGATGCGCCCTGCCAGGCCGTCGTCGTAGCCGATGCCGCGGAAGGCCCAGGTGGCGCCGGCCCCGATGGCGGTGGCGCAGATGTCCATGGCGCCCTCGATATTGCCGAGCGGCGTCGTCAACGTGCGTCCGCCGCTCGGTGTGGTCACCGAATGCTGCCCCCCGGTCATGCCGTAGTTGAAGTTGTTGGCGACGACGAGGGTGAGATCGACGTTGCGGCGCGCCGCGTTCAACAGGTGCGCGCCGCCGATGCCGCAGCCGCCGTCGCCGATGACGACGATCACCGTCAATTCCGGGCGGCCCAGCTTGAGGCCGGTGGCGTAGGTCAGCGAGCGCCCGTGCAGCCCATGGAAGGCGTTGGTGGTGAAATAGCGGTCGGCCAGGCCGATGCAGCCGATATCCGACACGATGACCACGTTGGTGGGGTCCGGCTGAAGTTCGACGAGCGCCTTGTCGAGTTCCCTGAGCAGGCGTTCGTGGCCGCAACCGGGGCAGAAGGGGAGCGGGCCGAGCTCGTCGGTCATGTAGGTCTGATAAGCCATATTGCTCACAGCAATCCTCCCTCGGCGATGATTTCGTCGGGCGAAATCAAGGTGGTGTTCATCTTGTTGACGCCGATGACCTCGGCGCCATCGGGGGCCAGGCGCTCGATCTCCAACCTGTACTGCCCCATGTTCATTTCCGGGACGACGATCCTGGCGACGCCGTCGATGGCCGATTTGATGGCCCTTTCCGGCACCGGATAGAGGGTTTGCAGGGTGAGCGACGATATCCTCTTGCCCCTGTCCCTGGCTTCCCGCACGGCCATGGCGGCCGACCGCGACGTAACGCCGTAGCTGATGACGAGGGTCTCGGCGTCCTCCCGCGGATCGTGCCTGAAAAGGGCGATATCGTCGGTGGCCCCCTCGATCTTGGCCGTGTAATGGTCGATCATCTCCTGGATCAAGCCGGGGTCGGTGGTGAGGTAGCCGTCCTTGTCATGGGTCGAGGTGGTGTATTGGGTGACGTGCTCGCCGCCGAAGTCCGACAGCACCGGAACCTGTTCCGGCGTCTCGAAGTGGTGCGGCTGATATTTCTCCCCGTCGGCGGGGCGCCGTCGCTCGACCAGCGGCGGCAGCTCGATGGCGTCGAGATCGACGCTCTCCTGGGTGAGGCTGATCTCCTTGTTGGACAGCACGATGACCGGCACGCGGAACTGCTCCGCGAGGTTGAAGGCACGAAAGGTCAGCTCGTAGGCCTCGCCCACGGTGGCGGGGCTGAGCGCGATCATCGGCAAGCCGCCCGACGTCACCCAGCGGGTGAACTGGATGTCCCCCTCGGCGCCCTTGGTCGCCGAGCCCGTCGCCGGCCCCTGGCGCTGGACGTTGACGATGACCAGCGGGGTCTCGCCCATGATGGCGAGGCCGATGTTTTCGCTGTACAGGCTGATGCCGGGCCCGCTGGTCGCGGTCATGGCCTTCCTTCCGGCCATCGAGGCGCCGATGCACAATCCCATGGAGGCGATTTCGTCCTCGGCCTGCATGGCGACGCCGCCTTCGGCGGGAAGCTGCTCGAGCATGTATTCGAGGATCGTCGAAGCCGGCGTGATCGGGTAGCCGGCAAAAAATCCGCATCCCGCCCTGATGGCGCCGCGCACGATCGCTTCGTTGCCCTCGATGAATTCCAATCCCATGACGATTCCCCGGCGGAGCAAGTGCGCCGCCTAAATTATAGCCGCAACCCGCCGTTCTCTGCGACCGGATGTCAGACCTTGAACCACGTCGCCCGGCTGACGCCCCATAGCCCGCCGCTCTCCGCGACGATGGCCGATCCGCCATGGAGCTTGCGGCCATCGGTGGCGATGGGCCACGCATAGACGATGCACGGCGCGCCGATTTCGAGCCCCTCCTTCACCCTGGCCGTGATGCGGCCGAGCAGGACCGGCACGTGGTCGTGCCGCAACAACGCCCAGGCGCTCGGGCAATCGAGGGCCGCCCACAGGTACTCCGGCCCCACGGTGCCGTCAGGCCCGGCCAGCGATTGGTGCGGCAGCCACGGCGCCGCCACGACATCGCTGCCATCGACCGGGCCCGACATGATGGCCAGCCCGCTCCCCGGGGGGCGCCCGTCTCCGCACGCGAAGCATTCCGGGTAGGGGTGCCGGCCCAATCCGAAGTAGCGCAGGGCCGCGTCCTCGGCCTGGGCAAGCGTCGGTGCCTCGGGAATGTCGAGATCGAGCTCGGCGTTGGTGGCCTCGGCGATGAGGGTGGCGCCGTCGTGAACGGTGACGAGGCCGTCTTCGGGGCGTTCGACGCTTAACGTCCGGTCCAGGGGGACCGGGCTGCGCAGGGTCACCTCGGCCTCATCGATACCGCCGCCGCCGATCTTCGCCGCCACCACGCCGCTGACGTAGCCGCCGTGCCCGTTGCCCGGCGGCCCGCAGAACCGCCTGTCGATACGTATGTGCTCTTCCATCGGCAACGCCCGTGGCGCGCCCGGCCTAGTCGTCGTGTTCGGGTTCGAGGACGATCTTGCCCAAGATATTCCGGGCTTCGAGCATGCGGTGGGATTCGGCGGCCTCGCTGAGCGGCAGCCGCGCGCCGATGACCGCCTTCAGCTTGCCTTCCTTGAGCAGCCTGACGATGGTCCTGAGCTCGTTCATGGTGCCGTGGTTGGAACCGATGACGGTCAGTTGCTTGTGGAAGATGTGGGCGACGTTGGCCGTACACTGCATCCCCGAGGAGGCGCCGCAGGTGACCAGCCGACCCATGCGCGTCAGCGAGCGCAGGCTGTCCTCCCAGACATCGGCGCCGACGTGTTCGACGACCACGTCGACGCCGCGCCCGCCGGTGAGTTGGCGCACCTCGTGGCGGAAATCCTGGGTCTTGTAGTTGATCATGTGGTCGGCCCCGAGATCGCGCGCCCACTGGCACTTCTCGTCGCTGCCCGCGGTGCCGATGACACGCAAGCCCGCGAGCTTGGCCATCTGCACCGCCCCGGCGCCGACGCCGCTGGCGGCGGCCTGGATGAGGATGTCCTCTCCGGCCCGGATGTCGGCCCGCTGCAGCATGTGCCACGCCGTCAGGAAGGCGACGTTGATGCTGGCGCATTCGCCGAAATTGAGCCCCTCGTCGAGCTGGATGAGGTTGGCCGCCCGCCCCGTGAAGTATTGGGCGTAGCCGCCCCACACCCCGGACCCGTAGTACTTGTAGTGCTGGCAGATGTTGGGCTGGCCGAGCAGGCAATATTCGCACTGCCCGCAGGCGACGGTGGCATAGACCAGGACGCGGTCGCCGGGCTTGGCGTTGGTGACTTCCGAGCCCACCTCGACCACCTCGCCGGCGATGTCGCCGCCGAGGATGTGGGGGAAGTTCTTGAAGGCCGAGTATTCGCCGCTGCGGCCCATGACGTCGAACCAGTTCACGGACGTTGCCCGCACCTTGATCATGGCGTCGCGCGGGCCCACCGGAAGCGGCTCGACGTCTTCGTATCTCAACGCCTCGGGGGGTCCGTTTTCGTGGATAAGAGCCGCTTTCATGGAATCCGTTCTCTCTTGTTGTGGGCTACGGGGTTTTATCGGCTACAGGGCGGCCATTTCCTCCGACAGCGTGTCGGTGACGAACATGTGTCCGGCCTTGTGGGTGATAATGAAGTCGAGTTTCGAATTGATGGCCACCGCCTGCGGCGTGCAGCCGCACCCCCAGAACACCGGCACTTCGCCGTCCCGGGGCCCGACAAAATCCGTCTGGAATCCGGTTTTTTCGAGATCGACGCCGATGACCGAGGGATCGCCGATGTGGACGGGTGCCCCGTGGGTGGCCGGGAAGCGCGACGTCACCTGAACGGCGCGCACCACTTGGGCGTGCTTGATGGGCCGCATGCTGACCACCATGGGGCCCGAGAAACGGCCGGCCGGGGCGCACTGCACGTCCGTGGTGTAAATCGAGACGATCTTGTCCTCGTCCTGGTGGCGCAGCGGGATGTTGGCGTTGAGGAGCGCCGTCTCGAAGGAATAGCTGCACCCCAAAAGGAAGCCCACCAGGTCGTCGCGCCAGTACTCGGTGATGTCGGACGGCTGGGCGACGAGTTCGCCCTTCTCATAGACGCTGTACCTGGAGAGATCGGTGCGCAGGTCGGCGTTGTCGGCCACCTGCGTGATCATCGGCGAGCCCGGATCGGTGACCTCGACGATGGGGCACGGCTTCGGGTTGCGCAGGCAGAACAGAAGAAAGTCGAAGGCCGCCTCCCTGGGGATGATGACCAGGTTGGCCTGGGCATAGCCCGTGGCCAGGCCCTCGGTGGTGCCCGTCCACTTGCCGGTGCGGGCCAGCGCCCGCAGCTCCCGGGGGTCGAGGTCGAGAAGCTCGTCCTTGGCGACGCTATTGTCCAGTTTCTCAGCGGTCGCGGTGCTCATGGCTGCTCTCCTTTCCTATGCTCTTCAATGACCGGGGGCGCCCCGGTCAATTGATTATCTCCCAGCCGGACTGGTAGATGTCCAACTGTTCCACGGTGTAGTCGCCCAGCGGGTGGTCGCGCTCCGGAATCTCGACGTGCTTAGCCTCTCCGCACAAAGCCGTCGAGAAATACCGCTGGCCGGTATCGTTGGTCATGCACACGATATAGCCGATGTCGGGGTGCTTGCGGGCCAGCTTCAAGGCCGCCGCCACGTTGCTGCCCGACGATATGCCGCAGAATATCCCCTCCTCGCGGGCCATGCGCTTGGCCATCTCCACCGCCTCGTCGGTGTGGGTGGTGATGACGCCGGTCATGTGCCGCAGGTGGAGGTTCCTGGGAACCAGGCCGTCGCCGATGCCCTCGATGCCGTGGGAGCCCCAGCCGCGCTCGGACAGGAGCGGGCACTCCTCGGGCTCGACCGCCCACATCTGCACGTCCGGGTTCTGTTCCTGGAGGTACTTGGCGATGCCGGTGATGCCGCCGCCGCTGCCCGAGGTGGCGACGATGGCCTCGACCCGGCCCTCGGTTTGTTCCCAGATTTCCGGGCCCGTGGTGAGGAAGTGGGACTGCACGTTGTCATCGTTGTCGAACTGGTTGGGAACCCAGTATTGGTCCGGGTCCTGGTCCCTGATCTCGAAGGCCTTCTCCAGGGCCAGGTCGACGTCGCTTTCGCCGCCCGGCGTGAACACCAGCTCGGCGCCGTAGGCCACCATGAGCTTCTTGCGTTCGTCGCTCATGCCGACCGGCATGGTGATGATGCAGCGGTAGCCCTTGAGCGCCGCCACCCAGGCGCAGGCCGTCCCGGCGTTGCCGGTGGAACACTCCAGGATGGTCATGCCGGCCTTCAGGTCGCCGCGCGCCTCGGCCTCGGTGATCATGTTGTAATAGGCACGGTCCTTGAGGCTGCCGGTGGGCCCGTACCATTCGAGCTTGCAATAGATTTCGGCGCCGACGTCCTTGGCGATGCGGTTGAGGCGCACCATCGGCGTGTTGCCGATGACGTCGAACATGGACTGGCAGGCGCGCTGGTTTGATTCCCAGGACCGTCTCTCTATCATGCGCTTGGTCTCCTCGCTTTATAAGGTGCTTTCAGGCGGCCAGCTTGGCGGCGACGTCCTCGATGTCGGGCTCGACCATGATGGGCGCGCCCTGGGCCGCCTTGAGGGCCGAATCGATGTCCTTGAGGCCGTGTCCGGTGACCAGGGCGACCACCCGCTCGGCCCCATCCAGATCCCCCGCCTCCTTCATCTTAATGACCCCGGCCATGGCAGTCACCCCCGCCGGCTCGGCGAACACGCCGGTGGCGCGCGCCACCCTTCGCTGGGCGGCGAGGATTTCCTCGTCGGTGACCGCCATGAAGCCGCCGCCGGTGTGGCGCGCCGCGCGCAGGGCCTTGATCTGGTCGCGCGGATATCCGACGCAGATGCTGTCGGCCAGGGTCTCGGCCCGTTGCGGCTTGATTTCCGGCCAGCCCTTTTCGAAAGCCTCGACCAACGGTGCCGCGCCCGCCGCCTGGACGCCGATGAGCTGGGGGATGCGGTCGATCAGCCCGAGGCGGTGGAAGTCGACAAACCCCTTGTGCAGGCCGCCGAAGATGCAGCCGTCGCCGACCGCGCAAAAGACCTTGTCCGGCACCTCCCACTCGAGCTGCTCGCAGATCTCCAGGGCGGCGGTCTTCTTGCCCTCGCCGAGGAAGGGATTGACCGCCGTGTTGCGGCTGTACCAGCCCCACCGTTGGCTGGCCTCCCAGGCCAGGCCGAAGCACTCATCGTAGCTTCCCCTGACCATGATCACCGTGGCCCCATAGACCAGCAACTGGGCGACCTTGGCCTTGGGCGCCCGTTCGGGCACGAAGATGTAGGGCTTGAGGCCCAAGTAGGCGGAGACGCAGGCCATCGACGTCGCGGCGTTCCCGGTCGACGCCCCGGCCACCGCGTCCTTGCCCAGCTCCTTGGCGCGCACGGCGGCCATGACGCTGGCCCGGTCCTTGAGCGACGCCGATGGATTGCCGGTGTCGTCCTTCAACCACAGGCACTTCAGGCCGAGCTCACGCTCCAGCCGGTCGGCCCGGTATAGGGGCGTCCAGCCGATGCGCAGGGGGGGACAGAGCTCGCGCCTGGAAAGGGGCAGGATCTCCCAGTAGCGCCATTGCGAGGCCTCGGTGCTGTCGGCCAGGTGTTGTTTGGTGAGGCGGGGACGGATGGCCTCGTAGTCGTAGATGACATCGAGGGTGCCCAGGTCGAGGCCGCAGTCCGGGCAAACGTAGTCGACGTCGTCGTCGCCGTACATCTTGGAGCAGGTGACACAGGCCAGGTGGTCGATCTTTTTCATTTTCCAAGCGCGCTCGGTGGTGGGTGGTGGAATTCCCGCACCGCGGGCCGACGCCGTAAATAATTATTCTCTTACTTAGGGGGCTGAGTCAACCACTTCGTCGCGGGGGCAAAGCCCCTACGCCGCCAGGTAGTCGAGGACCACCTCCTTGACGTGATCGCGCCGCCGGCGCAGCCAGTCGGCGTCGGCGAGGTCGTCCTGCAGCATCCACGACAACGTGTGGCGGTTGGACAGGGGCACCCAACAGAGCGAGAAGATGGTGAGCCAGAGCTGGGCCGGGTCGACGCCCGGCCTGAACACCCCGGTCTTGGCGGCGCGCGCCAGCAGATGCCCGAGCGATTCCTGGAGCGGCCGCGTCAGCGCGGCGATCAGTTCCGAGCGCTTGATGTACTTGGCGCGCAGCAGGTTCTCGCCCATCACCAGGTTGATCAGGTCCGGGTTGTCGACGAAGTGCTCGAAGGTGAAATCGACGAGGCGGCGCATGCCCTCTTCCGGCTCCAGGTCCTGCAACTCCAGTTGCCGTTCCTGGGAGCGCACCCTTTCGTACATGTGCTCGAGGACGGCGACGTAGAGTTTCTCCTTGTTGACGAAGTAGTGGTACAGCATGCGCATGTTGGCGTTGGCCCGCTTGGCGATCTTCTCCACCCGCGCGCCCTTGAACCCGTGCAGGCTGAACTCCTTGATGGCGGCCTTGAGGATTCTTTCCTTGGTCTTGGCCGGGTTGCGCGCCTTGAAGGACAGTTCGCGCCGCGGCTTCTTGGCGCGGCGCGGCCTGTTGGCGTCCCGAGGGGCGTTTTCTACCATTTTCCACCATCACTCCAAGCGCCGGCATTGCAAGCGCCGGGCAAACGGGCGCTCCGAGAATAATACCTATTGACACGCAATGAAATAAGAGAATGCTTACTTAAGAGTTCGATCGACGCGCCATGGGCCCGGGACCTGGGCGCGGGAGGACTGCCAGATGGCGGAAATAGACGACCTCATCTCGTTCGAGATGTTCAAGAACGCGATCTTCTCGATCGCCGACGAGATGGCGGTGACCATCTGCCGCACCACCTATTCCGGAATCCTGCGCGACAACATGGACTTCGCCACCGCCATCGCCAACGCCGAGGGCCGGCTGGTGGCGCAGGGATTGACCCTGCCGTTTCACCTGGGCTCCATGCACACCGCCATCGCCGCCGTCATGGCGCGCTATGGGGACGACATCGGCGCCGGCGACGTGTTCATCCTCAACGACCCCTTCGCGGGCGGCATGCACCTGCCCGACATCTTCATCATCAAGCCGGTATTCGCCGACGGCACGCGCATCGCCTTCGTCCTGACCACGGCCCACCACGGGGACGTCGGCGGTCGCGTGCCCGGCTCCAACGCCGCCGATTCGACCGAAATCTACCAGGAAGGGCTGCGCCTGCCGCCCCTCAAGCTGATCGAAGGCGGGGCCCGCAACGAGACCCTGTGGACCGTCATCGAGACCAACGTGCGCCTGCCGGTGCGGCTGTTCGGCGACCTGCGCGCCCAGTTGGCAGCGTGCGAGGTCGCCGAGAAGCAGTTCCTGGAGCAGGTGGCGCGCTACGGCACCGATACCGTCAAGGTCTACATGGCCGAGGTCATGGACTACGCCGAGCGCCTGGCCCGCGCCGCGGTCAGCGAGCTCCCCGACGGCGAGTTCAGCTTCGAGGACTGGATCGACGACGACGGTGTCGAGTTTGGCAAGCCCATTCGCCTGTTCGTGACCGTGCGCAAGGAAGGCGACAGGATGTCCTTCGACTGGACGGGCAGCGCCAAGCAGGTCAAGGGCGCCATCAACAGCACGCTTTCAGTGACCCAGGCGGCGTCGTACACGGCGCTGCGCTCGATCCTGCCCGGCACCATCCCCAACAACGACGGCGTCTTCCGGGTGATCGACGTGACGGCGCCGCCCGGCACCATCACCAACGTCGTCCTGCCCGGCGCCTGCGCGGCGCGGGCGCTGACCGGGTTCCGCATGCTCGACTGCGCCTTCGGCGCCCTGGCCAGGATGTCGCCCGAGCTCGTCGGCGCCGCCGGCGACGGCGGCAACGTCGGCGTCTCCATCGGCGGCTACGACAAAGACCGCAAGCCGTTCATCTATGTCGACTTCGCCTGCGGCACGTGGGGCGGCCGTCCGTGGGCCGACGGCCTCGAGGGCAACACCAACCTGTTCATCAACATGGCCTCGCAGTCCATCGAGGTGACCGAGTCCGAACACCCCATCGAGATTCTCGCCTACGAGCTGGCCGGCGACCGCTGCGGCGCCGGCAAGTACCGCGGCGGGGCCCCCTTTTACCGAGACTACCGCCTGGGCGAGAAGGACGCGGTCCTGCAGGTACGCGCCGACCGCCAGGTCGTCCGTCCCTATGGCCTCTACGGCGGCAAGCCCGGCAAGCCGGGCTCCAGCCACTTCAACCCGGAGACCGAGGACCGCAAGCTTCCCTCCAAGGTGACCATGGATTTCCACGAGGGCGAAGTGATGCGCTACGTGATTGCCGGCGGCGGCGGATGGGGAGATGCGCTGGAACGCGACGCCGATCTGGTGCTCAACGACGCCCGCAACGAGATCATAAGCGTCGAGACGGCGCGCCTCGATTACGGCGTGGTGATCGACGCCGGGACGTGGGCCGTCGACGGGGCGGCGACGGACAAGCTGCGCGACGCCATGCGCACCGCCCGAGGGCGCGACGAGATGCCCTTCGTGAGCCACGAGGATTAGCCCCCCATGACGGACTATCGCATCGGCGTCGATATCGGCGGCACCTTCACCGACATCGTCTTTCTCGACGACGGCGGCCGGGTGCTCACCAAGAAGATATCGTCGAGCGTCGACAACTACGCCCAAGCCATCGTCGACGGTCTGACCGAGGTCTTCGCCGACACCGGCATGGGCGGCGAACAAATCCTCGAGGTGCTGCACGGCACCACCGTCGCGTCGAACGCCATCCTCGAACTCAAGGGGGCGCGCGTCGGGCTCATCGCATCGAAGGGGTTTCGCGACATCCTTGAAATCCGCAACCTGCGCATGCCGAGGCTCTACGACCTGAGATGGCAGAAGCCGGCGCCGCTGATCGAGCGCTACCTGCGCCTCGTCGTCGACGAGCGCATCGACGCCCGGGGCAACGTGCAAAGGCCCCTGGAGCGCCACGACGCCGAGCGCGCCGTCGACAGGCTGACCGCCGAGGGCGTCGAGGCCATCGCCGTCTGCCTCATCAACTCCTACGCCAACCCGGCGCACGAACGGCTCATCGCCGAGGTCATCGCCGAGCGCGCCCCCGACATGGCGTTCTGCATCAGCTACGACGTGCTGCCCGAGATCAAGGAGTACGAGCGCACGTCGACGACGGTCGTCAACACCTACGTCATGCCGGTCGTCTCCAAGTACCTGAAGACCCTGCGCGCCGGGCTCGACGACCGCAAGATCGAAGCGCCGCTGCTGCTCATGCAGTCGAACGGCGGCCTCACCACCGGCGAGGAGGCGGCGGGCAAGCCCGTCAACATCGTCGAATCGGGGCCCGCCGCCGGCGTTGTCGGCGCCCACGCCGTGGCCACCCGCAGCGGCTATCGCGACGTCATCAGCTTCGACATGGGGGGCACCACGGCCAAGGCCTCCCTCATCGAGGACGGCGCCTTCACGCGCACGTCGGAGCATTCCGTCGGCGGCGGCATCATGATCGGCTCGCGCCTGCTGACCGGCGGCGGCTACCTGCTCAAGGTGCCGGCCATCGACCTGGCCGAGGTCGGCGCCGGCGGCGGTTCCATCGTGTGGATCGATTCCGGCGGCTCCATGCAGATCGGCCCGGAAAGCGCCGGCGCCTATCCGGGACCGCTGTGCTACGACCTGGGCGGCACCGAGCCGACGGTGACCGACGCCAGCGTCATCCTGGGCTACCTCAACCCCGAGTACCTGGTGGGCGGAGAACTCGCCCTCAACGCCGAGAGGAGCCGCCAGGTGTTCGCCGACAAGATCGCCAAGCCGCTTGGCCTCGATCTTGAGTACGCCGCCTTTGGGGCGCGCCAGATCGCCATCGCCAACATGATCCGCGCCATCAAGGCGATCTCGTCGGAGCGCGGACGCGACCCGCGCGGCAACACGCTTTTCGCCTTCGGCGGCAACGGGCCGCTGTTCGCCGCCGGCATGGCGCACGAGCTCGGCATGAAGCGCATCGTGGTGCCCCCCTCGGCCGGCCTGTTCTCGGCCTTCGGCCTGCTTTACGCCGACGTCGAGCACCACTATTCCAGGACCATCCAGCGCCTGCTCGGCGGCGCCGACCCGGCGCACCTGAACCAGGTATGGGACGAACTCGAGGAGACGGCGCGCCGGCAACTGGCGGCCGACGGCTTCCCGTCCGAGCGCATGCAATTCCGGCGCGCCGCCGACATGCACTACAAGGGCCAGATATACGAGCTCACGGTGGCGGTGCCGGGCGGCGTCCTCGACGCGGCCTCGCTGGTCGCCCTCGAGGAAGCCTTCGGCGAGGAGCACGAGCACACCTACGGCCACCGCGCCGGAGCCGACGAGCCGGTCGAGCTGGTCAACGCCCAGGTCGTCGGACAGGGCATCCCGGAACGGGCGCGCATGCCGGAACGCCTCGTCCTCGAACGGATGCGCGGCGCCGCGACGCCGCCCGCCCGCAAGGCCTATTTCGGCCCCGAGAAGGGGTGGCTGGAGACCCCGGTGGTGGCGCGCGCCGATCTTGCTACCTCGCGCCCCGGCCCGTGCATCGTCGAGGAATACGACACCACGTGCCTGGTGCCGCCGGGCGCCACGGCGTCCCTCGACGGGCGCGGAAATATTATTGTCGAGCTTGGGTAGGACGGGGGCGCCACCACCCCCCAAGCGGCGCACGGTCCCGAGTGCCGCCAGAGTGCGATCGTTTCAATCCAGGTCGATAAGACCTTATCGGCCCTTGAACCGGGGTTCCCGCTTTTCCATGAAGGCGCGGCGGCCTTCCGTGAAATCCTCGCTGGCGAACGCCTCGTCGACCAGGGCGCGGCATTTGTCGAGGTTGGGGGCATCGGGGTTCTTCAGGACCTCGTTGATGATGACCTTCATGGCTTTCACGGTGAGCGGCGCGTTGGCGGCCACGGTCTTGGCGTAAGCGGCCACGAAATCCTCGAGCTCGTCCCCGGCGAGGACCTTTTGCACGAGGCCGATGTCGAGGGCCTCTTGGGCATCGAGTTGGCGGCCCGAGAATGTAATGTCCCGCGCCGCGCCCGGCCCGACCGTGGCGACCAGGCGGGCCAAGCCCTCGAACGGATAACCGAGACCGAGTTTCACCGCCGGCAGGCCGAACCTGGATTTTTCCGAGCAGAACCGGAGATCGCAGCAAACGGCGAGCGCCAGGCCGCCGCCGATGCAGTAGCCGTCGACCATGGCGATGGTCGGCTTGGGCAACGCCTGGACGTTGTCATAGGCGCGTCGGACACGGTCGTTGTAGTGGCGCACGGAGTCTTCGCTGCTGCGTTCCTTTTCGAACTTCGAAATGTCGGCGCCGGAAACGAAAGCCTTGCCCCCGGCACCGGCGAGGATGACGACCCGGACCGCGTCGTCGGCGGTGAAGTCCTGAAGAATTTCGTCCGCCGCGTCCCACATTTCAAGAGAAACCGCGTTGTGGCGTTCGGGGTTGTTGAAGGTCATGCGGCCGATGCCATGGGCCTTTTCGGCCAGCATTTTGTCGCTGTTCATCGGCGGGCTCCTGGAGTTGCGTTAGATGATGTGGCGCACCCTGAGGTCTTTGATTTCGTCGTCCGAGATGCCGAGCGCGGCGAGGATTTCGTCGGTCTGCTGGCCCCGTTCGGGAGGCGCCACGGCGAGGCGGCTCGGCGTGCGGCTGAGAGAAAAAGGCTGGGCCATCATCCGGGTTTCGCCGAAACATGAGGTGTCGATTGCCTCGGCTACTCCTAAGTGTTGCACCTGCGGGTCGGCGAACAATCCCTCCATGTCGTAGATCGGCCCCGACGCAACACCGGCGTTGGCGAAGATGGAAAGCCATTTGGCGCTGGGCTTCCGCTTTGTCCGCTCACTGATCAAGGCGTGCAGTTCAACGCGGTTTTGGGAGCGCTTGTCGTTGGCTTCGAAGCGCGGATCGGACACCCATTCAACGGCATCCAAAGCCTCGCACAAACGCCTCCAAATTACTTCGCCGGCGGCGCCGATATTGATGTGGCCGTCGCTGGTCGGAAATACGCTGGTCGGAAACGATGTCGGGTGGTCGTTGCCAGCCTGCCCCGGGACCACACCCTCCATCAGGTAACGGGCGGCCTGGAAATCGAGCATGAAGGCCTGCGCCTGCAGCAACGAGGTCTGTACCCACTGGCCCTTGCCGGAACCTGCACGCTCGATCAAGGCCACCAGAATCCCCATGGCGCAGAACAATCCGGCGGTCAGATCGGCAACCGGTATGCCCACGCGCATCGGCCCGCGCCCCGCCTCCCCGGTGATCGACATCAGCCCGCCCATGCCCTGGGCAATCTGATCGAAGCCGGGGCGCCTGGCATACGGCCCGTCCTGGCCGAAACCGGAAACGCTGCCGAGCACGATGGCCGGATTGACGGCCGAGAGTTGTTCGTAATCAACGCCCAGGCGGGTCTTCACGTCGGGGCGGAAATTTTCGACGACGACGTCCGCCGTCTCCACCAAGCGCATCATGATGGCACGGCCGTCGGCTTCCTTCAGGTTCAAGGTGAGGGAGCGCTTGTTGCGTTGCAGATTCTGAAAATCCGCGGTGTGGCGCCGGGCGCCGAGGGCGCCGTCGGGCTCGATCGCCTCGGGCGGCTCGACCCGGATGGCGTCGGCGCCCCAGTCGGCCAACTGGCGCACGCACGTCGGCCCCGACCGCACCCGGGTGAGGTCGAGAACCGTAATGCCCTTCAAGGCGTCGGACGCCGGAACGTATGTCATGGTCGCGACCTCGTCATCTCATGACGGCTGTGTTTACCAATATATCAGACACGTCGCAGCAAGGACGTGAATGAATGCAAATGCGAGACCGCCCCCCCCCAAGGGTCTGCAATATGGCCGTGGACAAACCTATGGTTTATGAATACACACCCCGGTTCGGCGGCGGTGCGCGCCGCAAACGGCCAGACCACAAAGGTAACAACCAGATGACGGCATCTTCGAAAGTAATGGGTGGTACATCCTACCTGGATTTGCGCGAACGCATGCAGGTCCGCGATCGCGGACTGCGCGAAAAGGTGATGAGCCTCACCGACGCCATCGGTCTCGTCAACGACGGCGACCACATGGCGATCGGCGGCAACACCTTCTCGCGCACCCCGTTCGCGGCAGTGTGGGAGGTGGTGCGGCAAAAGAAAAAGAACCTGACCGTTTCGCGCAACATCACCTCGTCCGAGGGCGACCTGCTCCTCGCCGGCGGTTGTTCCGAGCATTACATCACGAGCTGGTTCAGCCAGGGCATCGTGTGGGGTGTCTCCAAGGTGATGCGCCACTTCATGGAGTCGGGCGCCGTCCGCTACGACGAGTGGAGCCACATGAGCATCGGCATGATGTACCGGGCAGGCGCCCTCGGCCTGCCCTTCATGCCGAGCCGCGTGATGATGGGCTCGGACATGGCGCGCCTGGTAGCCGACGACATCAAGGAGATGGACTGTCCCTACACGGGCGAAAAGCTAGCCCTGCTGCCGGCGCTCAATCCGGATGTGGCGCTCATCCACGTCCATCGCGCCGACGCTTACGGCAACGCCCAGTACGACGGCCTGCCGTTCATGGAGGCCGACCTAGCGCTGGCCGCCGACAAGGTGATCCTGACTTGTGAGCAGATCATCTCCAACGACCAGATCCGGCGCGCCCCGGACCAGACCAAGATACCTTTTTTCGCCGTGGAAGCCGTGGTCGAGGTGCCCTACGGCTGCATGCCGCACGAGTGCTCGGGCCTTTACGAGCCCTATTACTCGCACATGGACTATTACGCCAAGCTGACCCGCGAGAAAGGCATCGAGGGCGCCAACGACTACCTCCAGGAATACGTCTACGGTCCCGAGAACTGGAACGATTTTCTGAACCGCCTGGGTTTCTCCGGTATCATCGAGGCAACGAAAGCGGGAAGGAGGCTGTACAGTGACTGATACGGTGACCAAGTCGAAATGCTCGACGGCCGAGCTGCTCTCGGTCATGAGCTCGCGCATCCTCGAGGACGGCACTCTCTTGTTCGCCGGCGTCGGCATCCCGTTGCTGGCGGCGACCCTGGCGCAACGCATGCACGCGCCGCACCTGACCATCCTCTTTGAGGGCGGTGTCGTCGGACCCTATATCGAGTCCGGCAAGCTGCCGCCGTCGACCAACGAGGCGCGCACCTCGCGCATGGCCAACATGGTGCCTTCGCCGACCGACGTGCTGGCCCTCTTGCAGCGCGGCTACGTGGACTACGGCTTCATGGGCGGCGCCCAGGTCGACCAGTACGGCAACCTCAACAGCTCGTTCATCGGCAACCCGGCCTCGCCCAAGATCAGGCTGCCGGGAAGCGGCGGCGGCAACGATATCGCCAGCCTGGCCCGCATGATCGTCGCCATGCCGCACGAGAAAAAGCGTTTCGTCGACAAGGTCGATTTTGTGACCAGCCCGGGCTACCTGGACGGCGGCACCACCCGGCGCGATTCGGGCCTCATCACCGGCTCCATGCACAAGGTCATCACCGATCTTTGCATCATGGGCTTCGACGAAGAATCGAAGCGCATGAGGCTGGAGGCCCTGCACGTGGGTGTAGA
>DASCNF010000229.1:0-12324 GCA_036011345.1 Rhodospirillales bacterium | reverse complement strand
CTGCAGGCCCTTTTCCACCCGCTCGATGGCGGCCCGGAACGTGTTCTTAGAACGACCCCGGTAGCCTCGGGCCATGGCGATGATTTTTTTGTGACGGGCGTGGGCGGTTACGCCCCGCTTGACGCGTGCCATGATCAGTTACCCCTCAGCCGTTCGGCATGTAAGATTTGACGATGCGCGCGTCGGAGCGGCTTAGAATCTTGGTGCCACGCGCCTTGCGCTTCATTTTCTTGGGTCGTTTGCGCAGGTTGTGGCCCTTGTAGGCGAAGTTGGCGCGAACCTTTCCGGACGCCGTCAGGCGGAAGCGCTTGCGGGCGCTGGACTTGGTTTTCAGCTTGGGCATTTGATTTCCCTTTCTTGTGGCGCATCGAAAGCAGCTGGGCATGCCCACGCCGCACCGCTTATGGCGCATGGAAGGCGTGGGTTATAGCGCCCGCCGATCGCCTTGGCAAGGTGTCCGGGGGCGGCCAAGCCGGCACGCCAAGTTGTTCTTCCGGGGGAACCGGCGTCGGCCTAGCGCACCGCGATCACCATGGTCATCATGCGCCCCTCGACCTGAGGGAACTGCTCTACCTTCGCCACTTCTTCGAGTTCGTCGCGCACCCGGTCCAGCACCTTCATGCCGAGTTCCTGGTGGGCCATCTCGCGGCCCCTGAAGCGGATGGTCACCTTGACCTTGTCGCCATCGCCCAGGAAACGGCGCGCGTTGCGCATCTTGACCTGGTAATCGTGCTCGTCGATGCTAGGCCGCATCTTGATTTCCTTGACGTCGATGACTTTCTGCTTCTTGCGCGCCTCGTGCTTCTTTTTCTGCGTCTCGTACTTGAATTTGCCGTAATCGAGGACCTTGCAAACGGGCGGCTCCGCATTGGGCGAAATCTCGACCAGATCAAGGCCGACCTCCGTCGCCATATCCAATGCTGATTCGATGGGGACTACACCGGCCATGTTGCCGTTTTCATCGACGATTCTTACTTCAGCCGCCTCAATTTGCTCGTTGACCCGCGGCCCTTGACGGGCAGGCGGTTCAAAACTCCGTGGCCTTCGTATTTATACCTCCTTCACTAACCCTTACCAGGGGTCCAACGGGCACGGCTATCCTATGCGTCCTGGTCTCCTCTCTGCATATCTTGCCAGTGGCGCGTCAGCGGATCAGCCGATTCCTCTTTAAGTCTAACGACTGCCTCTCCAAGCGCAAGGACTTCTTGGACCTTGCCGCCCAGACGGCGCACGGCAACGGAACCGTCGGCCGCCTCGCGGGCGCCGACGACGAGGAGGGCGGGCACCTTGGCGGCGCTGTGCTCGCGCACCTTGAAGTTGATCTTTTCGTTGCGCAGGTCGAGGACGCCGCGCAAGCCTGCGGCGACGACGGCGTCGTGCACCTGGCGCGCGTAGTCGTCGACGTCGTTGGTGATGGTGGCAACCACCACCTGCGTCGGCGATAACCAGAGCGGGAGGCGCCCGGCGTAGTTTTCGATTAGGATGCCGAGGAAGCGCTCGAAGGAGCCCAGAATCGCCCGGTGCAGCATGACCGGGCGGTGCTTGTGGCCATCGACGCCAACGTAAACGGCGTCGAGGCGCTCGGGTAGCACGAAATCGACCTGCAGCGTCCCGCACTGCCAGTCGCGCCCGATGGCGTCGCGCAGCACGAAATCCAGCTTCGGGCCGTAGAAGGCGCCGTCACCGGGATTGAGTTTGGTCTCGAGGCCGGTGGCGTTGGTGGCCTCCTGGAGCGCCGCCTCGGCGCGATCCCAGGTGTCATCCGATCCGGCCCGCACGCTCGGCCGATCGGCAAATTTGACGATCACGTCTTCGAAACCGAAGTCCTTATAAATGCTCAAAAGCAAGTCGCAGAAGGCTTGGCTTTCCGACGTAATCTGCTCTTCCGTGCAGAAGATGTGGGCGTCGTCCTGAACGAAGGCGCGCACCCGCATCAGCCCATGCAGGGCGCCCGAGGGCTCGTAGCGGTGGCACGAGCCGAATTCGGCTAGGCGCAAGGGCAGGTCCCGGTAACTCTTGGTGCCCTGCTTGTAGATTTGCACGTGGCAGGGACAGTTCATGGGCTTCAGCGCAAGCATGCGCTTTTTCGTCTCGGCGCCGCCGTCGCCAGCCTCCCCTTCGCCAGCCTCGTATTCGCCAACCCCGGCCCTTTCATCGACCTCCGCCACAAACATATGCTCGCGGAACTTCTCCCAGTGCCCCGAATCCTCCCACAGGCCGCGGTCGACGAGTTGCGGGGTGTTGACCTCGTCGTAGCCAGCTTCTAGCAGACGGCCGCGCATGTATTCTCGAATCGCGCGGTACAGGGTCCACCCCTTGGGGTGCCAGAAGACGGCGCCGGGGGCGGCGTCCTGCAGGTGGAAGAGGTCCATCTCGCGGCCCAGGCGCCGGTGGTCGCGGCGCTCCGCCTCCTCCAGCATGTGGAGGTGGGCCTTGAGGTCCTTCTCGGTGGCCCAGGCGGTGCCGTATATGCGTTGCAGCATCTCGTTCCGCGGATCGCCGCGCCAATAGGCGCCGGCCAGCTTCATCAGCTTGAAGGCCTTGCCCAGTTTGCCGGTGGACGGCAGGTGCGGGCCGCGGCAGAGGTCCACGAAGTCGCCCTGGCGGTAGACCGTGATGTCCTCGCCCTCGGGCAACTCGTGGATGATCTGGGTCTTGTAATTCTCGCCCAGGCCCTTGAAGAACTCGATGGCCTGGGCCCGGTCCCACACTTCGCGCGCGATGGTCTCGTCGCGCGCCACGATCTCGGCCATGCGCGCCTCGATCGTCTCCAGGTCCTCGGGCGTGAACGGGGTGGGGCGCGCGAAGTCGTAATAGAAACCGTTCTCGATGATCGGTCCGATTGTCACCTGGGTCTCGGGGAAGAGTTCCTTGACCGCCTCGGCCATAACGTGAGCGGCGTCGTGACGCAGGATCTCCAGCCCGTCGCCTTCCTTGGCGGTGACGATGGCGATGGGGGCGTCCCCTTCGATGACCCGCGACAGGTCGCGCAACTCGCCGTCGACGCGCGCCGCCAGCGCCGCCTTGGCCAGTCCGGGGCCGATGTCGGCGGCGACCTCGGCAGCGGTCACCGGTTTGTCGTAGGCTCGGACGCTACCGTCGGGCAGTGTGAGGGCGACCATTCGGCGGGCCTTCTCAAGGGCTTTGCAAGGGGGCGAAATGTAGAGCGATTCGGCTCCCTGTCAAGGCGCGCCGAAGACGAGTTCAGCGCGGCTCGAGGGCCGCCTTCACCTCGTCCGGCGCCAGTTCGTCGAGCCGCCGGCGCTGGAGGATGGTGACGTCGGGGCCGCGCTGGGCGCACAGCGCCGGATCGGAGTCGTGGGAATAGAGGACCACCGAGGGACATCCGGCCATGGCGATCAAGTGCATGGGCCCGGTGTCGTTTCCGACGGCGCAGGCGGCGCCCCGCGCCAGCGTCGCGATATCGAGCAGCCCCGTCAACCCGGTCAGGTCGCGGGCGGCCGGGCAGCGGGCGCCAATCTCGGCCGCCACCCCGCGGTCACCGGCAGCGCCCAGCAGAACCGGCTCGATGCCCTCGGCCCCAAGCATTCCGGCCAGTGCCGCGTAGCGATCTGCCGGCCAGCGCTTCGCCGGGCGGTGTGGCGCGCCCCCTGCCACCAACAGCCCGTAGCGCGCCGCCAGTTGAAAGCGCCCGATATCGGCCTCGACCCAGGACAGGTCGGGGCCCGGCACCTGAGCAATGCCGGCCATGCGCAATTGCTCCTCTTGGCGCTCCTGGGTGTGCATGAAGTCGCGACGCGGATTGGCGTGGGGATGGGAACAGCCCCGGGCTATCCCCGACCACTCAGGCGTCGGCCCGGGCCAGAACAGGCGAAAATAAAAGGCGCTGCGGTCCGAGGTCTGGAGGTCGTAGACCCGCTGGAAGCGGGCGCCGCGCAGGCGCCGGCGCAGGGCCATCCAGGCACCCACCCGAAGGGCCGGCGGGCGGGCGTCGATCCACACCTCGTCGAACCAACCGCCGGCCTCGGCGAAAGGGGCGCAAGGCGCCGTCGTCAGGAGCGTGATGTGAGCATCTGCGGCATTTGCATGGTGCCGGCGGATGGCCGCGAAGGGACCGATGGCCTGCGCAAAATCGCCGAGTGCACCGAGCTTGATGACGAGGATACGGGACGCCGGCGGCTCGACCATCAGGCCGGGGACTCGATCGACAGCACCTCGTTGTAGACGTCGAGGGTCTTGGCGCACATGGCGTCCCTGGTGAAGTTGTCGCGTACGTTGGCGAGGGATTTTTCCACCAACTGCGAGCGCTCCGCCGCCGAGAGGCACAGCACGCGCTCGACGGCGGCGGCCAGGGCATCGGTATCGCCGGGAGACGTCAGCCACCCGGTCTCGTTGGGGATCACGGTTTCGCGGGCGCCGCCGTGGTCGGTGGCCACCACCGGGCGGCCCAACGCCTGGGCCTCGGGGATGACCCGGCCGAAGGCCTCGGGGTTGGTGGAGGCCGAAACCACCACATCGGCCATCATGTAGGCCGCCGGCATGTCCTTACAGTGATCGACGATGTGCACAACATCGCCGAGGCCGTGGTGCTCGACCAGGGCCTCCAGTTCGCTGCGGTAGGCGGCGCGGTTCTGTTCGGAACCGACCAGCAGGGCGCGGATGTCGTGGCGGCCGAGCTTGGCAATGGCCTCGATGAAGACCGTCTGGCCCTTCCACCTGGTGAGGCGTCCTGGAAGCATGACCACCGGCATGCCGTCGGGCAGGCGCCACTGGTTGGCCAGCGCCACCACCCGGTCGGCACTGACGCGCGCCGGATCGAAACGCTCCAGGTCGACGCCCCGGTGGATGACACGAATGCGCGAGGCCGGCACTCCGTAGACGCGGCGCACGTGGCCGGCGATGAACGCAGAAATGGCGATCACCCGCTCGCCGCGGATCATCACCGAATTATAACGCCGCTTGACCCAGTTTCCGGTGGAATAGGTGCCGTGGAACGTGGTCACGAAGCGCCGGCCCGTTTGCCGCGCCGCAAAGTAGGAACTCCACGCCGGCGCCCGCGATCGCGCGTGTACGATGTCCACGTCCTCGGCGTCCATGAGATCGGCGAGGCGCTGGATGTTAGCGCGCATGACCAACGGGTTCTTGCTGGCCAGTGGCAGGATGAAGTGTTGTGCCCCGACGCGCGTGAACTCATGGGCCATCGGGCCGCCGCTCGAGACCACCAGGGAGCGCCAGCCAGCCCCGACAATGGCCTGGGCGATCTCCATGGTGCCGCGCTCGACGCCGCCGCCAGCCCCCAGCGCCGGCAGGACCTGCAGGACCGTAGGATGGCACGCCGCGGCGGCGGTCCGTTTCGCCCCGGGCGCGGGGGTGCTATTCTCCGTTGCCAAGTGCTTTTCCCTGAAACCGTTGCGATCGACAAGATGACCCCCGCCGATACCGCTCCCAAGATATTAACACGCGACGACGGTGCCACAATCGCCTACCACGCCATCCCTGGCAAGTCGCCCGGCGTGGTCTTTCTCACCGGCTTCATGTCGGACATGACCGGCGGCAAGGCGCTGGCGCTCGAAGCCTTCTGCCGCGCCCACGGCCAGGCCTTCCTGCGTTTTGACTATACCGGCCACGGCGCTTCCTCGGGCGCCTTCGAGGACGGCACCATCGGGCGCTGGGCGGACGACACGCTGACGGCGCTGGACACACTCTGCGAGGGGCCGCAGGTTCTGGTCGGCTCTTCCATGGGGGGCTGGATCATGCTGCTCGCGGCGCTGTGGCGTCCCCGGCGGGTCGCCGGCCTCCTCGGAATCGCCACCGCAGCCGACTTCACCGTGGACCTGATTCCGCACGGCCTCACCGAAGAACAAAAGGCGGCGCTGGAGCGCAACGGCGTCATCTACGTGCCCAGCGACTACGGGCCGGAGCCGACGCCTCTCACCAAGAAGCTGCTCGAGGACGGCAGCAACCACCTGGTGCTCAGGGACGACATCGCCCTCGACGTCCCGGTGCGCCTCATCCACGGCATGAAGGACCCGGACGTGCCGTGGGAGACGGCGATGCGCATCGCCGACAGGCTGCGTTCCCGCGACGTCGAGATCACCCTGATTAAGGACGGCGACCACCGACTTTCGGAACCCGCCGACCTGGAGCGCTTGTGCGCCACCCTGGATGCCTTGCTCGGACACATTGAGGACGCGCCGCCATTCTAAGAGCCTATCCGGCCAGTCATCCGCCCTCGGCCAGTATTGCCCTGAGGCCGGTTCGGTAGTCCGGGTAGCGGAGGCTGACGCCGAGCTCTTCCTTGATGCGGCGGTTGTCCACCCGGCGATTGTCGTGCCAGAAGCTCAGGGCCATGGGCGACATGTCCGCCGCCGCATCCTCGAAAGGCACCGAGGGCGGTACCTCAATGCCAAGGAGCTCGCAGGCCAGCGTCACCACGTCCGCCGGCGGCGCCGGCTCATCATCGCATACGTTGTAGACGGCCCCGGGATCGGGGTGGGTGATGGAGGCGCGGAGTACGGCCGAAATGTCGTCGACGTGGACGCGGGAGAAGGCGTGTCCGGGCCTGTCTATGCGCCGCGCCGCGCCGGCCCGCACCTGGTCGAGGGCGCTGCGCCCGGGACCGTAGATGCCGGCCAGCCGGAAGACATGAACGGGGACGCCGTGGGACGGCCACAGGTCCCGCCAGGCGCTCTCCGCGTCGACGCGCCGGCGCGCCCGCTCCGAGGTGGGTGCCAGGGGCGCCGTCTCGTCGACGCTGGCGCCGCCAGTGTCACCGTAGACGCCGGTGCTCGACAGATAGCCGACCCAGTGCCCCCCCCCGGTCGTCGCCAAGCGAGTACCGTGGGCGTCGAGAACCGGGTCACCGCCGGCATCGGGCGGTACCGAGCTCAGCACATGGGTGGCCGCGGCGAGGGCGGCCTCGGCGACCCCTAGACGATGATCGCGATCGAACAGGAAGGCGTCGATGCCGTGGCTCGCCAGTTCAACCTTCTTCTCGGTGGTGCCGCAGGTGCCGCCCACCGTCCATCCCTCCGCCATCAAGGCGCGCGCCAGCCGGTGGGCGCTGTACCCCAGGCCGAAACAGAACAGGCGGTTGGCGGACTCGGACACGGGTCGATACCTAGAGCGCGATTCGATACCTAGAGTGAGTGCGATCGTTTTGATCTTAGGACAATAAGATTCTATACCCAAACCTACCGGGGGGAGCGCATCGGGAACAAGGCCATGATCCGACATCCGATCGCCTTCGCCGCATCCACCGTTCTCGCCACGGCGCTAGCGACCGCCCCGGCGCCAGCCGCCGAGATCGACAACGCCGCCCAATACCGGGCCTGCATGACCCTCGCCGCGCAAGACCCCGAGCAAGCCTTGAAGAAGGCCATGGCGTGGCGCGTCTTGGGCGGCGGCGACGCCGCCAGACACTGCGGCGCCAAGGCGCTCACGGGCCTCGGACAATATGACGAAGCGGCGCGCCACTTCGAGGCGCTGGCCCAGGACATCAAGGCGGAGCCCGCGTTCAAGGCGCGGATCCTCGGGCACGCCGCCCAGGCGTGGCTCATGGACGGCAATCCCGAACGCGCCCAGGGGGTGCTGGCGGCGGCGCTTCGATTGGTACCCGATGACGGGGACTTTCTGGTGGACCGGGCGGTGGTGCTGGGCACCCTGGGAAAATACCGGGACGCCATCGACGATCTCGACCGGGCCATCGCCAGCGCCCCGACGCGCGCCGAAGCCGACGTGAGGCGCGCCCTAGCGCTCGACGTCAACCACCCCGACGGCCTCCTGGAGCGCAGCATCATCCGCCGCCTGCGCGGCGACGACGCCGGCGCGCGTCGAGACTGGCTCAGGCTGCTTGACCTGGCCGCCGACGGTCCCATCGCCGACGCGGCGCGCGCCAACATCGAGAAAATGGACGTGAAGGCGCGCTGAGAGCGCCTGGTCCTTTGTCTAGGGGCGCTTTCCCACGGATTTCCGGATCATTGAATTGTGATCGAACGCGGCAAGAATGCGTTTCCGGGAAATAAGTGAAATCGTTACAATCTCGTGGCAAGCACGGATCGACGCCGCAGGTCGGGGAGGCCAGATCGATGCCGCAGGATCCAGTACCGGACGAAACCCAAGTTTCCAAGAACGGCGATTACAAAATTCGGTTCGTTCCGAATCCGAAACGGGTGCGGGTCGAGTTCAACGGAACATGGATCGCCGATTCGTCGCAGGCCATGGTCGTCCATGAGACGCGCGTCCCACCCATGTATTACTTCCCTCAAGATGACGTCCGCATGGTTTTCCTGGAAAAGAAGGATCACCAAACCCACTGCCCGTTCAAGGGCAACGCCAGCTACTGGACGCTGACGGTAAGCGGCAAGGTCGAGGAAAACGCGGTCTGGGGTTACGAGGATCCATACACGGCCGGAGAGGAGCTTCGCGGCTATTTGTCCTTCTACCAGGACAAGGTGAGCGCCATCTACGAGGGCGACGAAGAAGTTCCGTTCCTCGACGAGAACGTCGAAAGCTTGCACGCCAACTTAGAGGCCGGATGGCTGCTGCGGGACGCCTGGAAGGCGGCGACGTTTGACTAACTGGTCGGCGAGTTTTGCGGGTTCTTGCACGAAAACGGCTACCCCATCTCGCGCATGACGGTCATCGTCCCCCACCCTGCATCCGCAGATCTTCGCCACCGTGCCGGTGTGGCGCGAAGACAACCGCGATGTGATGGTCATCCTGGAACCCCACGACATCCTGCAACAGGCCAAGTTCGCGGACAGCCCGCTCGCACCCATTATCCGCGGCGCCGGGGGCGTGCGGCGGCGCCTCGAGGGGGACTATCCCAAGCTCGATTCCCCCGTCGTCCGCGACCTTCACGAAGAAGGCGCAACCGATTACGTGGCCATGCCGTTCCGCTTCTCGGACGGCCAGATCAACATCATGTCCATGACGTCATTTGCCGAAGGCGGCTTTACCACTGCACACCTCTGGCAACTCTACGAGGTAATGCCCATGCTAGGCCGTCTTTTCGAGGTCCACGCCCAGCGGCGGACGGCGACCAGCCTGCTCGAAACCTATCTCGGCCGGCACACCGGAAAGCAGGTTCTGGACGGCCATGTCAAGCACGGCGACGGCGAGCGCATCCATGCCATCATCTGGTTCTGCGACTTCCGGGATTCGACGGCGCTCTCCGAAAGCATGGATCAGGAAACCTACCTCCTGGATCTCAACCGGTTCTTCCATTGCATGGCGGGCGCCGTCATCGAAAACGGCGGAGAGGTGCCGCGCTTCATCGGCAACGCGGTGCTGGCCATCTTTCCCATCGCCAAATCGGCAGGCGATACCTGGGAAAGCGCCACGGGGACGCCGGAAGCCTGCCGCCGCGCCATCAAGGCGGCGTAACTGGCCGACCAGCGCATCGTGACGACCAACGAAAGCCACCTCGAGCTGCCGCCCCTGAAGTACGGCATCGGCCTTCACCTGGGGAACGTGACCTACGGCAACACCGGAATCCCGGAACGGCTCGAGTTCACGGTCATCGGCTCGGCCGCCAACGAGGCGGCGCGCATCGAGAGCATGACCAAGGAATTGTAGAAGACGGTGCTGATTTCGTCGACCTTCGCCGACAACTACCCCAGCAAGGTGGTCTCGGCGGGACACCATGCGCTGAAGGGACTGGAAGGCGAGCACGAACTTTTCACCTTGCCCGACGCCTGACGGGCCGACCGACGCCCCTCAAGGGGGCGCCGCCTTTTTCAGAAGTCCAGATCATCGTAGTGCTTAGGCGGCACCATGCCGGGGATGCGGTCGGCCAGGATGGCGCGGAAGCTCGGCCGCGACTTCATGCGCGCGTACCAATCCTTGGCGTCGGCGTGCCCGTCCCACGGCACGTCGCCCAGGTAGTCCACCACTGAGAGGTGGGCGGAGGCGGCGATGTCGGCCAGCGACATTTCGTCGCCACCCAGCCATTTGCGGCGCTCCACCAGATAGGCGATGTAATCGAGGTGATGGTGGATGTTTTTGAGGCCGGCGCGGATGGCCTCGGAAGAGGGCTCGCCGAGGCCGAGAAAGCGCTTCATGACCCTCTCGCCGACCAGGTTTTCGGTGACCTCGCCATCGAACTTTCGGTCGAACCAGTCGACCAGGCGCCGCACCTCGGCGCGCTCCACGGGATGGCGCCCGATGAGCCCCGGCTCCGGGTGCACTTCGTCCAGGAACTCGCAGATGGCGGTACTGCCAACCAGCACCACGCCGTCGAACTCGACCAGGACCGGAACGTCGCCAGCCGGGTTGAGGGCGAGGAAACGCTTGTTGCGCTCCCACACCTTCTCGACGTGCGGCGCGAACTCGATGTTTTTTTCGGCGAGGACGATGCGGACCTTACGGCAGCGTGGCGAGAGCCAGAGATGATAGAGGGTGCGCATTAGCCAGACGTTACACTCGAAACGGCGCCGGCGAAACCACGAAGGCTCGCGGGGCCATCCCCATCACAAGAGATTTATATATGTTTATTAGACGGCTACGCCATAAATGTGAAAGGATCAAAAATATATTAGGGGCCCGGCGCCTGACAAGACGAGGTGACCACGATGCCAACCAAGGAATGGACGTTCCCGGGGACGGTGGCGATGGCTGCGTTCGTCACCGTCATGGCGGGGCTTTTGATCCTGGCCGGCGCGGCGCGCGCCGACGGCGTCAACAACTCCACGTTCATCGGCGGCACGGCGATCGAGGGCCATAACCCGGTCGCCTATTTCACCGAGGGCAAGCCGGTCGAGGGTTCGAGCATCTACACATACCGGTGGAAAGGGGCGACCTGGAAATTCGCGTCCCAGTACGGCGGTTATTGTGCCTGGATGGTCTCGCAGGGCTATACGGCGGGCATCGACCCGGAAGCGTGGTGCGTTGTCGACGGCAAGCTTTACCTCAACTATTCGAAGAGCATTCAGAAACGATGGGTACAAGATATCCCCGGCAACATCGCCAAGGGTGACGCCAACTGGCCGAAGATCGCCGCCAAACTCGCCGAATGAAAACGCGCGCGGCGGCGGCGCGACGCCTGGAAAGGATCACTTCGTGCTGATCAAGATTGGCCGGCCGAGCGATGTGAAATTGTCTGAGATCACGCCGATATCGGTTTTCATGGACCGCCGGCGTTTCATGATGGCCGCCGCGACGGGGGTCGGCTTGGCGTCCGTGTCGCTGCCCGGCGGGGCGCGGGCAGCCAAGTTCAAAGGCGCGGTCAAGGGACCTTACGGTACCGACGAGGAACAGACGCCGTTCGAGAACGTGACCCGCTACAACAACTTTTACGAATTGGGCACCGGCAAGGGAGACCCCGCCAGGAATGCCGCCGGTCCAAGACCCGACCTTGGAGCGTCGCCGTCGGCGGCCATGTGGCGAAGCCCGGGACCTACGACTTCGACGACCTGGTCAAGCCTCACGTGCTGGAAGAGCGCGTCTACCGTCTGCGCTACTTCGAGGCGTGGTTGATGCTCATCCCCTGGGTCGGGTTTCCGCTGAGCGACGTGATTAAGCGCCCGGAGCCCACGTCCAAGGCCAAGTAGGTGGCCTTCCAGACCCTGCACGACCCCGAGCAGATGCCGGGATAGCGGCGCGCCGTCATCGACTGACCCTATGTCGAGGGCCTGCGCCTCGACGAAGCCATGCACCCGCTAGCGATCCTGGCCGTCGGCACGTACGGCGAGATGATGCCCAATCAGAACGGGGCGCCGATACGCCCGGTGGCACCGTGGAAATACGGTTTCAAGAGCATCAAGTCGATTGTCCGCATGGACCTCGTCGAGCACATGCCGCCCACCGCCTGGAATAAGCAGGCGCCACGCGAATACGGGTTCTATTCCAACGTCAATCCCAAGGTCGACCACCCGCGCTGAAGCCACCGCACGGAACGGCGCATCGGCGAATTCCTGCGCCGCGAGACCCTGATATTCAACGGCTACGCGGAAGAGGTCGCGTCCCTCTATGCCGACATGGACCTAGCCAAAAACTATTGAGGGTGACGCCGGACGCGATCTGGCACGGCACCGGGGCGGGGCCTTGAGCGGCGATCCCTCCATGGGGCCCTTCATGAGACGGGCGGCTAAGCCGGCGGTCTTCATCCTGTGCCTGCTGCCGCTCGCCTGGCTGATTTGGCGCGCCACCAGCGGGGGGCTCGGCGCCAACCCCATCAAGGCGACCAACCGCTATCTCGGTGATTGGGGTTTGCGCTTTCTGCGCATCGTGCTGGCCATGACGCCGTTCGGCGGGATTAGCGGCTGGAAGGGTGTTGTTCGCGTGCGCCGCATGCTCGGCCTCTTCGCCTTCACCTACGTTCTTCTTCACCTGACCAGCTACGTGGTGCTCGACCATTTCTTC
>DASCNF010000228.1:0-7388 GCA_036011345.1 Rhodospirillales bacterium | reverse complement strand
CAAGCCCAAAAGCCAGAGCTACCGCGGCTACATCGATCAGCCGATCGAACTCTAAGAGCCTACTGCATCGGTGAGAACGGGGCGGGAAGCAGGATGCAGTTTTCCTGGGCGACGAAGTCCGCCGGACCGCCCGGCGGCGGCCACACCCCGGTCTTCACGGCGGTGGCGCGGACCTCCTGGCGTTGTTCGAGGCTTTCGTAAGGCCACAGGTGGATGAACTTGTTGAGGGGGCCCACGTCCGTGTACATCACGGCGGCCAGGGGCGACAATTTGAGGCGTCCCTCGAGGGCGGCCCCCCAGCGCTTTATGGTTTCAGGGATGTATCCCGGTTTGGTGATGTAGCTGCGCATCTCGTAGATGGGGCCGAACTTGCCCGGCTTGAGGTCGGACGAATAGGGAAAGGGGGTGAATATTTCCGAGCGCATGGTGACCATGAACTCGCCCATATTGGGCGGCCAGTAGGGATCGGCCCCTGCCTCGGTACGGATGCGCGCGCGCTCGCCGGCGTCAGCGTAGGGCCAGACGTGAACGATGCGGTTCAGGGGGCCTATCTCGGTATACCAGAAGGCCGCCAACTCGGAATACTTGCTGCGGTGCTCGTAGCCCTCGCCGAAGCGTTTCATGGTCTCCGGCAGCGAGCCGGGCTTCAGGTCGTAAGTGCGAAACTCGTAGATCATCGTACCTCCTCTTTTTTCATCCTGTGGGGGCTTCCAATCCTATTACAAGACGCCGCCGGCTCCTATTCCGCCGCCCGCCCGCGCCTTGCCGCGCGCCTGACCTTGGTCGCCGTGGCGTCGAGGGTGAGCGTCGCGGCGTCGATGACCACGCCGAACAAGTCGGCCACCTCATCGACGGTGTAGTAGCCGCACCCCACGTCGACCTCGACGAGGGCGGGATCGCGTTCCAGCGGGTCACCGAAACCGCCGCCGCCGGGCGTACAAACGCTCACCGTGTCGCCCTCGGCGATGTGGATGTCCTGGTCCTTGGAGAGGTGTAGCGGGATGTAGATCTCGCCGCCGCGCTCGACCACCACCCGGTTGACCCCGCCGTCGCCGCCGCCCAGCGCGCCCTGCGGCCCGTAGCGGCCGTGATCCATGACGAAGGAGGCGCGCGCCTTGCCTCGCCTCAGCTTGACCCGGTAGCTCACACCGAAACCGCCGCGCTTCTCGCCGGCGCCGCCCGAGCCTTCGTGGAGCGCGTATTCCTCGATGAGCACTGGGTAGCGCTGTTCGATGATCTCGATGGGCGTGGTTTTGGAGATGCCGATGGTCGAGCAGCCGTTGGACATACCGTCGCCGTCGAGGCTGCCGCCATAGCCACCGCCAGAAATCAGGTACATGACGTAGGAGCGACCCGTCATCGGGTCGTGCCCGCCGAGCGCGAAATTGCCGCTGGTGCCGGCGGGGGCGGCGAACAACAGGTCGGTGATGGCAGGGGTGAGCGCCGCGAACACGGCCTCGGCGATGCGCTGGCTGACCTCCGCCGCGCACCCCGAGACGGGGCGCGGGTATTCTGCGTAAAGGAACGTCCCCCTGGGCTCGACGATGCCGAGCGGCGCGAAGGTGCCGGCGTTGATCGGCACCTCGGGGAAGATGTGCTTCATGGCCAAGTAGATGGACGACTTGGTGGTGGCGATGACGCTGTTCATGGGCCCCTGGCAGGGCGGTGACGACCCGCTCATGTCGAAGGTGAGATCGGTCTCCTTTTTCGTGATCTTCATGGCGATGCGGAGCGGCTCGTCGACGACACCGTCGGAATCGACGAAGGCCTGACCCTCGTAAACGCCGTCCGGAATTTGTGCGATCTTGGCGCGCATCTGCCGCTCGGCGCGGGTGCGTAGCTCGACGATGGCCTCGTCCACCGTGTCCTTGCCGTAACGGTCGAGGAGCACGGTGAGGCGTCGCTCGCCGACGGTGAGCGCCGCCGCCTGGGCCTTGATGTCGCCGATGCGCTGATCGGCGATGCGGATGTTGGAGAGGATGATGGAGAGAATCTCCTCGTCCATCTCGCCTTTCTTGAACAGCTTGACGGGCGGTAGGCGCAAACCTTCCTGCTCGACCTCGGTAGCGGTCGCCGAAAAGCCGCCCGGCACGGCGCCGCCGGTGTCCGGCCAGTGGCCGGTGTTGGCCAGCCACGAGAAAAGCTCTTCCTCGTAGAAGAAGGGCTTGACGAAGCGCACGTCCATCAGATGGGTGCCGCCCAGGTAGGGGTCGTTGACCACGAAGAGGTCTCCCGGCTCGATGGCGCGGGCGCGGCGGATGACCTCCTGGGTGCCGAACTGCATGGTGCCGACGAAGACCGGCAGGCCGAGATCGCCTTGCGCGATGAGGGCCCCGGTCTCGCGGTGGTAGATGCCGTCCGAGCGGTCCAGGGTCTCCGAGATCACCGGACTAAAGGCGGCGCGGACAAAGGCCAGGTCCATTTCGTTGCACACCTGGATGAGGCCGTTCTGGATGACCGAGAGGGTGACCGGATGAAGGGTGGCAGCCATCACTCAGCCCCCGTCGACGACGATGATCAGGTTGCCCCGCGCGTCGGCCTCAAGGCGATCGCCCGGCTCGACGACGATGGTGCTGTCGAACTGCTCGACGATGGCCGGGCCGCCGAGGGTCGCCCCCGGGGGCAATTGCTCGCGGCGGTAGACGGGTGTCTCGGCCCAGCCCGCCTCGAACCACACCCATCGCGCCGCCGTCGATTTCCCATCGGCGCCGTTGGCGTGCGCCAGGGCCTCCAGCGGTACGTCCTTGCGCTTGCCGACGACGGCGGTGTGCAGGTTGACGAGCACCGAACGAATTTCCGGCAGTTCGACCTCGAATCGGCTCCAGTAGGCGGCCTCGAACCCTTCCTGCAATTCCTGGCGCGTCACCTGTTCGCCGGACAGGGGAATGGTCAGGATGTGGCTTTGGCCGAGGAACTGCATGTCAGCGGAACGCAGTACGGTGATCCCGGTCACCTCCACCCCCTCGCGCTCAATGGTCGCCCTACCTTCGGCGACTTGTTCGGCGAGGATGGCGCGCGCGTGCTCCATGTCGAGGTCCATGACAAGCGCGTTGACCGTGTTCACGTAATCGTGGCGAACGTCAGCTACCAGGCAGCCCAGCGCGTTGGTGATGCCCGGGCGCGCCGACACCAGGAGGCGCGGGATGCCTAGCTCCTTGGCCAGAGCGGATGCGTGAAGCGGCCCGGCGCCCCCGAAGGCGAACAACGCGAAGTCCCTCGGGTCATGGCCGCGCGACAGCGACACGAGGCGCAGCGCCCCGGCCATGCGGTCGTTGGCGATACGCAGGATGGCCGCCGCCGCGCCCGCCGCGTCGAGGGCGAGATAGCGGCCGATCTCGCGCTCGAAGATGGCGCCGACGGCGTCCAGCGAGACCGGGTTCTCCACGGCGAGCAATGCCTCCGGATCGAGCCGCCCGAGGACCAGGTTGGCGTCGGTTATGGTCGGCCGTTCGCCGCCGCGCCCGTAACAGATGGGACCGGGGTTGGCGCCGGCGCTCTCGGGACCAACCTGCAGCATGCCGGCATCGTCGACGAAGGCGATGGAGCCGCCGCCGGCGCCGATGGAGTGCACGTCGACCATGGGCACGTGGATCGGCATGGCGTACTCGAGCTCGAGCTCGGAGCTCACCTGCGGCACGCCGTCTCTGATCAGGCCGGCGTCGCAGCTCGTGCCGCCCATGTCGTAGGTGATCACGTTGGGCATACCGGCGTCCTTAGCGGTATAGGCGGCCGCCATGACGCCCGAGGCGGGACCGGACATGATGGTCTTGACCGCCGCCTCCACCACGATGGTCGAAGACACGGTGCCGCCATTGCCCTGCATGACCAGCAAATCATGCTTGTAGGAGCGCTCGGCCAGGCCGTCGCGCAGGCGCGAGATGTAGCGGTCGAGTACCGGCTGGATGGCGGCATTCACCGCCCCCGTCACGCCGCGCTCGTACTCCCGATACTCGGACAGGATGGCGTGGCCCATGGTGACGTAGTCGTTAGGCCAGATCTCGGTCACAATCTCGGCGGCGCTCCGCTCGTGGGCCGGGTTGATGTAGCTGTGAAAAAAATGGATAACCACCGATTCGCAGCCCAAGTCCAGCAGCGCCCGCGCGGCGTCGCGGACCTCGTCCTCTTCGAGCTCGACCAAAACCTCGCCCTCGGCGGACATGCGCTCGCTCACCTCGAAGCGGCGCTCGCGCGGTATCAGCGGATTGAAGTAGCCCTTGAGTCCGTAGCGCTTCGGCCGCGTCCGGCGGCCCAGTTCGAGGACATCGCGGAATCCCCTGGTCGTGATGATGCCGGCGGCGCTAGTCTTGCGCTCGAGCAGGGCGTTGGTGGTGGCGGTTGTGCCGTGGATGATGGTCCTCACCTCGTCGAGCGGCACGCCGGTTTCCTCGAGCGCCGCGAGGACTCCGAACGCCTGGTTGTCCATGGTGGTCGGCACCTTGGCGACGCGGATGTCCCCGCCGTCCGCGTCCATGAGGATCAGGTCGGTGAAAGTACCGCCGACGTCTACCCCGACGACCTTCGATTGACTGGCCATGGCCTCTTCTAAACGGCCAGGGATGAGGCGCGCAAGCCGGCAGGGTAGACGACGCTGCGGGATTTATCTCCGAGGGAGAGAAGCGCGCCAGCGATCAGCCCGGCGGTGCGCATGGCCTCGGCGACTTCCGCCCCCCGGCCGAGCGCGTGGTCGACCATGGATGGCGCCAGCCGCCCAACTTCCACCGTCACCAAGCGCTCGCCCAGATCGTTGTCCGAATCCAGGGATGACGCCGGCTGCCGGCGGATCGAGGGATCGGCGGCATCGACGGCGTTGGCGATCAGGGTGGCGGCGGCGTCGGCCTGGGCGGCGCTCGCCGCCAGCGCCGTCACCGAATCGGCGATGCCGAGCGACAGGCTGCGCCCGCGCCAGCCACTGGTAGCCAGGCCGCGCACGTCCGATTCGGCGCCAATCTCGGTCAGTCCGTCGAGGGACGGCACCGCGCCCAGGGTCACGATGCCGGTTCTGAAGGTAGCACCGGGGGCCAGGAACAGGGCGATATCGCCACCGTTGTTGACATAGGCCTTGCCCAGGGCGCGCCCCGCCACCAGCGCCACCAGGACCTCGTCGGCGACGGCGCCAGCCACCGCCGCCATGGGCGTGACGAAGACCGAACGGTGGGGCGCGGCGGCCCGAACCATACGCCGCGCCACCGTCCCCGAGAGGGCGGCACCGGCGTCCGTGACCGGGGCGCGCAGCCGCGGCAACTCGCCGGCCAGTTCGCCGAGGATCGACTGAAACCGCGTCCACGCCTGTTCGTAGGCGCAAGCGACCTCACCGGAACTTCCGAAGGCTTCGATCACCAGGTCGATGGGACCGTGCTGGAAATGGCGGCGCCGCCCGTCGCCGAGGACGGCGCGCACCGGCGGCACGCCGATCAACCCGGCACCGATGGCATCGATGGCACTTGTGCCGCTCATCGGTCCGCCGCCGCGCCGGCCAGCGGTGCCCCCGGCCACGGCGCGCGTTCGTGCCAGCGAACGGCCTTGAGGCGGTCGGCGCCGGCGACCTCGTCGAGGCGGCTGACGGCGTCCATGTGGCCGCCCATGCCTGCGTAATCGCCGAGGCGGAGCGTGAACTCGATGGGCGCCACGATGGCCGGCGTCGGCACGTAGCCGAACGAGCCCTCAGGCATGGTGGTGACATCGACCATGATGGTGATGCCGCCCCCCGGCCACACGTAGACCGGGGCTCCCCCGCAAGTGACGCGGGTCAACGCTTCCTTCACCGAACGCGTCAGGCGCACCGGGTTTTCCGTCACCCCGGCGCGCAGGCTGCCGCCAGCGCCGGCCATGAACAACACCGTGGTCAGGGCCGGTTCGCAATTCTCGCCGATGCGCCCGACGGTAACGTCGAGCGCCGCCGGCATGTCGGCGGGCACCGTCTTGAGTTCGTCGTCGAGCACGAAATATCCGGCGTCCTCGCCGGTCGTGCTCACCATCAGCAGCCTGAGGCCGGGCCAGGCGACCTTGGGGTCGATCTTCTCGATGATAGAAAGCGGGTTGGTGATGTCGGTGCCGCCCCACCCGGTACCCGGCTCGGCGACCTGGAAGTAGCGCCCCGGCGTCGACTTGCGGCCGCGCACGCGGATGCCGGCATGGGCCATGCCGAGGAACTGCCCGGCCTGGTGCTCGGTGAGCACGCCGGTGATGTGGTCGTCAATGACGATCACCTCGTCGGCATGGCTGTGCCACTGCTTAGCGAAGATGCCGATGGTGGCGGAGCCGCACCCGACGCGCATGCGTTCTTCCATGACGCCATCGATGAGGGGCGCTTTGCCCGCCCGGATTGTCACCGTCGCGCCATCGTCTATCGTCATGTCGACGGCCTCGCCGTTGCACAGTTTCAGCATCATGTCGCAAGTGATGGTGCCTTCGCGCTTGGAACCGCCGGTCAAGTGCCGGACGCCACCCAGCGACAGCATCTGCGATCCGTACTCCGCCGTGGTGACGTGCCCGACCGGCTCGCCGTCGACCCGCACGCTCGCGCTTTCCGGCCCTATGTAGCGGTCGGTGTCGATCTTCACCTTGAGCCCGCAGTAGCTGAAGATGCCCTCCGAGACGACGGTGACCATATCGACACCCTCGAACTCGCTGGCCACGATGAAGGGTGCCGGCTTGTAATCAGGATAGGTGGTGCCCGAGCCGACGCCGGTGACGAACGTCGGCGCGCCGGGGACCAGGGAGCCGTCCCATTCCCGCTCGCCGATGGGCACCAGCACCCCGTCCCTTTGCGCCACCCTTTGGGTCACGATGAAGGGGTCAATGCGGGTCAACACCCCATCGGCGTTGGTGTAACGGTCGCAGGCGCCGGTGCGCCCCGGCCGGATGCGGCACAATACCGGGCAGGCGTCGCAGGTGATCACGCCAGCGGATTTCGTGGTTTTTAGCTCAGGCATCGAGCAGTTTTCCCATATGGCCACACCCGTCCCCGCAGCGTCCACCGGTTAGGGCCTTATCGTCTTGGGTCAATACGATCCAGGACGTAAATAAGCCCCTATAATATGAAGCAAAGGGCGATTCACGTTCCAAGTTGAGGCAATTTGAAACGATCGCACTCTGGCGGGCCCGCGCAATATAGCACGAAGCGCGCGCCCCGCCGCCGTAGAACCTCGCCCCATCGCCGGTGGTGAACCGTCCCCATCGCCGGCGGTGAAATGCCAAAGGACAAGGCCTCTCCCGCAAGCTGTGGGGAAATCGTGAGGATTAGTGATACCGTGTCCATCCAAGGTCACGATGGCACGGTAACCATCACCGTCCCCACCGCCCTTCAACGCCGCGGCGTTGAAACTAAGCTCGTGTTCACGGACCCCAAAGGGGAGCATCGCCAGTCAGATCCTCATCTCTGCCGCCTG
>DASCNF010000227.1:0-8187 GCA_036011345.1 Rhodospirillales bacterium | reverse complement strand
GTGCTGTCCTTCGACATGGGCGGTACCACCGCGAAGATATGCCTGATCGACGATTACGAGCCGCAGGCGTCGCGCACCTTCGAGGTAGACCGCGCGGCGCGCTTCCTGAAGGGCAGCGGACTGCCCCTGCGCATCCCCGTCATCGAAATGGTGGAGATCGGCGCCGGCGGTGGCTCCATCGCCAGCGTCGACAGCACCAAGCGCATCACTGTCGGGCCGGAGAGCGCCGGCGCCGAGCCCGGACCGGCGTGCTACGCGCGTGGCGGCGGCGCGCCCACCGTCACCGACGCCGACGTGACCCTGGGCCGCATCGACCCAGAGCGCTTCGCCGGCGGCACCATGCACCTCGATACCGGCCTTGCGGGCAGCGCGATCAAGGAAGCGGTGGGCGCGCCCCTGGAACTGTCCGAACCGATGGCCGCCTACGGCATCACCGAGATCGTCGACGAGAACATGGCCAACGCGGCGCGCGTCCATGCCATCGAACGCGGCAAGCAGATCGGCGAGTACACCCTGATTGCCTTCGGCGGCGCCGCGCCCCTGCATGCGTGCCGGCTCGCCGTCAAGCTGGGTATCGGCCGTGTCGTGGTGCCGACCGATGCCGGCGTCGGCTCGGCCGTTGGTTTCTTGTGCGCCCCTGTTGCTTACGACGTGGTGCGCAGCCGCTACATGACGCTGCTTGGATTCGAGGCCGTGACGGCGAATACCATGCTCGACGCCATGCGCGACGAGGCGCTGTCCGTGGTGCGTGCCGGGGCGCCCGAGGCGCCGCTTGACGAGGATCGCACGGCCTTCATGCGCTACGTTGGGCAGGGCCACGAGATCGAGGTCGAGTTGCCGGAGCGCCCGCTCGTCGCCGATGACAGCGCGCTGCTTAAGGAAAGGTTTGATCGCGCCTACGAATCGCTTTACGCCCGGACTATCCCCGACGCCGACGTCGAAATCCTGAGTTGGGCCATCCGCGTGAGCACCGGCGTCGAGACCCCGAACCCGGTTCCCGGCGCGGCCGAGGTCGAGGGTCCCGCCGCCGATGGCCACAACCGGCTATTCGATCCGGAAGACGAGTCGTTCGATGACGTGCCGACCTATGGGCGCGCCCGCTTGGCGCCGGGGACTCGCGTCCGGGGACCGGCCGTCATTACCGAAGACGAGACCTCGACCTTCGTGTCCACCGGATTCGATGCGCACATCCTGGGGAACGGTTATATTGAGTTGGAGCGCCGCGACGCGGGCGCGGAGGAGAGAAGCCAATGAGTACATCGGGCGCGCTGTCGCGCATCCGCATGCAGATCATGTGGAATCGCTTGATCTCCGTCGTCGAGGAGCAAGCGCAGGCACTGTTGCGCACCGCCTTCAGTTCCATGGTCCGCGAGTGCGGGGATCTGTCGGCCGGCGTCTTCGATCTTGAGGGCCGCATGCTGGCGCAGGCGGTGACCGGGACGCCGGGGCACGTCAACTCCATGGCCGAATCGGTGGTCCACTTCATAGCTCATTTTCCCATCGAGACCATGCGTGAGGGCGATATCTACATCACCAACGATCCATGGCAGGGCACCGGGCACCTCAACGACTTCGTCCTCACCACCCCGGCCTTCCACAAGGGGCATCTGGTCGGCCTGTTCTCGTGCACCAGCCACCTCATCGACATCGGCGGCATCGGCTTTGGCCCCGACGCCACCGACGTGCACATGGAGGGCATTTATATTCCCTTCCTCAAGCTCGCCGAGGAGGGCAAACTGAACCAATCGCTGATGGCCATGATCAAGGCCAACACCCGCCAGCCTGTGGAGACCGAGGGCGACGTTTACTCCCTGGCGGCGTGCAACGACGTGGGTTGCCAGCGTCTTTCCGAGATGATGGACGAGTTCGCCCTCGACAACCTGGACGAACTGTCAGCCCATATCATCGACAGCTCGCGCGATGCCGTGCTGGCCCGCATTGCCGAGCTGCCCGAGGGCACGTACCACAATTCCGTTCGCGCCGACGGCTACGACCACGAGGTCGACGTGATCGCCGCCATGACTATTTCCGCCGAGGGCATCTACGTCAATTACGAGGGTACGGCGCCAATCTCGAAATACGGGATCAACGTGCCGCTCTCCTACACCAAGGCCTACACGTGCTACGGCCTGGCATGCACGGTGGCGGCGGGAATTCCCAACAATGCCGGCTCGCTCGCCCCTTTCACCATATCGGCGCCCGTCGGTTCCATCCTCAACGCGGTCTATCCGGCACCCGTCTCGTCGCGCCACATCGTTGGCCACATGCTTCCCGACACCATTTTCGGGTGCCTCAAGCAGGCCATTCCCGACGGTATTCCGGCGGAAGGGTCCGCCACCCTGTGGATTCTTTCCTACCGTGGCCGCCACCAGGGCGCCAACGAGCCGGATGCCGGCTACACGACCAGTGCCGTCACAGCCGGTGGCACCGGCGCCCGGCCCAACAAGGACGGCCTGTCGGCGACCGGTTTCCCGAGCGGCGTCAAGGGGACGCCGGTGGAGATACTCGAATCGACGGCGCCCGTGGTGGTATGGCGCAAGGAGTTGCACACCGATTCGGCCGGCGCCGGACGCTACCGTGGCGGCCTCGGCCAGGTCATCGAGGTCGAAAGCCGCGACGGTTCCACCTTCGAACTGTTGGCCGCCTTCGAGCGTATCAAGAACCCGGCGTGTGGGCGCGATGGCGGGCTCCGCGGCGGCGCCGGCTACCTCGGCCTGGCTTCGGGTTCAACCTTGCGTGGTAAGGGGTTCCAGGAAATCCCCGAGGGTGAGCGATTGATCGTGCGTACGCCGGGTGGCGGCGGCATGGGCGTGCCGACGGAGCGCGACCCGAGTGCCGTGCAAGCCGACGTCCTCGACGGCCTGGTCAGCGCCGAGGCCGCCGACAGCATCTACGGCGTTGTGATGACGGCAGATGGGGCCATCGACGCGGCGGCGACCGAGGCACGGCGCAACGCGGCGTCGTAAGGCAAGGCTGGCGCCTTACGCCTTTTTCTCGCGAAGAATCTCCCACAGGCGCCCGGACGTCGCCGGCATGTCGACGTGGCGCACGCCGAGGGGCGCCAGCGCGTCGACCACGGCGTTGATGACGGCGGGCGGCGCGCCGGCCGCGCCGGCTTCTCCGCAACCCTTGATGCCGAGCGGGTTGCGGGTGGTCGGCGTGTCGCGGTGCAGGAAGGTGAAGTCGGGCAGGTCGTCAGCGCGCGGCATGCGGTAGTCCATGAACGAGCCGCTGGTGAGCTGGCCCACATCATCGAAGACGGTGTGTTCCATCAGTGCCTGGCCGATGCCCTGAACGACGCCGCCGTGGACCTGGCCGGCCAGGAGGTCGGGATTGAGGGCGCGCCCGAAGTCGTGCACCGCCGAATAAGCAATCACCTCGACGGCGCCTGTCTCGGCGTCGACCTCCACCTCGCACACGTGACAGCCGTGGGGAAAGGTGAAGTTGTCTGGCTTGAAGCTGGCTTCCTCGTCGAGCCCGGGCTCGGTGCCGGGGGGCAGGCGGGTCGCGTCGAAGGAGGCGCGCGCCACGTCCGAGATGCTGACCTTGAGATCGGTACCGACGACGCTGAACGCGCCGTCGGCGAATACGAGGTCGGCCTCGGCGGCTTCCAGAACGTGTCCGGTGATGCGCCGCGCCTTGTCCACGATAAGATCGGCGGCGTGGCAGACGGCACCGCCGCCCATGGGGATGGACCACGAGCCGCCGGTGCCCTCGCCGCTGGGGACGGCGTCGGTGTCGCCTTGCACGATGCGGATTTTCTCGAAGGGCAGGCCGAGGCGCTCGTTGACGATCTGGCTGAAGGCCGTCTCGTGCCCTTGCCCGTTGGCCATGCTTCCGCTGAACAGCGTGACGCCGCCGTCTTCGTCGAAGGCGAGGCGCGCCGTTTCCTGGAGCCCGCCGCCGCCGCCGCAGCGCTCGACGAAATTCGCCATGCCGATACCGCGCAGCTTGCCGCGCGCCGCCGCCTCGGCGCGGCGTTCCTCGAAATTTTTCCAGTCGGTCTCGGCCATGGCGGCGTCCATGATGCCCTCGAAGTCGCACGAATCGTAAGTGATGCCGGTGGGCGAGGCGTAGGGGAAGGCGTCCGCCGGGATCAGGTTGCGGCGGCGCAACTCGGTGCGGTCGATAGCCAAGTCGTGGGCGGCAGCATCAATGAGGCGCTCGAAGAGGTAGGTTATCTCGGGGCGCCCGGCGCCGCGGTAGACGTCGGTCGGCACCGTATTGCTATAGACCCCGTGCACTTCCACATGGAGGACCGGTACCCTGTAGGTGTTCGATGCCATGATCGTGCCGATGATCGGCGAGCCCGTGCCCCGGGTCGTGACGTAGGCGCCGAGGTCGGCCAGGGTCTTGACGCGGAACCCCAGGATGCGCCCCGCGTCGTCGAACGCCAGCTCGCCATGTGTCACGTTGTCGCGGGCGTGGGCTTCGCTGAGGAAGGCCTCGCCGCGCTGGCCCGACCATATGACGGGGCGCCCGAGCCGCCGCGCCGCCAACGCCACCAGCACTTGTTCGGGGTAGAGGCCGTTTTTACCGCCGAAGCCGCCGCCGACGTCGCCGACGACGACGCGCACGGAGGGAGGCTCTAGGCCCAGGACCGCGAGGAGCTGGTCGCGTACCAGATGGGGCATCTGGGTGCCGGTGGTGAGCGTCAGCTTGCCGGCGCCAGGGTCCCACTCGGCGAGCGCGTTGCGCGTCTCCATGGGGTTTTGCACGATGCGGTTGTTGACGACGTCGAGGGCGATGACGTGTGCCGCCCTGGCGAAAGCGGCCTCGGTCGCCGCTGCGTCCCCGGTCTCCCACTGGAAGGCCAGGTTGTTGGGGACGTCGGGCCACACCAAGGGCGCCCCGGCCTGGGCAGCCCCGCCGCACCCGACGGCGACGGCCAGGGGCTCGAAATCGACGGCGATCATCTCGGCGGCGTCGCTGGCCTCCGCGTAGGTCTCGGCGACAACGAAGGCGACCCCGTCGCCGGCATAGCGCGCTACTTCATGGGCGAGAGTGGGATAGCCGTGCTCGACGATTTCCGTGCCCGCCTTGGCGGGAAACGTATGCGCTGTCGGGATGGTCCGTACCCCTTCCGCCTCGATGTCGGCACCGGTCAATACCGCCAGCACGCCGTGCGCTGCCATCGCGGCGGCGGCGTCGAGGCGGGTGATACGGGCGTGGGCATGGGGCGAGCGCAGCATGCAGCCGTGCGCCATGCCGGGGCGCGCCGCGTCTTCGACGAAAGACCCTTGCCCGGTGAGCAGGCGCACGTCCTCGCGTCGCTTAACCGGCTGGCTTATTCCGAATTTTCCCATCCGTTTCCCTATCCAATGGTTCCCGCCAGCAGCGTCGCTCAACCGCGCAATGCGTCGAACTGGGCGGCGTATCCGGAAGGATCGACGGTGACGTCGATAAGCGCTGGACCGTCGCCGGCCAGCGCCTCGGCGAGCACCGGCGTCAGCGCATCGTCCCCGCCGACGCTCCAGGCGCGGCACCCCAAGGCTCGCGCCGCCGCCGCCATGTCGATGCGCGGGTAGCGCACGCCGTGGCGCCGCAGGCCTCTCTTGCACTGCTTGATGTCGACCAGGGAAAGGGCGGCGTCGTTGAAGACAACGACGGCGATGCGGCACCCCAATCGTTGGGCGGTGGCGAGTTCGGAAAGGCACATCATCATGCCGCCGTCGCCGGTGAGGGCGACGGCCCCGCGCCCGGGCTCGTGTAGGGCCGCGGCGATGGCGGCGGGCAGTGCGTAGGCCATGGTCGACAGCCCGTTCGAGGTGAGTACGTCGCCCGGTGCGCGAGCATCCAGGAAGGTCATCGCCGAGAACATGTGGGCGCCCGAATCGATGGTGACGCGGACCTCCGACGGCTTGGCCGCGGCCACCGCCTCGACCACCGCCTGGGCGGAGCGCCCGGCCGGCGCGGATGATGATTCCGGGATGGCGACGCGGCGCCGATAGGTGTCCCCGAGCGATACCATTTCCGCCGCCGTCCAGGCCGATTTTCGGGCGCCGCCGCGTAGCGCCTCGGCGCAGCGGGCGAGGGGGCCGATCATCGCCGCCGCCGGCTCCACGGGAAGGCGGCGGGAGGCCAGCGACATGTTGAGGACGGGAGCCGTGTAGCGCCAGGGCTGGGGGATGATCTCGACGGGATCGAGACCATAGAAGATGATGAGGTCGGCCCGTTGCAGGCAATCGGCTTCCACAGTGGCGCCGGTGAATAGCCCGACGGCGCGCGTCTCCTCGTCGGAAATCACCCCTTTCGCTTTGTAGGTGAAGAGGACCGGACAATCGAGGCCCTCGGCAAGGGTGCCGAGGGCCTCGCCTGCCCCGTCGTCGCGCGCCTCGATGCCGGCGACGATGACCGGCCTCCGGCAATCGGAAAGCAAGGCGCGCGCCGCCGCCATGTCGTCTTCGTCGGGCATCGCCAATTGGCGCCCAGCGGCTGCCGGCGCCGCGCCGGTAACCTGCGCCACCGCCTGGGCGGCGCCGAGGTCCATGTGCACCGGCCCCCGGGGGTGGGCGAGCGCCGTATCCAACAAAGCCTCGATGGCGGCCGCGCCGTCCTCCGCCCGCAACCGACCGTAGGCCTTGGCCAGGGGAGCGTAGACGGCGCCCTGGTCGATGCGCTGGTAGGTGACCCAGGGTTCCGCGCCATCGTCGATGCAGTCGCTCAGCAACACCATCGGGGAGCGCTCGAGGGCGGCGTAGGCGATGCCGTTGACGGCGCTCATCACGCCCGGTCCAAGCCCGGTGATGACCACCCCCGGGGCGCCCGAAAGTTCCGCCGTCACCGCCGCCATGATGGCCGCCGCGTTTTCGCTCTGGGTGAGCACGAAGTCGATGCCCTCGTCATGGGTGGCGGCCATGACGTCGAGGCAGGCGCCACTGCCCGGCACGCCGAAAGCGCGGCTAATGCCGCGCGCCTTGAGAGTCACGGCAAGGGTTCGGGCAAGGGTGGATTTCCGTGTCATGATTGCCGGGCCGAGCGACGGCTCAGAATTTTTCCGCGCCTTGCTGGCGGACGGGGTCGGGAAAACCCCGGTAAAGGGCGAACTTGGCATTGTCGACGAGGGAGTTCACCGCATGGTGCAGGCCCTTGATTTTTCCGGTGCGGGCCGCCACCCGCTGGAAAGCCTGGTCGAACTGGGCCAGGTCGCGGGTCTCGATCATGATGTGGAACTCACCCAGGGTCTCCAGCCCCAGGCCGAGCTTGCGCTGCGTTATCCGGAAGTCGGCGATATGGTCCGATTGGCGGAGGTCGCCCAGGTAGGTTCCGACGTTGTCGCTGAATTCCATGTCGGAGACGGCCAGTTTGAGGTCACACCAGATGTGATAGATGTCCATTCTATACCAACGGCCTTTGGTATTCTAATAATCGCCCGGCGTCGAGCCGAATGGTGGCACGCGGCCGACCAGGGATTCCAGATGTATCAATTCCTCATCGGTGTGGTTAATGACGGGCACCGGCTCGATCACCCGTGGCGCGCCGCCGCCATGGATGAAGCGCGGCGATTCGTGATGGGTAGTTTGCACGGTCTCGCGGGCTTGTGGGGTCTGGGTGGACCACAAATCGGCGTACCCGTAATAAATGCACGTGTAGGTGAGATCGGTCCGCGACTCGAAAAAGGCGCCGGAGCCTTTGATCCCGATGGTGGCAAAGGGGGTGTCGAGGCGCTTTCGCCCCGGCCCGAAAACCGACAGCATCATGCCGGCGGTCACCGTGAAGACGCGTACCCCAGCGGTAACGCCGGGAAAGCGTGTCTCGGCCTTCTCGCCAATGAGGAGGCGTCGTTGCCGATGACCAGCGTTGCCAGGCCGTCCGGGCCGGCGGTGAGCACGTCCCCCGCCTGCACCGGCGTTCCCACCTGGACGAGCAGCCCGTTGATCTGGATCTTGCCCTCGATGCGCCGGAAGCCTTGCGCAAAGCGTGCCGACGGCGCCAGGGAGATGCCGGCACCTAGCAATCCGGCGCTGCCCAGGGCGTCGGCGGCAATCCCACTCAGCAGTAGGGTGCGTCTCTGGACGTCCATGGAACCGGTCTTCGTCCATGGGGCCGGTCAGCCGACCGGACCTTTCTTATCGAACTTGGTGTCGCGTGGCCCCACGAAGTCGAAGGGCATTTGCTTGGCGGACTGGTTGGGCCACGCGAACTTCATGCCGAGCACGTCGACATCGAGCTCGCGGCCCTCGCCGA
>DASCNF010000226.1:0-17556 GCA_036011345.1 Rhodospirillales bacterium | reverse complement strand
ATCGGGCTGTACACCACCCGCCCCGGCGCGACGCCGATGTCGTTGGCGCACAAGCGATGCAGGAAGGGCTCAGCATCGGCGCCATCGACGAGCAGCTTGCCAAACGGGCTCTGGTCGAACAGAGCCACGCCGTGGCGCGCCGCGCCGTGCTCGGCGGCGACGGCGTCGAACCAGGAGGGCTTGCCGAAGCGCAGTTCAGGCGCTTCATCGCCGCCTTCGGCGCGAAAGAAGTTGGGACGCTCCCAGCCGCCCCGCTCGCCGAACCAGGCCCCCTTCGCCGCCAGACGTTCATGCACGGGGCTCAGGCGGACGTTGCGGGCCGTCGCCGGTTCGCGGCCGGGAAAGCTCAGCGCATAGTGGAGCGACATGGTTTCCGCCGCCCGTTCCCGCAGCCTGCGAAGATCGTTGCGAAGCGGTCCGAAGCGCCGCACGTCGACCGGCCACAGGTCCATAGTCGGCTCCCCTTCGAGCATCCATTCGGCGAGCGCCCGGCCGACGCCGCCGCCGCTCGCCATGCCCATGGAGTTCATACCGCAACCGAGGAAGAACCCGCCAAGCTCGGGCGTCTCGCCGAGCAGGAAACCGTTGTCGGGGGTGAAACTCTCGGGGCCGTTCAACAGCATGCGCGCCTCGGCGTCATGCAGCGCCGGGACGCGGTGCAGCGCCCCTTCCATGATCGGCTCGAAGTGGTCCCAGTCCTCGTTCAGCAGGTCGAAGGAGAAGTCGCGTGGCAAGTCTCCGGTGTCGATGGGCTTGGCGTTAGGCTCGAAACAGCCGACTAGGAGGCCGCCCGATTCTTCGCGAATGTACATATGACCATCGTGATCGCCGAGGATCGGCATGTCGCGGGACACCCCGTCGATGGGCTTGGTGATAAGGGCGAAGTGCTCGCAGGCGTGCAGGGGGGCCGATACGCCGGCCAGCGCCGCCATCTCGCGGCTCCACAGGCCGGCGCACAAGGCCACCCGCCCGCAGGCGATGTCGCCAAGCTCGGTCTTGACGCCAACGACGCGGCCGTTGGCGATGACGAAGCCGGTGACCGGCGTGTCCTCGTAGACGCGCGCGCCCTTGGACTTGGCCCCTTTGACCAGGGCGGCGCAGACGTCACTCGGATTGACGCGCCCGTCGCTCGGCAAAAGCACGCCACCGATCATGTCATCGGTATTGGCGATGGGCCACAGTCTCTGGATTTCCGCCCGGTCGACCTCGTCGACCTCGATCCCGAAGGCGCGCGCCAGCGACGCCTGGCGCCGGATATGGGTGTGGCGGTCGGGGTTGGTGGCAATGCTCAGGCTGCCGCACCGGTGCCATCCGGTTTCCTGGCCCGTTTCCCGGGCCAGCGAGGCGTAGAGCCGGGCGCTGTACTGGGTCAGTTGCGTGAGGGCGATGGTCGAGCGCAATTGCCTGACCAGGGCCGCCGAATGCCAAGTCGTGCCGCTGGTCAGCTTGGAGCGCTCGAGCACGACGACGTCGCGGCATCCCTGAGTGGCCAGGTGATAGGCGGTGGAGCAGCCGATGATGCCGCCGCCGATGACGATGGTGTCGGCCTGGGTGGGCAGTGGATTGGACATGGCTCGCCCCTTTGCCGGACGGGTCTCACATTCTGCGGGACATTTGCACAATAATAAACTATAATTGAACGTGTGCACCATAAAACCGGAGGCCTTGTCGCACATGCAGTCCGCCATGAAGCACGAAACCACCGAGCAGATTCTCGACCACGTATTCAGCCGCTACGGGGAACTTAGTCCGAAGCTGCGCCAAGCGGCTCAATACGTGCTGGATAATCCCAATGAGATCGGCGTCAGCTCGATGCGCCAGGTGGCGGCGGCCGCCGCCGTCAAGCCGAACACCCTGGTGCGAATGGCGCGCGCCCTTGGTTTCGAAAGTTACGAGGCCTTTCGCGATCCGTTTCGCGAGGTCCTGCGCCGTGGCGTGGAAAATTTTCCGGACCGGGTGCGTTGGCTGCAGTCCATCGGACACGGCAACCGCCACGCCCAACTGCTGGCGCAGATGGCGGCGGCTGGAATCGCCAACATCGAGAGTCTCTACTCGGGCACCAACCCCGACGAACTCAAGGCCGTCGCCGATTTGATCATCGCGGCGCCCACGGCTTACGTGCTGGGCTCGGGCAGTTGCTATTCGCTGGCCCACAACTTCGCCTACGTGGCCGGCATGGCGCTGGATAACGTGGTCATGGTGCCGCGGCACGGCAGCCCGCCGGTCGACGACATCGCCCGTTGCGGCGCCGGCGACGCCGTCATCGCCATGTCATTCCGTCCCTACCGGCGCGAGGTCGTGGAGGCGGCGCGCCTCGGCAACAGGTGCGGCGCCACGTTGATCTCGATCACCGACAGCCGCACCTCGCCCCTCGCCTTCGGCGCCGAGCACGTCCTGACGGCGCCCACCAACACGCCGCAATTCTTCCCTTCGGTGCTGTCCACCATGGCTCTTCTCGAGACCCTGCTTGCCTTCGTCGTCGCCGAAAGCAATCGCAAGGTGGTCTCCAGCATCTCGGCGTTTCACCGGTTGCGGGAGCAATCGGGCGTCTACTGGAGTGACGACTGAGCCGGCCGTGATTGGGACATCCGAATGTATATTGATGTGTTTGGTACAATCGTACTAACATTCGCGAATCCTCTCCCTCATTAACCATGGGGTGCCGCCATGTTTCTCAGTAACCCCGCCGTCGCCGAACTTGAGCCGTATACGCCGGGCCTTTCTCGCGAGTTCGTGTCGCTAAAATACGGCGTGCCGATCGACGACGTGGCGAAACTGGGATCGGCCGAGAACCCGTTGGGTCCGTCGCCCCTGGCCAAGGTCGCCGTCGAGGCGGCGCTGGGGCGCATCGACCTCTACCCCGAGTGGACGGCTGCGCCCTTGCGCGAGAAGATCGCCCAGACCTATGACGTGCATCCTGACCAGGTGGTGTGCGGCGCCGGCGAGACGGAAGTCCTGTCGTGGGTCATCAGGGTCTTCGCCGAGTCCGACGGCAAGCTCCTCATGCACTCACCGACCTTTCCGATCTACCACCTGTTCGCCAGGGCCGAGGGACGTCAGTGCGTCTTCGTGCCCATGGGCGGCGATTTCGACTTCCACCTCGATCGCTTCATCGAACACATCGCGGGCGACGTTCGCGTCGTCTTCCTGACCCGGCCGCACAGTCCCACGGGCAAGCTGCTCGACGACGCGGCGGTGCGCCGGGTGTGCGAGGCGGCCGGCGAGCGGCTGGTGGTTCTCGACGAGGCCTACATCCATTTCACCGAGACCGCGGGCGGCATCCACCTGGTCGAGGACTTCGACAACCTGATCGTGCTCCGGACCTTCTCCAAGGCGTACGGCCTAGCCGGGTTGCGCGTCGGCTTCGGGATCACGAGGTCGCACATCGCGCTCCCCATGCTTGCAGTCAAGCCGACCTGGAACATGGGTCAGCTTCAGGTGGCGGGGGGGATCGCCGCCCTCGACGACCACCAACACGTTTCGCGGACCGTCTCCATGATCGTCGAGATGCGCGACTACGTGGCCGACAGGCTCGGCGCGTTGAACAGCTTTCGCATGATCGCCGGGTCGCGATCCAATTTCTTCCTGCTGGAAATTCTCGATACCACCCTCGACTCGACCAAGGTCTTCAACGGGCTCCTGGAGCGCGGCGTCATCGTCAAGGATTGCAGCGTGTCGTTTCACGGGCTTGGCCACCGCTATATGCGAATCGACGTGAGCTTGCGCAAGCACATGGACCGCCTCGTCGACGCCCTCGCCGAGATCGAGCCGCGGGCCGGCTGACCGGGACCGGCATGGCAGACACCACAGATCCCCGTGATGCGAACGACGTGGCGCTGGGCACCGATGTCGGCGGCACGTTCACCGACATCCTGGTCCTCGATCTCAAGGGGGGGCGGATACTGTCGAGCGCCAAGATCCTGTCGACACCGAAAGACCCGTCGAACGCCGCCGTCGCCGGCGTCGACCGGCTCACAGAAAGCACGCCGTGGCGCGCCGGCGCCGTGTTTCACGGCACCACTGTTGGCACCAACGCCCTTATTCAGGGGCGCGCCGCGCTAACCGCGCTGGTCACCACCGAAGGGTTCCGCGACGTGCTGGCCTTGCGCCGCCAAGCGCGGCCCCGGCTCTACGATCTCGAAGCCGTGGTGTCGCCGCCCCTGGTGCCGCGCGAACGGCGGCTCGAGGTGCGCCAGCGCATGGCCCCCGACGGCGCCGTCACCGTCCCCCTGGAGGCCGACGAGATAGCGCGGATGGTGGCCGAGTTGGAGGCGCTCGACGTCGAGTCCGTGGCCATTTGCCTACTCCATGCCTACGCCAACGACGACCACGAGAAGGCTCTTGACGAGGCCATCGGCAAAGCCCTGCCCGACGCCTTCGTGTCGCTGTCCAGCGACGTGTGCCGGGAATTCCGCGAGTTCGAACGGACCTCGACGGTGACGGTGAATGCCTACATCGGCCCGCCGGTGCGGGACTATCTGGTTCGTTTCCGCAAACAATTGGCCGAGCGCGCCATCCCGCGCCTGTCCATCGTAAAGTCGAACGGCGGGCTTACCTCGGCCGCCAACGCCGAAAAATATCCGGTTCATCTCATCGAATCGGGGCCCGCCGCCGGCGTCATCGCCGCCGCCACCCTCGGCGCCTCGGAGGGCATGGAGGACCTCATCGCCTTCGATATGGGGGGCACCACCGCCAAGGTAGGCGTGGTCGTCGGCGGCCAGCCGCGCCTGAGCACCGAATTCCACGCCAGCCGCTTCGTGGACGGCCGCGACGTCGGCGGCTACCCCATCAAGAGCCCGGTCATCGACCTCATCGAGATCGGGGCGGGAGGCGGCTCGCTCGCCCGTCTGGACGCCTTCGGCGTTCTCAAGGTCGGCCCCGAAAGCGCCGGGGCGGAGCCCGGACCGGCCTGCTACGGCCGGGGCGGCGTGAGTCCGACGGTGACCGACGCCCACGTGGCGCTTGGCCACATCTCGGCCGACGGCTTCGGCAGCGAGGACCTGGATATCCAGCCCGGCCCGGCGCGCGCCGCGATCGAAAGCCATGTGGCCGGCCCGCTGGGGTGGACGGTGGAACGCTCGGCCTGGGGCGTCCTCACCCTGGCTAACGCCAACATGGCCGAGATGGTGCGGTTGGCGACGCTGCGCCGCGGCCTGGATCCCAGGGACTTCACTCTGGTAGCCTTCGGCGGCGCCGGGCCGTTGCACGCCACCGAGATCGCCCGTGAGGTTGCCGTCCCCAGGGTCGTCGTTCCCCCCTATCCGGGCCTGTTCAGCGCCATCGGCACGGTGCTCGGCGACATCCGCCACGACCTGGTGCAGACCCTGTTGAAGCGCACCGACAAACTGGAACGCTCCGACGTGCAGGCGGCCTTTGCCGGGCTCGAGGAGCGCGCCCGCAAGCTGCTCGCCGAGGAGGACCTGAAGCCGGACCATGGCGCGCCCGTGCTCGACCGCTACGCGGACCTGCGCTTCGAAGGCCAGATGTTCGAAATCACGCTTGCCCTGGAGGGCTCGGAAGCGCTCGCGGCCGAGGCGCTCGACGCCACCTTCCGAGACGCCTACGTGCGCGACTACGGCTACGACCTGCCGGAGCACGCCGTCGAGCTGGTCAACCTGCGCCTCGTCGCCAAGGTGCCGATCTGGGACGGCGGATGGCCGACCAGCGCCGACAACCCATCCAAGCACCGCGCAGCGGCCAAGCGGCGAAAGCGGCAGGTGTTCCATCCCGATGGCCGGGCCTTCGACATCGATGTCATTCCGCGCTACACACTGAGCGTGGGAGAGCGCATCGACGGCCCCACCATCGTCGAGGACTTCGGCGCCACCATACGCATCCTCGACGGGCAGGTGGCCGAGGTGCGGGCGTCGGACACCCTGGTCATCGAAGGGTAGGAAGGGCAAGGAATGGCGCGCCAGGACCAGACGATCATTGCCAGCGATCCGGTGACGTTCGAGGTCGTGCGCGGCGGGCTCTACGCCATCTGCGAGGAGATGAAGTCGGTGATGACCCGCGCCGCCTTCTCGCCCCTGCTCAGCCTGTCCGCCGACCTGTCCTGCGCGCTGCTCGACGCCGATGGGGACGTGGTGGCACAGGGCAACGACATCCCGGTCCATCTGGGCGCCATGCCCTTCGCCGCCAAGGGCATCCTGGCGCGCTTCCCCGTGGACGACTGGCGGCCCGGTGACGTGGCGCTATCGAACGACCCCTATTGCGGCGGTTCGCACCTCCCCGACATGACCATGGTGACGCCAATCCACGACGGGGCGCGCGTCCTCGGCTTCGCGGCGAGCCGCGTCCACTGGCCCGACATCGGCGGCTCGGCGCCGGGCAGTTCGGCGGTGACCGACGAGATCATCAAGGAGGGACTGCGCATTCCGCCCATCCGGGTGGCGCGCGGCGGCGAGGTGGATGACAACGTGGCTACCCTGCTGTTCGCCAACGTGCGGGTGCCCGGTGACCGCCTGGGTGATTTCAAGGCGCAGATCGCGTGCAACGGGCGTGGAGCGGAGCGCGTCGGCGACTTTATCGCGCGCTATGGCGGGGACGCCATCGGCAAGATATTCGCCGAAACTCAGGACTACAGCCAGCACATGGTGAGACAAGCGCTCGCCGCCATTCCCGACGGCACCTACACGGCGGCCCAGCACCTCGACGGCGACGGCTTCATCGAGGACACGGGAAATGGTCCGCTTAGGATCAACGTGGCGATTACCAAGTTGGGCAACACCCTGAGTTGCGATTTCTCCGGCACCGGGCCGCAAGCAACGGGCCCCATCAACGCGCCTATCTCGGTGACGGCATCGGCCTGTTACTATTTCACCCTGGCGTTGAGCGGCGGCGACGTGCCGCCGAACTCCGGGGCCTACCGTCAGGTCGACGTGATCGCGCCCGAAGGTAGCCTAGTCAATTGCACCTACCCGGCGCCCGTGGTGTCGGGCAACACGGAAATGTCCAATCGTCTCGTCGATTTGTTGTTCGAGGCCATCGCGCCCGCCGTTCCCGGGGCCGCCATCGGCGGTAGCTACGGCACGGCGGGGATATGCGCCTTCGGTGGCTGGGACGAGGCCAGGGGCCGCCATTTCGTGCACGTCGAGTCCTTGGGCGGCGGCATGGGCGCCTCGCGGAGCGGTCCCGGCCTCGACGGCCACCGCACACACATGGGAAACACCATGAACCTTCCCGTGGAGGCGACGGAAGCCGCCTGTCCGGTAAGAATTGAGACCTACGCCCTGGTCGACGGCAGCGGCGGCGAGGGCGCCTGGAGGGGCGGCATGGGGGTGCGGCGCGTATTGCGGGCACTTGGCGACGATGTGCGGTTTTCGCTCCTCTTCGAACGCATCCTCCATCCCGCCCACGGCGCCGCCGGCGGCGGCCCAGGCCGCACCGCGCAATTTTTCGCCGAGCGTGCCGACGGCACCCGCCAACGCCTGTCGTCGAAGACCGCCGTCGGCCATCTCAGGAAAGGCGAGCTGTTGTGCATGGAAACAGCGGGCGGCGGCGCATGGGGAACCCCCGAGGCCGCCACAGGTGAAAAAGATGAAAATGATGGGGAGTCATAGCTCATGTCCGATAACCCAAGCGGCGCGACCACCGGCAACCGGCCCGATCCCAGGGCCCGGGTGGCACTGCTCGTACCGTCCTCAAACACGGTGATGGAGAACGATCTCCACGCCGCCCTCTCCAAGGACCGCGTCACCGTCCACACGGCCCGCATGTACCTGACCGTAACGACGCCCGAGGCCGAGGAGCGCATGATCGATCAAGAAGCGCCGAAGGCGGCCGACGATCTGGGAACGCTCAACCCCGACGTCCTGGTCTTCGGCTGCACGTCGGCCGGAGCGCTCCATGGACTGGACTATGACACCAAGGTATGCGGCGACCTTGGCCGGCGCGCCGGATGCCCGGCGATTGGCGTCATCAGTTCGGTCTCGGCGGCACTGGGGCGCCGGAAACTCAGCACCGTCGCAGTGATTACGCCCTACATCGATTCCCTGACCGAGGCGGTGGCCCGCTCGGTCGGGGAAAGTGGCATCGAGGTGGTGGCGGCGCACGGCATGGGCATCGACGTCAACGTGGCACTGGCCGATCCAACGCCGGACGACATCGCGGAATTCGCCAAGCAGCGGCTGAGCAGCCTGACATTCGACGGGTTGTTCGTGTCATGCACCAATTTCCGCTCCGTCGAGGCCATCGGCCGGCTCGAGAAGATTTTCGACTGTCCCGTGGTGACCAGCACTTCCGCCACCATAGAGGCGCTGCGGGGGCACCTCGGACTTGACGCACCGAGACCGAAGGGAGGGTCGCGATGACACAATTTAATCGGCTCGCCGTGCACCCCGATCCGAGATCGATTCGGACCGGCCTCGAGGCCCGCCGGCTGTTCCGCGACACCAAGACCGACCCGTTCACCCAGACGACGGGAATGGCGTTGGGCTACATGCAGGCCAGTCCCATAATCCTGCCCGGCGATCTGGCCCTCGATTTCACAGCGTTTTGCCAACGCAACCCGAAACCCTGCCCGCTGGTCGCCATGTCGAACCGCGGCAGCCCGACCCTGCCCACCCTCGGCGGCGATTTGGACCTGCGCACCGATCTCGCCGGCTACCGCATCTGGCGCGACGGGGAGCTGGTCGACGAAGTGACGGACATATCGGAGCTGTGGCGGGAGGATTTCGTCGCCTTCGCGGTCGGCTGCTCCTATTCCTTCGAGAACGCGCTGCTTAGCGACGGCATCGAGCTTCGCCACATCACCCAAGAGGCATGTGTGCCCATGTACATGACCGACATCGCGCTCGAGCCCTCGGGGCCGTTCGCGGGCCGCATGTGCGTGTCCATGCGGCCGCTGAAAGCCAGGGACGCGATCCGGGCGATAGAGATCACCAGCCGCTTTCCCACGACCCACGGCACGCCCGTCCACATCGGCGATCCGCGCCAGATCGGCATCGAGAATCTGGACGAACCCCTGGCCGGCGACCCGGTGGAGGTGCGCGACGACGAGCTTTGCGTTTTCTGGGGATGCGGCATAACGCCGCAATACGCCATGCTTCAGGCCAAGCCCGAGATCGCCATCACCCACAAGCCGGGCTGCCTGTTGATGACCGACGTTCCGTCGCGCGGCGACGCCATGGACCTGCCCAGCCTGGCGGCCTAACAACCTTTACAGGGCCACTATTCTTTGGGAAACCAGATGAGCGTCGCGGCCTCCCCGTCGCTCGCGCAGAGCTCCACGAGAATGGCGGCGGTGACGCGTGACGGCGTCACCCCATTGACCATCACCCTGCCCGAGCCGACCAGACCCCACGCCGCGCTGATCTGAGCGCCGTACCGCATCAAACTGGAATACTACTGGAAGACCCATCAACCCATTCACCTGCCGATCCTGACGGTCGGGCGGGTACGTGATCTATCCCAAACTCCCGGACCGGGAAAGGCCACCATGGTCGCTTCTCCTGCCGCCGGGCTGGCGGGAGCTCGTCGGAAAGCCGATCGAGGAAATAGCAGCCTTCCAGTGGGCACGACCAACGGCGTGATCATGGAGGACCTCTCGGCGATACCGAAGGATGATTGGTGTGTGGTTTCATACGAATCGTTCCTTGGCGACCCGGCGGGGGAGATCAAGCGCCTCTGTGAATTTATGGACATCCAGTTCGCTCCCCGACTGCGCGAAGTCACGTCCCGCCCGTTGCGCCTCTCCCGCCATACACTGGAGCCCCCCGACCCCGATAAATGGCGCAATAACGAGGCCGAACTATCACGCGTCCTACTCGATATCGAGGCGGTGGCGGAACGCATCAGAGCTTTCAGCGAGGCGTAATCCATCGCTGATTGGCCATCAATGAGCCCAGAGCTACTGGTGCGTGAGGACGTTGAGCACCGCTTGCCGGCCTTCGTTGTCGACCACGTCGAGGGCGCGAGCGATGGCGGCGGGCAGGTCCTGGGCGCGTTCCACCTTCTCGCCGTAACCGCCCGAGGCCTCGACGATGAGCTGGTATTCGGGCGCCGGCTCGAGATAGGTGAGCGGTGCGCGGTTAGACTTGGCGGCGGCGCCGTCCGGGTAGATGTTGAGCGTCGCACTGCGCACCGCCGCCCACATGCGGTTGTTGAGGATGATAGTGAGGGTGGGCAGGTCATGGGCCTGGCTCACGAAGTGGGCCGGCGTCGGGTTGCCGAACATGTAGCTGCCGTCGCCGACGACGCCGACGACGCGCCGCTCCGGCCTTCCCAGCTTGACGCCGAGCGCCGCACCCAGTCCCCAGCCGAGGCCACCCGCCGAGCTGCTCCCGAAATAGGTTCCGGGCTTCTCTAAGTCCATGAAGTCGAGAGCGAACGGCATCTCCGTGACCAGGACATCGTCCCGCCTCATGACCTTGTTCAGGCAGGCCGCTACCCACGCCGGGGTCGGGGCGGCCTCCCCGGCCTGCGCCGCCAGCGTCTTTTCGCGGCCGACATCGCGCATCCCCCGCCAACGCACCAGGCGTTTGCGGCGCGCCTCGATACGCACCTTGGCCTTGGCGCCCCGCGCCGCCGCAGCCAGGGCGCGGGCCAAGGCCCGGAGCGTCGCACCGGACGAGGCAGCGAGCACCACATCGGCGCGGAAGCTGCGCATGGGATAGCCGCTGAACAAGGGATCGGCGCCGATATGGATGACACGCGCCTCGGGGTTGACGTCGTGGAGCTCGGGTATCCACGGTACGTCGCTGTCGAGCACCACGATCAGGTCGGCTTCGCCAAGCAGCGGCTTAGGGTCGAAGCCCATGTGCATGGGGTGAGACGTGGGAAGAAACGTGTAGCGCGCCTGGTGGCCGACCACCGGCAGGGCGAAGCGCTGGGCGAGCCTGGCGAGGGCGGGAACGTCGTCGGCGTTGCACCCGAAGCTGGAGGTGACGACGAGCGGGCGACGCGCCACGGCGATCCATTGGGCGGCGAGCCGCGTCGCCGCGGCGTCCGGAGCGGCCGCCGACGCCGGCTGCCGCAAGCTCGGAGAATTGAACGCGAAGGCGCCGGAGCCGTCGACCAACACCTCGCGCGGCAGGGAGACGTAAACGGGACCGCGCGGCTCACTCATGGCGATGGAGAGCGCCCGGTCGACCACCGCCTCTACCTGCGTCGGGTTGCGCAATTCATAATCCCATTTGACGGCATCGCGCACCATCGACGCCTGATCGAACATCTCCTGGCCCCAATGGATGTACACGCTGCGCGCCCCGCGTGCGCCGTCCTCGCTGATCGGCGTCCGTCCGGCGGCGAGCACTAGGGGGATTTTTTCGCGCGCCGCGTTGAAGAGGCCGCATATGGCGTTGGCCGTACCCACGTTGACATGCACCATGACCGCCTGCGGCCGGCCGGTCGCCAGATAGGCGCCATGGGCCATGGCCACCGCCAGGTTCTCGTGGGGAGCGATGATGGGTTGCGGCGCCCGCGCCTCACCGGCCGCCGCCTTGGCCAGGCCTTCGATGATCGAGGCGAAGTCGGTGCCGGCGTTTCCGAACAAGTAGTCGACGCCGCGGTCCGCCAGTAGCTCGAGGAACGCCTCGCCGGCGCTATCCACCTTCAGGTTTCGTTTGGGCATCACTGGTTCGCCGCTCCTCTACATCCTGGGCATGAACACACTGCGGCTGGCGATCATCCCAAAGAACAGAGCGCCAACCGAAAGGGCCACCGAGACGGTAGCATAAAGGGCGCAAAGATCGAGCCTTCCTCGCTCGTAAAGCAAGGCAAAGTCCATGGAAAAGGCCGAGAAGGTCGTGAACGCGCTGAGAAATCCGACGACCAGGAAAAGCCGCAGCTCAGCCGTCACGTTCCAACGCAGCGCCAGCGCCTCGATGAGGACCCCCAGCATGAGCGAGCCGGCGATATTTACGATGATGGTGCCATAGGGGAAGTTCAGCCCGAACAGCCTGGTCGCCAAGATGAGGACTAGGTAGCGCGCCATGGCGCCGAGTGCGCCACCCGCGCCTACGGCCAATATCGCTTTCATCACCGCGATTTCGGCGCGCTCAGAAGGTCACGACGCTGCGGATCGAGGTGCCCTCGTGCATCAGCGTGAAGGCGTCGTTGATGTCGTCGAGGCCCATGGTGTGGGTAATCAGGTCGTCGATGTTGATCTTACCGTCCATGTACCAGTCGACGATACGGGGCACGTCGGTGCGCCCCTTGGCGCCGCCGAACGCCGTGCCCCGCCACACGCGGCCGGTGACCAGCTGGAAGGGCCGGGTGGCGATCTCCTGGCCGGCCCCGGCGACGCCGATGATGATGCTCTCGCCCCAGCCCTTGTGGCAGCATTCGAGCGCCTGGCGCATGACCTCGACCTCGCCGATGCACTCGAAGCTGTAATCGGCCCCACCGCCGGTCAACTCGACGACGGCCCCGACCACGTCATCGACGTCGGAGGGATCAACAAAGTCGGTCATGCCGAACCTCTCGGCCAGGTCGCGCTTGGCCGGATTAGTGTCGATGCCGATGATGCGGTCGGCGCCCACCAGGCGCGCCCCCTGGATGACGTTGAGGCCGATGCCGCCGAGTCCGAACACGGCGACGTTGGACCCCGCTTCCACCTTGGCCGTGTTGATTACGGCGCCGAGGCCGGTGGTCACCCCGCAGCCGATGTAGCACACCTTGTCGAACGGGGCGTCGGGGCGGATCTTGGCGAGCGCTATCTCGGGAAGCACCGTGTAGTTGGAGAACGTCGACGTGCCCATGAAGTGATAAAGCGTGTCTTGGCCCAGCGAGAAGCGGCTGGTGCTGTCCGGCATCAAACCCTGGCCTTGGGTCTCGCGGATGGCTTGGCACAGGTTGGTCTTTCCCGACAGGCAAAACTTGCACTGGCGGCACTCCGGCGTGTAAAGCGGGATGACGTGGTCGCCGGGCTTCACCGAGGTGACGCCATCGCCGACCTCGACGACGACGCCGGCCCCCTCGTGGCCGAGGATGGCCGGGAACAGCCCTTCCGGGTCGTCGCCGGATAGCGTGAAGGCATCGGTGTGACAGATGCCGCTGGCCTTGACCTCGACCAAGGCCTCGCCGGTCTTGGGGTCATCGAGTTCGACAGTCTCGATGGCCAGTGGCTGACCCGCTTCGAAAGCGACAGCAGCGCGCGTTTGCATGAAACGTCCTCCTTTGTACCGGCCGTTCCAAAAGGTGGCCAGCTTCGAGGCTTTTATATCGATCCAGGTTGCGCAAATCCACCGCCACACGGCCGGCCACGGCACGAGGTGCGAAGCGCGCGCGGCGCTTAGGCCTGTTGTCGCCCCGTGGCACCTTTGTACCAGTCGAGGATTTGCTCGCCGGTCCAGAACAAGACGCCCGGCTTGTCGACCGGGGCCTCGTCGTCTTTCATGGCGTCGCCGCCCGTTGATAGCCCGTAATAGCCGTTTAGCGTAATGCGCCCCCTGATTTTCACAGGACCGCCATACCCAGCCACCACCACCCCCTTGCAAATGTCCCATCAGGAAGATGTTCTCCTTGTCCACCCAGGGCAACTTGGCGACCCGCTCAAGCGCCAGATTAATCTAGGCCCGGCGTATTTGATTGACAAACTCGGTGAGGGAAAGGGTGACCGTGAAGTCGCCAAAGCAATAGTGTGGCCGGGGCCGGGCAAAGGAATCGGGTGCGATGACCACGAAATCGTCGAACTTCGCCAACCATTGCAAGTGCCCCATGGTGGCCCACAACATACCCGCGCACCCGTGAAAATAGACGATCAGCGGCAATTTGACGCCGGGTGAAATCTTCGCCGTCAATTCGTCCAGCCGGGCCTTGTTGTAGTTGGGCCGCCGGTCATTCTTGGCCGCCGCCTCGATGCGGTCATACGCGGCCCGGAAATCAAGGCCGTATTTTTCACCACATTGTCGGAAACCAGGACGCTGGCCTTTTAAAAAGTGATCTCGACGGGCCCGATGGTGGTGCAGTCGGTCAGCAGGACGCATGCGATGATCGCCAAATAAAGTCGTTGGGGCCTGTGCATGCCCGGTTTTGCCCATGGTGTATCCAGAACGGGACTACCCAGCCCGCTTTGCGGCGATCAGAGCATAATCGAAAACCGCTGATTGTTGTCGGAAATGGAGGCCAAAACCTTGGTGTAGCGTGGCACTTGCTCAGCCTCTGAACGAACGTCCCCGGAGCTCGGGTTGACCCCCGGCGCCGCTTATGCCGCTTCCGCCTTCACCGCCTCGCCGTTGATGATGAGGGCGCTGTCGCCGGCCGAGACGCGCACCGGCTCCCCTTCCTTGACCTTGCCCTCGAGGATCATGGCGGCCAGTGGGTTCTGCAGAGCGCGCTGGATGACGCGCCTCAGGGGGCGGGCGCCGTAGACCGCGTCGAAGCCGGCGTCGGCCAGCCAGGCGCGCGCCTGCGCGTCCAGTTCGATCTCCATGTCGCGCTCGGCCAACAAAGCCGCCAGGCAGTCCAGTTGGATGTCGACGATGCCGTCCATGTGGTCGCGGAAGAGCCGGTGAAAGAGGATGATCTCGTCGAGCCGGTTGAGGAACTCGGGGCGGAAGGCGGCGCGCACCACCTCCATCACGGCATCGCGCACCTCTCCTGAATCGTGGCCTTCCTCCTGCGCCGCCAGGATATCGCCGCCAAGGTTCGAGGTCATGACGATGAGGGTGTTGGAAAAACTCACCGTACGCCCGTGGCCGTCGGTGAGCCTGCCGTCGTCGAGCACCTGGAGGAGGATGTTGAAGACGTCCGAGTGCGCCTTTTCGATCTCGTCGAAGAGGATCACCTGATAGGGCCGCCGGCGCACCCCTTCGGTCAGCGCCCCGCCCTCGTCGTAGCCGACGTAGCCGGGCGGCGCGCCGATGAGCCGCGCCACGGCGTGCTTCTCCATGTATTCCGACATGTCGATGCGGATCATGGCGGCCTCATCGTCGAACAAGAACTCGGCGAGGGCCTTGGTGAGTTCGGTCTTGCCGACGCCGGTGGGGCCCAGGAACAGGAAGGTGCCGATCGGGTGGACACCCTCCTGCAAGCCGGCGCGGGCGCGGCGCACGGCGTTCGACACGGCGCCCAGGGCCTCCTCCTGGCCGATGACGCGCCGGCGCAGGCTTTGCTCCATGCCGAGCAGCTTGTCGCGCTCGCCCTGCAGCATCTTATCGACGGGGATGCCGGTCCACCGTGACACCACCGACGCCACGTGCTCGGGCGTCACCGTCTCTTCCAGCATGTTCTCGCCGTCCGGCGTCTCGGCTTCGGCGAGTCTCGCCTCGAGCTTGGGGATGAGGTCGTACTGCAGCTCGCCGGCCTTCTCGTACGCTCCCTCGCGCATGGCGCGCTCGACCGCGACACGCGCCTTGTCGAGCTTGTCCATGAGGCAGGTGGCGTCAGCCAGCGCCCCCTTCTCCGACTCCCACCGGTCGGTGAGCCTAGCGGATTTTCCTTCCAGGTCGGCGAGCTCTTCCTCCAGCTTCTTGAGGCGTTCCCGGGAGGCCGCGTCGGTCTCCTTCTTCAGGGCCTCGCGCTCGATCTTGAGCTGGATGACGCGGCGGTCGAGCTCGTCGAGTTCCTCGGGCTTGGAATCGACTTCCATGCGCAGGCGGCTCGCCGCCTCGTCGACGAGGTCGATGGCCTTATCGGGAAGAAAGCGATCCGAAATATAGCGGTTGGACAGTGTCGCCGCCGAGACCAGGGACGAATCGGAGATGCGCACCCCATGGTGGAGCTCGTACTTCTCGCGCAGGCCACGTAGGATGGAGATACTGTCCTCGACCGTCGGCTCGGCGACCACCACCGGCTGGAAGCGGCGCGCCAGGGCAGCATCCTTTTCCACGTGCTTGCGGTATTCGTTCAAGGTCGTGGCGCCGACGCAATGCAACTCGCCGCGCGCCAAGGCCGGCTTGAGCAGGTTGGAGGCGTCGACGGCGCCTTCCGCCGCGCCGGCGCCGACGATGGTATGCATCTCGTCGATGAAGAGGATGATCTCGCCGGCCGTCGCGATGATCTCGCCCAGGACCGCCTTGATGCGTTCCTCGAATTCTCCGCGGAACTTGGTGCCGGCGATGAGCGCCCCCAAATCGAGCGCCATCAGCCTTTTGTTCTTGAGGGTCTCGGGCACGTCGCCCTGGACGATGCGGGTGGCCAGACCCTCGACGATGGCGGTCTTGCCGACGCCAGGCTCGCCGATGAGCACGGGATTGTTCTTGGTGCGCCGCGACAAGACCTGGATGGTCCTGCGGATTTCCTCGTCGCGCCCGATGACCGGATCGAGCCTGCCTTCGGCGGCCTGCTCGGTCAGGTCGGTAGCATATTTTTTGAGGGCGTCATAGGCGTCCTCGGCAGTGGCGCTGGTCGCCTTCCGCCCCTTGCGCAAATTTTCGATGGCGCGGTTTAAGCCCTGGGGCGTAACGCCCGCATCGGCGAGCACCTGGGCCGCCGCCGTGCCGGCGGCCAGCGCCAGGGCAAGGAGCAGACGCTCGACGGTGACGTAGCCGTCGCCCGCCTTCTCGGCGAGTTGCTCGGCCTGGTCGAATAGGCTCGCTGTCTCGGAGGCTAGGTAGACCTGCCCGGCACCGGCGCCCTCCACCTTGGGCAGCTTGCCGAGCGCCGCCTCGATGCCGGCGCGGGCCTTGCGCTCGACGCCGCCAGCGCCCTCGACAAGCCTCGCCGCCAGCCCCTCCTTGTCGTCGAGGAGGACCTTCAGGAGGTGGATGGGTGTGAGTTGCTGGTGGCCGGAGCGGCTGGCCAGGGTTTGCGCCGACTGGATGAAGCCGCGTGTGCGATCGGTGTATTTATCCGCATTCATGGCCTTCAACCTACATGCGTACGTCCTGGTTCACCAACGCCCGCCCAAGAGCGGGCGCGGCGCCGGCGAGGACCCGGAAATCCCCACGAACATTGTGGTTTGAGACTCCTAATATGGCGCGGATTTGCGGCCGTGCAAGACAGGGAGCGCGGAGACAGCGCCCGCCCTCACGGCACCGCGGGGAAATCGTCGAGCGCCGCGCATGCGGGCGGCACGGGAGCGTTCACCGCTCCACGGCGTGGGTGATGGAATTCACAGCGTGAAAATAGGAAAAACGCCCGGCCGAGAGACTAGTGTCCTAGATCAGAAGTTCGTGGCATATACGATCTCTTTTCCCGTTCGCTCGGCAGGAAGGGAGGTGCCGGCGATGCCTTTGCATCGGCAAGCCTTTCTGACGCCCCAGGGGTCCACCGGGGGGGGGCGGGGAGTGTCCCCTCGGATCCAAATGCGGGGGCGCCCCCGCATTTGGATCCGAGGGGGTGGGAAAAGCGATCGTATATGCCACGAACTTCTGATCTAGGACACTAAGCCTGGACAGGCTCCGGCTTGCCCTCGTCAGCCGGCGCCTCCTCGGAGGCCCCTCTGGCTGGCTGTTCCCCGGATTCCGACGGCTGCGCCCGATCAGCGTCGCCGCCTGAATTGCCCGGTGTCTGTGCGCGCGCCGCGTCTTGCCTCTGGCCGCTCGACCCGCCGCCGGGCGTTTTGGCCCCTTGTCTGACGCCTGGATGGGCCTCGGGGTTGGCGTCCGTATTGGCTAGGCGGAAGTAATGCTCGGCGTACTGATAGTAGCCCTCGGCGGCAATGCGGTCGCC
>DASCNF010000225.1:0-2772 GCA_036011345.1 Rhodospirillales bacterium | reverse complement strand
AATCTTTTGGTTTTGCGTAATAAACCCAACCGCCGCCGGAGGGCGCGGCAAGATCGTCATGGGGAGAAACGCCATGGGGTGCAGAAATTGCCGGGTGTTCAGGTGGCGTCGAAGACGAAAACACGTTCTTCATCGATGTGCACGGTAACCGAGGTGCCGTTTTCGGGGAGAAAGACCCCGGGCATCCGCGCTTGCAGATGGATTTCTTCCTGGGTCTCTTCGTCGCAGCAGCAGACCCGTAAGTAGCTCGATCGACCGAGAAGCCGCGCCGATGTAACCCGGCCCCGGATGCCGGTGGCGTCGTAATTTTCACATTGCGTCAGGCTCACGGCTTCGGGGCGGATGAGGACCCTGGCCGGGCACCCTTCGCCGAGACCCGGGGCGTCGAACGCGCCGAGAGGTGTTTCCACGTGACCGCGGTGGATAACGCCCCGGAGCCGGTTGGCGGGACCGAAAAGGCCGGCGACGAAGGTATTGCAAGGCTGGAAGTAGATTTCCCTCGGCGTGCCGGCCTGGGCGATTGCGCCGTCCCTCATGACGAGAATGCGATCCGCCACGAACATCGCTTCCTCCGGATCGTGGGTGACCATGAGCGTGATGACCCGGGACTCCTTGAGGAGAGAAAGGGTCTCCTCGCGCACCTGGGTCCGGCTGTTCGCATCGAGATCGGAAAAGGGTTCGTCCAACAGCAGCACCCGAGGTTCCGGCGCCAGGGCACGCAGCAGGGCGATCCGTTGCTGTTGCCCGCCGGAAAGGGTGTGGGGATAGGTTCCGGCCAGACTTCCCAAGTTCATTCGCTCCAGAACATCGAGGCTCCATTGGCGTCGCTTGCCGGCGCTCTCGGGAAGACCGAAAGTGATGTTCGCCAAAATCGTGAGGTGGGGGAACAGCGCGAAGTCTTGAAACATCAAGCCGACGCCACGGCGCTCGGGGGGTACGTGAAGGCCAGCCTCGGCGTCGGCGACGAGTTGGTCCTTGATGACGATGCGGCCTCTTTGCGCGGGCTCAAGTCCGGCGGCGAGGCGCAGCAGGGTGGTCTTTCCGCAACCGGAAGGGCCAAGCAGGCAAACAAGTTCGCCTGGCTCCACTACGAACGAAACATCGCGCACCACCTCGTGCTCTCCGTAGGCGTGCGAGACGCCGTCGAGGCGAAGCCCGGTCATGGCCGCGTCCGGGCCGTGGTCGCCTCGGCCGCCTGGCCCGGACGCGAGCGCCCGGCCAATCGGCTCAGAAGGATCACCGGTAACACACCAGCGGCGACGATGGTGAGGGACGCGAGCGCGCTCTCTTCCAAAAGCTCATCGGAAGCGAACTGGTGCGCGAAGGTGGCGAGCGTTTCGAAATTGAACGGCCTCAGGATGATTGTCATCGGAAGTTCTTTCATACAGTCGACGAACACCAGAATAGCCGCCGTGAGAATGCTTCCCCGGATCATAGGGAAATGCACGCGGCGCAAGGTTCCAAATGGCCCCTCGCCCAAGGTCCGCGCCGCGCCGTCCATGTTTGGCGTTACCTTGGCGAGACCGGCTTCCACCGCACCGTAAGAAAGTGCCAGAAATCGTACCAGATAGCCGTAACTTACCGCGAAGACGGTACCGCTCAGCAGCAATCCGGTCGATATGCCGAACGCGTCGTCCATGAATGCGTCCACAGCATTGTCCAGCCTTGCCATGGGAATGATGACACCGATCGCGAGGACGGCGCCCGGCACCGCGTAGCCGAAGCTGGCGAAGCGCGCCGCTCCCTTGACCAGGGGATTGCCGCTCAAGCGCGTTCCATAGGACAGAAAGAGGCCGAAGACGACGGCGAGGCCGGCACTGAGCGTCGACAGAGCGAGGCTGTTGCCCGCGTAGACGAAATAATTCGCTGAAAAGGCCTCCCGGTAGTAATCCAACGCGTAGGTGGCCAGCACTGCCGCCGGGAACAAGAAGCCGAGCACGACCGGCGTCAGGCACGCGCAGAGGGCCGCCGAGGCCATGTCTCGGCCCAGGCGGTACCTGGGCAGGGCGCCGTAGCCGCTCGACGTGTGAAAGTAGCGTTGTCCGCGGCGGGCCCATCGCTCGGTGGCGATCAGGACGACGACAAACATCAGCAGAACAACTGCCAACTGTGCCGCGCCGGCGGTGCTGTTCATGTTCAGCCAAACGTCATAGATACCCGTTGTGAACGTGTGCACGGCGAAAAAATCTACCGTCCCGAAATCGTTGAGCGCCTCCATAAGCACGAGAGTCACCCCGACCACGATCCCCGGCCTGGCCAATGGCATGGCGACCAGGAAGAATCCGCGCCAGGGTCCGACGCCAAGGGTGCGGCTTGCATCCAGAACGCCCACGGACTGGGCGAGGAAAGCGGACCGCGACAGCAGGTATACATACGGGTAAAGTACCAACGCCATCATGGCGATCGCCCCGCCCAGGGAGCGAATTTCGGGAAACCAGTAATCCTGGCTGTTGCTCCACCCGAATATTTCCCTAAGAGCTTTCTGGACCGGACCCGCGTATTCCAGAACGTCGGTGAATACATATGCCGCCACGTAGGTCGGCATGGCCAGGGGCAGAAGTAGCGCCCATTCGAAGATGCGCCGCCCAGGAAAATCGCACATGGTGACGAGCCAGGCGGTTCCGGTGCCGATCACCAACGTTCCGGCGCCCACGCCGACCATGAGGACCAAGGTCGTTTCGGCATAGTGGGGCAGGACGGTCGAGGCGAGGTGCTGCCAAATTTCTTCGGTCGGGGCGAAGGCCAAGGTAGCGACAGCGATCAAGGGCGTGG
>DASCNF010000224.1:0-7060 GCA_036011345.1 Rhodospirillales bacterium | reverse complement strand
CACTCCAGGGCAGGTTCCCACGCGTTACTCACCCGTCCGCCACTAGGGTGACCGGAGCAAGCTCCGGGCCCTCGTTCGACTTGCATGTGTAAAGCATGCCGCCAGCGTTCGTTCTGAGCCAGGATCAAACTCTCAAGTTGAATTCCCGCGCCCCGAAGGGCCGGGAAACCAGGAGCTGACCTCTGCACAAACATTCGAGTTAGTACGAATGAATGCACAAGAAAGACAGTCCAGACGCATCACGCATCGGACCGCCGCCTGCGCATCCCTTCCACGATATTCACGATTTCAAAGAGCAGACAAACAGTTGGGCGCGGAAAACCGCGCCCCGAGCACCGGCTTTTAGCCGTACCGAAGCGTCATGTCAAACGCCAATTCAAAGAAAGCTTACAATAGTCTATTCGCCGCCCCAATTCAACAGCGCAATGACGGATCCCGCCGATACCTCTTGTGCCGAGAAGCGCAATCGGGGATATAGGAAGGGCTGGCGGAATCGGGCGGCGGGCGGCGGCCCCCGGGCCGCCTGTCACGGGTCGCCGACCGGGGGTAGAAAGCAAGCCATGAACCGCATGACGCACGCGTTGCACACCGCCCTTCTGGCGTCTTCCCTGGCCTTGTCGGCGTGCACCACCGAGGTCGGAGTGCCGGCACAGGGAGAAGGTGGGAAGAATGCGCAAGGTCTACAACAGGCCTTTACCCGCTTCCCCGACTTGTCGGTGCCCGAGGGCGCCGACATCGACCTCGACCGCACCCTCGTTTTCGGGGCCGGCGAAGACTGGTTCGGCCGCCTGGTGATCGGCGTCTCGCACAGCGCCAACGACATGTTCGATTACTTCAAGCGCGAACTCCCGCGCTTCGGCTGGGAAGAGGTGACCTCGGTGCGATCGACTATCAGCGTCCTCACCTATACGCGCCAGGAGCGCGTCGCCACTATCCAGATCGAGGGGGCCAAGTTCCGCGGCTCTCGCGCCGTGATCACCGTCTCACCGCGCGGCCGGCCGCAACCTCCCGCCGCACCCCCGGCCGCCGCCGGCGCCACCGGCAAGCTGCCCCTGAAGAAGATCCGCTAGACGCTCACGGGCATGGTGCCAAGGTCTCGGGAAAGGATGAAAACGTTGAGAGAAGTGGTCATCGTCGACGGCGTGCGCACGCCGATCGGCGCCTACGGCGGCGCCCTTTCGAAAGTCAGGCCCGACGATCTGCTGGCCCACATCTACAGGGCCCTCGTCGAGCGTAATGACCTCGACCCCGCTAGCCTCGACGACGCCTTCGCCGGGTGCGGCAACCAGGCCGGCGAGGACAACCGAGACGTCGCCCGCATGGCGGTGCTGCTCGCCGGTTTTCCGGTCGAGGTGCCGGGCGTCACCATCAACCGCAACTGCGCCTCTGCTCTGGAGGCGGTGAACCTGGCGGCGCGTTCCATCGTCGCCAATGAGGGTAACATCTATATCGGCAGCGGGGTGGAATCCATGAGCCGGGCGCCGTGGTCCATGCCCAAGCCCGAGCGTCTTCCCTCCAACGCCCACCCCAGGATGTTCGACACCACCGTCGGCTGGCGCTTCGAGAACCCGCGCATGGACGAGATGTACCCCATCGTCAGCCTCGGCGAGACCGCCGAGAACATCGCCCGCGACATGCAGATCGACCGCGAGGAGCAGGACGCCTTCGCCCTGGAGAGCCAACGCCGAGCGGTCGACGCCATCAATACGGGCCGCTTCGCCGACGAGATCGCGCCCGTCTCCGTGCCCCAGCGCAAGGGCGACCCCGTCGTCGTCGCCGTCGACGAGCACCCGCGCTACCGGAAGACCAACGGCAGCTACGAATTCGCCACCTCCATGGAGGACCTGGCGCGCCTCAAGCCCGCCTTCGTCAAGGATGGCACGGTGACGGCGGGCAACTCGAGCGGCATCAACGACGGCGCCGCAGCGCTCCTGATCATGGAGGGGCAGCGCGCCGAAGACCTCGGCCTGAAGCCGATGGTGCGCTGGCTGGGCTCGGCGGCGGCCGGCGTCGACCCCGGGGTCATGGGCTATGGGCCGGTGCCGGCCACCGAGAAGCTGCTCAAACGCCTCGGGCTTGGCATCGAGGACATCGCCCTCACCGAACTCAACGAAGCCTTCGCCGCCCAGACGCTAGGCTGCATGCGCCGATTGGGGCTCGACCACGCCAAGACCAACGTCAACGGCGGCGCCATCGCGCTCGGCCACCCCACCGGGTGCTCGGGGTCGCGCATCCTGATCACCCTGATCCACGAGATGAAGCGCCGCGCCGCCACCGAGACCCGTCCCTTCTACGGTCTCGCCACCCTTTGCGTCGGCGTCGGCATGGGGGTCTCCACCATCGTCGAGTGGATCGGCGACTAGTGGACCGACCCCTTTCCGGCATCCGCGTCACCAACCTCGAGCAGTATATCGCCGGGCCCTACTGCACCATGCTGCGCCCTACTGCATCATGCTGCTCGCCGACGCCGGGGCCGAAGTCACCAAGATCGAGCGACCGGGGCACGGCGATCCGCGCCGCGCCATGCCGCCGTTTGCGGAAAGGGACGGCATTCGCAAGGCGGCTGGTTTCATGGCCTACAACCGCAACAAGAAGAGCCTCGCCCTGGCGCGCCAGAAGCAGCCGGCAGCCGGGCAGCGCGTACTCGCCGGGTAGGTTTTCGAGCTCCTCGTCAAATCCTTGGAAGCATAGATCGACGCCGAGCCAGTCCTGGTATTCCACGAAGGGCTCCCGGACGCAGCCCATATCCTCCGAGCCCTTGGCGTGGGTGATGGTGAGGGGTTCAGTCATCGGGCGGGCCCTTACCAGGCGGCGGCGCGACGTCCCTATTCGTCGAACAGGTCTATTCGTCGATCAGGACGTTGACGCGGCGGTTGTGCTTTCCCTTGTTCTCGATCTTGCCGACGCGCACGCGCCCGATCTCGCCGGTGGCCTTGACGTGGGTGCCGCCGCAGGGTTGCAGGTCGACCCCTTCGATCTCGAGTACGCGCACACGGCCCTGGCCGCTTGGCGGCCTGACCGACATGGTGCGCACCAGATCGGGATTGGCGGCCAGATCCTGGTCGCTGATCCACTTGGCGCCGATGGGATGGTTCTCCTCGATCAGGCGGTTGAGCTCGGCGGTGATGTGCTCCTTGTCGAGCACGGTGTCGAGCAGGTCGAAGTCGAGCCGCCCCTTTTTGGCGCCGATGGAACCGCCGGTGACGCCGCCATCGATCACGGTGCACAGAAGATGCAAGCAACTGTGTATACGCATGTGCTTGTAGCGGCGCTCCCAGTCAATCTCGGCCGTCACCCTGTCGCCAACCTGAAGGACTGGCGCGCCGTCCGCCGGCACGTGAAGATGGATGCCCGTCCCCATCTCTTTCACGGTGTTGGTGATGTCGATGGCTGTGCCGTTGGCGGTCGTAAGGACGCCGGTGTCGCCCGGCTGGCCGCCGCCCAGGGGATAAAAGACCGTGCGGTCGAGCACGATTCCGCCGTCGGTGATGGTGGTGACCGCCGCCTCGCAGGACTTGGCGTAGGCGTCGGCTCGGAAGAATTCCTCGGTCATGGAGCTCCTCTCTCTTTAGCCGCTGACCTCCCTATACTGAGGCATCTTCCCCGAAAATCAAACGGCCGCCGCCGTCAAGATCGCGGAGAGCCTTCGTCGGATATCCGCAATGGTCGGGCCCGGCGGAAATTCTCTTAAGGTGTCAAACCACTCTCCTCGCCGTCCGTCTCCAGCACCCGGCGTAGGAGGGCGCGGTCCGCGTTGCCGCCCGACAGCACGAGGCCCACTTTCTTGTCGGCCATCTCGTCGCGTTCCTTGAGCAGCGCCGCCAGGGGCACCGCGCCAGCGCCCTCGGCCATATTGTGGGTGTCGGTCAGGTAGTGGCCCATAGCAGCCAGTATGGCTTCTTCGGAAACGGTGACGATACGCTCAGCCCCCTCGAGGATGATCGCCAGCGCGTTGTCGTCGGGCACCCGGCAGGCGACGCCGTCGGCGAGGGTGTCGGCGCTGTTGGTGGAAACCGCCCTGCCCTCCTTGAAAGACAATGCGTAGGCCGGCGCGTTGTCGGCGACCACGCCGACGATGCAGGTCTTGAGGCCGAGCGCGTCGCGCACAGTGATCAAGCCACAGATTCCCGACCCCATGCCGACGGGAACATAGACCGTATGCAGGTCGGGATGGGCGCGCAGGAATTCCAGGCCGTAGGTGGCGACGCCACGCACCAGCATGGGATGAAAAGGCGGAATCATGTGCAGACCACGATCCTCGGCGAAGCGCCCCGTTTCCTCGTAGGCGGCCTGGAAGTCGTGGCCGTGCTCGACGAGCTCGACGCCGAGGGCGCGCATGGCGGTGTTCTTCTCCGGGTTGTTGCCGAACGGCACGACAATGGTCGCCGGAATTCCCAATGCGCGCGCCGCGAATCCCACGCTCTGGCCGTGGTTGCCGCGGGTCGCGGTGATGACACCGGGGACGTCCGGGCGTTCGCGTTTCAAGGCCACCATGAAAATCAGCCCGCCGCGCACCTTGAAAGCGCCGATCGGCGTGTGGTTCTCGTGCTTGACCCAGACCTCGCAGCCGGTGCGCCGCGACAGTAGAGGCCAGTGGATTTGCGGCGTCGGCGTGATGTGCGCGTGGACCTCCCCGGTAGCGGCTTCCAGTTCATCGAGGGTGGCGAGGGGCATACTTTTGTCCTTTTTCGTTTGCCCGGTTGAACCTTATTCGAACAGCCGCACCGTGTGCGCGTGGTCGAGCGGCCCGTGGCCACGCCCGAAACCCGGAGCCCCACGGATCGCCTCGTGCACATAACGGTGGGCACGGGCCACCGCGTCGACGACGGCCAGTTCCTGGGCGATGCCCGTAGCGATTGCCGAGGCCATGGTGCAGCCGGTGCCGTGGGTGCTTGTCGTGTCCAAGCGCTCGCTTTCGAACCTGGCGACCTCTTCTCCACCCTCGAACACCATGTCCGTGACCTTGTTCCCTTCCATGTGGCCGCCCTTGACGAGCACCACCTTCGGACCAAGGGCCGCCAGCACGCCGACGACTTCCGCCGCGTCTTCGGCGTGGCGCAAGCGAAGGCCGCTCAGGGCTTCCGCTTCCGGGGCGTTGGGGGTGAGCACCGTGGCCAGGGGGATCATGCGTTCCTTGAGGCGCGCCATGGCCGCCTTGGTGATCAGGGAGGCGCCGCCCTTGGCCACCATCACGGGATCGACGACGACGGGGACGCCTTCGGCCTCCACCTCCAGCACATCGCACACGGCGTCGATGATGTCGGCGCGGTGAAGCATGCCCGTTTTGATGCAGTCGGCACCGATGTCGGAAAGCACGACCCGCATCTGCTGGGCCACGAACTCCGCCGGGACGTCATGGATTCCCGCCACGCCTTCGGTATTCTGGGCGGTGAGCGCGGTGAGCGCCGTCGCGGCGTAACCGCCGAGCGCCGTGACCGTCTTGATGTCGGCCTGGATCCCGGCACCACCGCCAGAATCGGATCCGGCCACCACCAACACGCGCCCCTTCACGGCGCCACCTCCACCGCCGGCCAGGCCATCAGCCGCCGGCGCGCTCGATGACGCCGGCGATTTCCTCGACGACGGCGCGAATCAGGCTTTCGTCCTCGCCCTCAGCCATGACGCGGACCAAGGACTCGGTCCCCGAGGCGCGAATGAGCAGGCGCCCCCCGCTGCCCAGTTTGCGCTCGCCGGCGGCGATCGCCTTTTTTACGGCTTTCGCCTCGAGCGGCGCGCCGCCGTTGACGGAGACGTTGTGCAAGAGCTGGGGCAAGGGCTCGAAGACCCGGCACACCTGGCTCGCCGGGCGCTCCGCTTCGACGACGGCGGCCAGCGTCTGCAGCGCCGCGATCAACCCATCCCCGGTGGTGCTGTAGTCGCCGAGGACGATGTGGCCGGACTGCTCGCCACCCACGTTGAAACCTTTCTGGCGCATCGCCTCGACCACGTAACGGTCGCCTACCGGCGTACGCTCGAGGCACAGTCCGTGGGCACCTAGGTAGCGCTCGAGGCCGAGGTTGGACATGACAGTAGCGACCACGCCGGCACCGCGCAGGCGAGCGTTGCGGCTCCAGTGTTGGGCCACCAGCCCCATGATCTGGTCACCATCGACGAGGGCTCCCCGTTCGTCGGCAAGGACCACCCGGTCGCCGTCACCGTCGAGCGCGATACCGAGGTCGGCACCGTGGGCGACGACCTGGCTGCGCATGGATTCCGGAAACGTCGAACCGCAGCCCTCGTTGATGTTGAAGCCGTCGGGATCTACCCCGATGGGCACTACGTCGGCGCCCAGTTCCCAAAGCACCTCCGGGGCCACCTTGTAGGCGGCGCCGTTGGCGCAATCAACAACGATCTTCAACCCCTCGAGGGTAAGCCCCTTGGGGAAGGTCTGCTTGACGAATTCGGTGTAGCGTCCCTGCGCATCGTCGAGGCGCCGCGCCCGGCCGAGATCACGGGCGGCGGCAAGGTGGCCGCCCATGTCGCCGTCGGCATAACTCTCGATTTCCGCTTCGACCGTGTCGGAAAGCTTGTAGGCGTCCGGCCCGAACAGCTTGATTCCATTGTCCTGGTAGGGATTGTGGGAGGCCGAGATCATGACCCCGAGATCGGCCCTCAAGCTGCGTGTCAGCATGGCAATCGCCGGCGTCGGCATGGGGCCGACCAAGATGACGTCCATGCCCATGGAGACGAACCCGGCGGTGAGCGCCGGCTCGATCATGTAGCCCGACAGCCGCGTGTCCTTGCCGATGACCACCCGGTGGCGGTGGTCGCCCCGGGTGAAGTGGCCCGCCGCCGCCATGCCTACCTTTAGCGCCGTCTCTGCGGTCATGGGCTCAACGTTGGCGGTCCCGCGGATACCGTCGGTACCGAAAAGCTTGCGTGTCATGGCCTCGTGCCCCTAGCACACCCGTTACAGTCTTAACTGACATTTCCCAGATAGCCTTCAAATCCATGGCAATCATATCCAAATTGCGCCGCCGATGTAATGGTTGTCCCTCCGTTGCCTTCCGATAGCCTGATTTTGGTGAGTTGGCCGTGACCGGAAGGCCATTTGGCCAGA
>DASCNF010000223.1:0-5564 GCA_036011345.1 Rhodospirillales bacterium | reverse complement strand
CCACCTGGAGACGCGTAAGGCCAAGAACTGGTGGGAAGTTTACGTCCGCAAGGACTGAGGCGGACGGACGAGGGAAGTAGCCATGAACGGTCACACTCAATTGGCCATTTTTTCCGGGCTGGTCACGGTGCTCACGGTGGTATCGCTGGTCTACGTTTATGTGGTGCCGTTGGAGAGCATGCGCCTCACCCGAGACGGCGTTTCCTATTACGCGCCGCCGGTGATCCATCCGGAGACCGGAAAGCCGCTCGACCTCAACGAGCTGGTACGCCACTTCAGGGGGGATTGAGCCGTGGACCTCGATTTCGCAACACTCGCGCAGCTCATCGTATTTGTGGTCGCTTTCTATATAATGTACGTGAGTTTCACCAAGGACTCGTCCTAGTCATGAGTAGATCCTCCTTGATGTTTTGCGTCGCCGCCGTGCTCGGCAGCATCGCGGTCTCGGCGGCGGCCTTCCCTTTGGCGGCACTTTCATCGGCCGAGCTGGTTCTGTCGAAGACGCCCGTCGAGGCTGACGAAATGGGTGCCGTCGATCTCGGTGATTTCGGCACCGTTTCGGTCCTCGAGTTAGTCAGCTACTACATGGAAAACCCGCCAGCCCTCGAAACCCCCGGGACAAGAAAGAAGAAGGTCCGCTTCCAGGGCTGCTGATAGCCATGAGACCGCCGCCGCTCCCCGTTTTCCTGATTTTCGCGAGCGTGATGGCGGCGGCGCCGGCAGCCGTCGCCCAATCCATGACCTACGTGCGAGACGCCGCCTCCGTGCTTGCCGCCGGCGCCGTGACCGTGGACACGCGGGCGCTCGAGGCTTGCGCCGCCAAGAGCATCGCCGGCGCGCGCTGCCTACCGGCAGACGCCTTTCTCGGGCCGCACCGCCGCCTCGCCAACTTCCGCGAAATCCTCTGGCTGTTGGGCGCCGCCGGCCTCGATGGCGACGAGCACGTGCTGGTTGCCGGCGACGCGCCGGAAGCGCGCGACTTCGTGGCCGGCGTCCTTTATCTCGCCGGCCACAAGCGAGTCAGCATCCTGAGCCGCTCCCTGAGCCAGGGCGCCGGGCTCCCAGCCGATGCCCTGGGCCCCGGCCAGGAGCGCGCCATGACCCGCGAGAAGGTGTTCCAGGCGCCGCTCCGCGACCATCTCATCGTATTGCGTGGAGAGCTTGTTGGGCTTATCGGGGACGGCTCGCCCGGCCTCCTCGACGGGCGTAGCGAGAAGGAGTATTGGGGCGCCACGGTGCGCGGCCTGCGCGGCGGCCATATTCCCGGCGCCCAGCACTTGCCAGCAGTTACCTTGCGCGCCGGCTTAGCGGTGGGAAACGCCCTCGTTCCCCCGATTCCCGACCCCATCTCCCACGGCCACGACCCGGTCGAGGGCATCGCCTACTTCACCCTGCTCACGGCCGGCGCCGGGGTGGCGGCCCGCGTCTACATCGGAGGCTGGGCCGAGTGGGCGGCGCACACGGCCCTGCCCGCCGACAGCGTCACCTACCCGGACCATTCCCCTGGAAAACAGGCGGCGCCGACCGCCGCCACGCGAGCGGCGCGGGCGTCGCATGCCTGGCCGTGGCTAGCGGCGGCGGCGCTGATCGGCGCCGCGGTTACCGCCGGCGCCTTCTATCTGGGCCGACGGAGCGCCTCATGAGCGGCGTTCTCCTCCACGTCTCGACGCCGGCGTCGGGCGCCATCGCCGTGGCCCTGGCCGGCGCCTGCCAGCGCGCTCGCGTCGTCTGGTGCTGCTTCTTCACCAACGACGGGGTCAAGGTGCTCGCCGACGCGGCGGTGGTGACGGCCATCGAGGCGGCGGGGCGCGCCGTCGCCTGCGAAAAATCGTGGGAAGAGTACATGGGCGGGGCGGCGTGCCCGGTCGAACTCGGCAGCCAGACCGTCAACAGCGCCCTGATGGGCGAGGCCGAAAAAGTAATCAGCATATAGGATCTGACATGACGGAAACAAAAAAGATACTGGTGCTAGCGCGACGCGACCACACCGAGGCCATGCGGGTCGCCGCCGGCCTCACCATCATGGACCACGAGGTGCGCCTTATTTTCATGACCGGCCCGATCGCCGAGACGCCGGAGAACGCCGAGCAGGCGGAACTCCTGGAGCTTTCCGACATCGAGCCGGAGACCGCGGTCGAAGCCATGGCCGGCGAGCTTTCCCTTCTCGACGCGGCGGCCATAGCGGCGGCCATCGCCGAGGCCGGTTGCGTGATCAACCTGTGAGGAAGCCATGAAGATTCTGGCCCTGCACAGTGGCCTGTTTCCCGACCGCGAGACCGTCGAGGCGGGGCTCGTCGAACTCGCCGCCGGCAACGACCTCGACCGTATCGACCTGGCCGCCGGGGACATGGTCGAGGCCGACTGGGACCGGGCGCTCGCGGAAATTTTACAGGCCGACCTGATCGTAACCACGTAAGCTGAGTGCAAACGGAAGGACTAGGAGGCTCCGAACATGAGAAAGCTGATCGTTCTTCTCGTCGCCGGCATAATGCTTGGCTTGGCCACCATGGCCACCATGGCTACTGTGGCCCAGGCTGCCCAGCCGTTGGTCGACGCCGCCTGGGTCAAGGACAACATCGGCAAGCCGGGCGTCGTGTTCCTCGACGTGCGCGGCAAGATCGACTACATGCGCGGCCATGTTCCGGGTGCCCTCAACACCAACCTCGGGGGGGACGGCTGGCGGGTCAGGGACGCCAACGGAGTTCCCGGAATGCTGGGCAAACCCGATGATCTAGCCAAGCTCATCGGCGGCTACGGCATCGACAATTCGACCCACGTCGTCCTCGTACCTTGGGGGTATTCGGCCGGCGACATGGGCACGGCGACGCGCATCTACTGGACCTTCAAGGTGTTGGGGCACGACGCCGTCTCCATCGTCAACGGCGGCATGGCCACCTACACCGACGTCGCCGGCAATCCCCTGGAGAAGGGCCGCATGAAGGCCAAGCCCCCGGCCAAGATCTTCAAAGTCGCCTTGCGCGCCGACATGATCGCCACCAAGGGCGACGTGAAGAAGGCCCTGGGAGATGGCACCCCCTTGATGGACAGCCGCCCCAACGGCCAGCACTTGGGTATAACCCAAAGCGGCGCAGCGGCGCGCCCCGGCACCATTCCTAGCGCTAAGAACCTGCCATTGGACTGGCTGACCGAGAACGGTGGCGGCGAGTTCCGGGAAAAATCCGCCCTTGCCAAGCTGTTCGAACTCGCCGGGCTACCCATCGAAGGCAACCAGATCGCCTTCTGCAACACCGGCTACATGGCTAGCGTCGGCTGGTTCGCCGCCTCCGAGGTGCTGGGCAACAAGAAGGCCAAGATGTACGACGGCTCCCTGGCCGAGTGGACCGCCGACAAAGACCTGCCGGTGCAGTCGGCCGTCTCGCTCGAATAGCCAGCGCCGGGATGGGGTTCCGGGGACTCGGCGCGGCCGTCGGCCTCGCGGTCCTCGTTTGCGCCGCCGCCGCCGGTGCGGGCGGCGAGCACGCCCAGCGCTTGGCCGCCGATATCTCGGTCATGGAAAGCGACGCCCACGCACTTCTCGATCCCGCCATCACCGAAGTGCACAAGCGTGGTCTGCGGGCCCGCCTCGGCGGCGGCCTGTCGGTGCTTGGTCTCTTGATCCGTCTCGCCGTCCAGGAAAATCCACGCCTCGGCTCCGCCCCGCCGGACGCGGTGAGGAGTTTTCAGGCGGCGCTTGAGAGGGGCGACGGGCTCGGCCTTGCCAAGGGCTTTAGCGCGCTGGCGCGTCTCTATCCGTTCGATACGAGGGGCATCCTGCCGGCCACGGCAACGCCGGCACGCCTCGATCGCGGCCGCCAAATCCACCAGGACATTTGCGCCGGCTGCCACGACGCGCCGGACCTGGAGACGCCGCGCCCCGCCTTCAACTTGTTCGAGCGAGCGCGCGCCCTGCCGGCCGGGGAATTCGCCGCCCGCCTCGTCGCCGGTGTGCGCGGCGACAACCTCATGTCCCTGCAAAATCCCCTGAGCGACGAAGAGATCGCCAGCCTCATCGCCCTCTACCGGCAAGGCGCGCCCACGGATTGAAGCGCCGTTCGCCGGTTCGTGCCATCTTTCTAAGCGCCGGAGCCGGTGGTACATTAGCTTTTCGATAAACATGCTCAGGGAGACAGCACCGTGACTACCGCAGCCCTCACCTTCCCCCGTGTGCAACGACCGGTCTTGGTCATTGTGCTGGTCGTCGCGGCGGCCCTGTTCGTCCATCTGCTGACATTCAGCCCCAAGCATTCGCTGTTTCTGCTCATCGGCCTCGGGCTTGGTGTCGCCCTCTATCACGCCGCCTTCGGCTTTACCGGCGCCTACCGCCAGGTGATCGTTGAAGGCGATATCTCGGGCGTCACCGCGCAGCTCGTCATGCTGGCGGCGGCGACGGTCTTGTTCGCGCCGATCCTGGCGCAGGGCGAGGCCTTCGGTCATGGCGCCGGCGGCGCCGTAGCTCCGGTGGGCATTTCCATGGCGCTCGGCGCTTTCGTGTTCGGCATCGGCATGCAACTCGGTAGTGGCTGCGCGTCGGGCACGCTGTTCGCGGCGGGCGGCGGCAACCTGCGCATGATCCTGGTCCTCGCCTTCTTTTGCACCGGGGCTTTCTGGGCAAGCCTGCACATGGACTGGTGGTGGGAGCTGCCGGAACTCGGATCGATCTCGCTTGCCGAAACGTTGGGCTACGAGCTTGCCCTGCCCATCCAGCTCGGCGTCCTGGGGCTGATCTTCTTGATTCTCAGGGCGTCGGGGGGCACCTTCAAGAAGTCGCTGTGGTGGGATGGCGAATTCTCCTGGCGGCGCCTGTTGCACGGCCCCTGGCCGCTGCTCTTCAGCGCGGCGCTACTGGCAGCCCTCAACTGGGCGGTGCTGCTGGTCGCCGGCCACGCCTGGACGATCACCTGGGCGTTCTCTCTATGGGCCGCCAAGGCAGCCATGTTCCTGGGTTGGGACCCCCTGACCAGCCCGTTCTGGACCGGCGGCTTCCAGGAACGGGCGCTGATGCGTTCGCTTCTGCTCGACAACATTTCGGTCATCAACTTTGGAATCGTGCTGGGCGCCCTTGGGGCCGCTTCGCTGGCCGGCAAGGCGGGGGCCGCCATGCGCCTGCCGCGCGCCACCCTGGTGCCGTCGTTGACGTCGATCGTCATCGGCGGGCTGTTGATGGGGTATGGGGCGCGCCTCGCGTACGGCTGCAACATTGGCGCCTTCTTCAGCGGCGTCGCCTCGACCAGCCTGCACGGCTGGGTGTGGATCCTCATGGCCATCCCCGGCAACGTGGTCGGCGTTTACTTGCGCCCCTTGTTCGGCATGGACGGCCGGCGCTTGTTCGCTTCCGGGGCGGCTTGACGCACTTGGCTTTTGGGCCAGACTGTCCCGATGACGGGTTTGATCACAGCCACGCACCCTGATGCCGCGCCGGTGTCGCTCATCCGGTCGTGGAATCTCATCTGGGTCGGCCTCGCCCTCGCCGTCATGGTTGCCGCCATCCTCGACGGCGGGCTGTGGTTTCTGAATTTCGTCCACGTGCTGGCCGGTGTGCTGTGGACCGGGATCGACCTGTTCAT
>DASCNF010000222.1:0-7126 GCA_036011345.1 Rhodospirillales bacterium | reverse complement strand
CACCGATGAGTGCTTCTGGCTGTATACCTCGGGTTCCACCGGCAATCCCAAGGCGGCCGTCCATCGGCACCGGGACCCGGTGGTGACCAGCCAGCTCTACGCTCACGGCGCCCTCGGCATGCGCGAGCACGACACTATCTTCTCGGCAAGCAAGCTGTTCTTCTCTTATGGCTTCGGAAACTCAATGACTTTCCCTCTCTGGGCCGGCGCCACGACGGTGCTCAACGATCAGCGCACGAGCGTGGACATGACCTTCGACACCATCGAAGCATTCCGCCCCACCTTTTATTTCGGGGTACCGTCACTGTATGCCCAGCAACTCGCCCAGTTGGAGAAGAGCAAGCGCGACCTCGGAAGTTTGCGCATCTGCGCTTCCTCCGGCGAGACGGTTCCCGCCGAGATCTTCCGTCGCTGGAAGGAGAAGGTCGGGATCGCCATCATGGACGGCCTCGGTTCGACGGAGTCGCTCCACATCTTCCTCTCCGGCCAACCCGACGACTACAAGCCCGGAACCACGGGCCGGCTGGTGGCGGGCTACGAGGTGAAGATCGTCGGCGAGGACGGCAACCCCGTGAAGCAGGGTGAAACCGGCACCCTTTTGGTCAAGGGGGGGTCCTCCGCCATCTATTATTGGAACAACCCGGAAAAGACGGCGAGCACGATGCTCGGAGAGTGGCTGAACACCGGCGATGTCTACTATCAGGACGACGACGGCTACTACGTCAACTGGGGGCGCGGCGACGACATGCTCAAGGTGAGCGGCATGTGGTGCTCGCCCATGGAGGTCGAGGGCCGGCTGATGGAGAACCCCAAGGTGCTGTTGGCCGCAGTGGTGGGACGCGCCGACGACGAAGGCCTGACCAAGCCCGAGGCGTTCGTCGTGCTCAAGGATGCCGGTGACGCCCAGGACGACCTGGTCGAGGAACTGCAAGAGCACTGCAAGGCGGGGCTTGCCGGCTACAAGTACCCACACTGGATCAACTTCGTCGACGAGCTGCCAAAGACGGTGACCGGCAAGATCCAGCGCTTCAAGCTGAGGGCCAGCACGTGACCGCTCCGGCTCTCCGCGACCTCCGCTAGCGACGCCCGGAAGTGCCCATAAAGAGTGGCGGACGACACTTGCTGAGCCAGCCCGGACCATACCTAGTGCATCCTCTGGAGGCCGCCGTCGTCGGCCGCGACGACGAAGAGGGGCTGACCAAGCCCCAGGCCTATCATCGTTCTCAAGGACCCCGGGGGCACCGGAGACCCGTTGGCCGAAGAGCTGCGGCAGCACTGCAAAGAGACATTCGCCGGCTTCAAGTCCCCACGCTGGATCAACTTCGTCGATGAGCTGTCGAAGACCGTGACCGGCAAGATCTAGCGCTTCCGGTTGCGAGCCAACGAGTGATCCCCTAACTTTCGCGCGATCGCAAACAGGGAGGACGCGATGGCTGCCAGGGGCAAGGACAAGAATAAGTACGAACAGGGCCTGGACAAAAACTCGGCCAACTATCTGGCGCTGACCCCGATCAGCTTTCTCGACACGACCACGCAAGCGTTCCCCGACCGCACGGCGGTCATTCACGGCGAAACCAGGTTCACCTACACGGAGCTGTCGGCGCGCTGCCGGCGCCTCGCCTCGGCACTGCAGGGCCGCGGCATCGGCATCGGCGATACGGTGGCGCTGATGGCGCCCAACGTGCCGGCGTCGCTCGAATGCCATTACGGGGTACCGATGATCGGCGCCGTGCTCAATCCCATCAATTTCCGGCTCGACGCCGACGCCGTCGCCTTCATCCTCGACCATGGGGAGGCGCGGGTGCTCATCGTCGACAAGGAGTTCTCGGGTGTTGCTAAGGAGGCCCTGGAAAAGGTCAAGGAAAGGCCGCTGGTCATCGACATCGACGATCTCCTGGAGCCGGACGGCGAACTCATCGGCGAGGCCACCTACGAAGACTTCATCGCGGGCGGTGATCCGGAATTCAAGTGGCGGCGCCCCGACGACGAGTGGGAGGCGTTCTCGTTGAGCTACACCTCCGGAACCACCGGCGATCCGAAGGGCGTCGTCTTTCACCACAGGGGGCTCTACCTCAATACGTTCGGCATGATCGTCGAGTGGCACATGCCGGCGCACCCCGTTTACCTGTGGACCCTGCCCATGTTCCACGCCATGGGTTGGTGCTTTCCGTGGGCGGTGACGGCCCTCGGCGGCACCCACGTCATGTTGCGCCGCACGGAGCCCAAAGCCATGTTCGCCGCCATTGCCGAGCACGGCGTCGACTACATGTGCGCGGCCCCCGTCGTACTCAACATGATAGTCAACTCCAAGGCCGAGGAGCGCACCGCCTTCGACCACTTGGTCCACGTCATGACCGCCGGTTCCTCGCCGCCCGCCCCGGTGATCATCGGCATGGAGGAGATGGGCTTCGAGGTTCTCCACACCTACGGCCTCACCGAGGTGTTCGGGCCCATGTTCGTGTGCGCTTGGCAGGACGAGTGGAAGGACCTTTCGAAGAAGGAGCAGGCGCGCATGAAGACGCTGCAGGGCGTCCTCTACACCACCTTCGAGGAGACGGTGGTGGCCAACCCGCCGGATTACGAGCCGGTGCCCTGGGACGGCGAGACCATGGGCGAGGTGCTGACGCGCGGAAACCCCATCCTCAAGGGCTACCTCAAGAACCCGGAGGGGACGAAGAAGGTTTTCGAGGGCGGCTGGTTCCACACCGGCGACCTCGGGGTGCGTCACCCCAACGGATACATCGAGCTCAAGGACCGCTCCAAGGACGTCATCATCTCGGGCGGCGAGAACATCTCCACCATCGAGGTGGAAAACGTGCTCTACCGGTACCCGGCGGTCCTCGAGGCAGCGATCGTCGCCATGCCCCACGAGAAGTGGCAGGAGACGCCCTGCGCCTTCGTCACGCTCAAGGATGGCAAGACGGCGACGGAACGGGACATCATCGACTTCTGCCGCGACAACCTCGCCCACTTCAAATGCCCGACCAAGGTGGTGTTCGGGCCGCTGCCCAAGACCGCCACCGGCAAGATCCAGAAATTCCAGCTGCGCGAGCAGGCGAAGGGGATATAGGCGGCAGAGGAACGGGTCTGCTGGGTCCATCGCCGGCGAAGGCCCGAACCATCGCCTCGCCCTCCGGATCTCAGTCTCGCAATGCAAGCGACACCATGCTACAGTGCCAGTTGGCGGCTCGGATCACCGGCGATATCGCCTCGAACAAACGCGCGGCGGCGCGGTGAATAAAGCGGGTGTTGAAAGTCATGCGCGAAGCCTCCCAGAGCACCCATTGCTCGGTGGCGCGGACCCTGGAGATCGTGTCCGATCCGTGGACGTTCCTGCTGCTCAGGGAAGCTTATTTCGGGGTGCGCCGATTCGATCGCTTCAAATCCAACCTGGGCATCCCTGGAAGCACGCTGGCCTCGCGCCTGCAACGGCTGGTCAAGGACGGTCTGTTCAAGCAGGTGCGCTATCAGGATTCACCGACCCGCCACGAATACAAGCTGACGGAGAAGGGCCGCGACCTCTATCCCAGCATGCTCATCCTCATGAAGTGGGGTGACCGCTGGCTGGCTGGCCCCAAGGGGCCACCGCTGTCGATCCTTCACAAGGCGTGCGGCCAACCGAGCTCGGCCCTAGTCACATGCTCCCACTGCAACCGGGAAATCGACATCAAGGACGTCACCTACCGCGACGGTCCCGGCGCCGGACGTGGCGAGGGGACGGCGCGGCGCCGTCTGCGGCGCTCGTCAAACCCCGATAACTTCCTGCGTGGCCGAGAAGATTCGGTCGCCCGGACCTTGAAAATCATCGGCAACAAATGGACCTTCCTCATCCTGCGGGAGGCCTTTTTCGGCGTGCGCCGGTTCGACGAGGTGAGGCGGAACCTCGGCATATCCACCAACATTCTTTCGGACCGCCTGCAGATGCTCGTGGGCTACGGAATCTTCCAGCGCCGCCAATACAGCACGCGGCCGAAGCGCTTCGAGTACGTGTTGAGCGAACGAGGCCGAGACCTCTATTCCGTCATGATCGCGTTCCTGAAGTGGGGCGACAAATGGCTGGCCGTCACCGCCGGGCCGCCTCTCGTCCTGCATCACACTCCCTGCGGTCATGATTTCGTGCCCGTGCTCGCCTGCTCCGTGTGCGGATCCGCCGTGGACAATTTCGACATTAATTATATGCTGGGACCGGGTGCCGCTCCGGCGGAAGCGGCCGATGGTTCGCGGCCAGCCGCCGCGGCGGAGGCCCCGACCCCTCCGGCCGCCTGACCGCGGCCTGTCCCGCCGGCGGTTCCGCCGAAACAACATGTCCGCGCCTTCCTCGAACCCACCAGCCCCTCCGCTAAAGACCCGCTGGGGCACCGTGGTTGTCGCCCTCGTCGCCGGAATCATCGCCGCCGGCCATGTGGGAAAGCTGCCTCCGGCCCTGCCCATGTTGCGCGCCGAGCTGAGTCTTGACCTGGTCGCGGCGAGTTGGGTGGCCTCGGTGTTCAGCATCACGGGCATGGTCGTCGCCGTGTTGCTGGGCGCCACTGCCGACCGCATCGGCCACTGGCGTCTCTCGATTCTCGGGCTTGCGCTCCTCATCGCGGGCGGCGTCGGCGGCAGCCTAGCCGTCGGCGCGCTACCGCTTCTCGTCAGCCGCTTCGTCGAGGGCATCGGGTTCCTGGCCGTCGTCGTCGCCGCCCCTTCGCTAATCGCCCACGCCACCTACGGCCGCGGCCGGCAAATGGCCTTAGGCTTCTGGGCCGGCTACTTGCCGCTTGGTGTCACCATCATGATATTGGTGGCGCCGGCCATGATCGAGTGGGCGGGGTGGCAGGGCCTGTGGCTCCTGGTCGCGGGGCTCGCCGGGATATGGTTCGTGGTGATGGCGGCGGCGGCGCGGCGTGCCCCGCCCCACCGCGCCTCGACCGACAGCGCCGAACCCGTGTGGCGCAACATCCGCCTCGGCATATCGCGGCTTGGCCCGTGGATGGTCGCCGCCTGTTTCGTGCTCTATGCATCGCAGCTCTACGCCATCATCACGTGGCTTCCCACCTTCATGATCGAGGAACGGGGAATGGCGCAGGGCACGGCGGCGGCGCTGACCGCTCTCGTGGTGGCCGCCAACGGTTGTTTCAGCTTCCTCGCCGGATGGTTCCTGCACCGCAACACGCCGCCCTGGTTCCTGCTCGTAGTATCGGGCGTTGTCATGACGTTCGGGGCGTTGGGGGCGTTCTCGGCCGGCGTCCCCGACATCGCGCGATATATTTTCTGCCTCCTCCTGGCCGGAGTCGGTGGCTCCGTGGCATCAGCGGCGTTCGCCGTGGCTCCCTCGTTGGCCCCCTCGCCCACCCAGATCGGCACCGTCAACGGAATATTGGTGCAGGCGTCCAGCTTCGGCCAGTTCCTGGGCCCGCCGGTGATGGCGGCTGTGGTCAGCGCGTTCGGCGCATGGGAAAGCGCCCTTTGGATGATGGTGGGGGCGAACGTCCTGTTGGCGACTCTAGCGTTGTTGGTGCGCCACTTGGCGCGCACCGCCGAGGCGTGAGGGTGGCGGGCCCAAAACGGCGAAGGGGGCCTTCCCACACGGCTTGTGCCGACTGGCCGTATCCGATAAGTTCCATCCAGCTATGCAACGGACACAAGCTGCCCGGGGCGCGGGCGCGTGGCGGCTGTTGGCGAACGAGGAATAGAAACGCTGTCAAACGGCCACGGTCCGTTGTGTCGAGTTTTCCACGGTACTAGTATCGCCCGAGCCTCAGGGAGGGGGGAAATCGCAACCATGCGCAAGTTCACGCTCATCGGCGGTGCCGGAACACCGTCCCAGGTGAGCGCATGATCTACCAACAATTGATCAACGGCCTGATGCTCGGGGCGTCCTATTCCCTGGTGGCCATCGGCTATACCCTGATCTTCGGCGTCCTCGGCCTCTTGTACTTCGCCCATGGCGAGGTGTTCATGGTCGGCGCCTTCGTTGGGCTCTACCTGGTGATCCATGCCGGCACCAATATCTACATGGCGCTCCTCGGAGCCACGATCGCCACGGCTTGTCTGGGCGTCTTTGCCGTCTACGCCGCCGTCCGTCCGGTGAGCAAGGACTACCCCCTGGCGCCCCTGATCAGCACCATTGGGCTGACCATCGTGCTGCAGGACATAGCTCCCTACATTTTCGGCGGGCAGACCGTGGCCTTTCCCGAGACCATCGAGTCTATTCTCTTCCATTTCGGACCGGTGACCATCAGCTCCGTCCAAATCTTCACCCTGGCGGTGGCCGTGGTGCTGATGGTGCTTCTCTGGCTGTTCATCGAGAATTCCAAGATTGGCCGGGCCATCCGGGCGACGGCGGAAAACCACGAAACGGCCGCCCTTCTCGGCGTCAACGTCAACCGGGTGGTCCTTGTCACGTTCATCCTAGCCTCGGCCATTGCCGGCATCGCCGGCGTGCTCGATGGTGTCAAGAACAGCGCCATCTCGCCCTTCATGGGCCTCCAGGTCGCGATCAAGGGATTGGTCGTCATGTTGTTGGGCGGGCTCGGAAACGTGCGCGGCGCTATGGTTGCGGGAATCCTGCTGGGCATGATCGAAATCCTGACAGCGGCCTATCTCGGTTCCTCGATGCGCGATTTCTTCACCTTTGCCATACTCATCCTCATTCTGCTCTATCGTCCGCCCGGGCTGTTCGGTACGCGTACGATTGAAGAAAGGTAACGCCGATCATGCTCGATGGACTCCTTGACGGGTACACGAGATCGATCCTGATCTTCACCGGGATCCACATCATCGCCGCCTACAGTTTCTATGTGCCCTTCAAGACAGGCCAGGTTTCGCTGGGTCAGGCCGGGTTCATGGCCGTCGGCGCCTACGCCGCGGGAATTTTGACCGTCAAGTTCGGCCTACCCTTTCCCGTCGGCCTTCTCGTTGGCGGTCTGGTCACGGCGGTGATCGGTGTCTGCGTTGGCTTCCCGGCCCTGCGCATCAAGGGCATTTATCTCCTGCTGCTCACCCTAGCCTTCGCCGAGATCGTCCAGGTCGTCATCCTGACCTGGGAATACACGGGCGGGGCGCAGGGCTTTCAGGGCATTCCCTTCAACAAGTACACCCTGGAATACGTTTACGTGATCGTCGTGCTTTTGATTATTTTCTT
>DASCNF010000221.1:0-6807 GCA_036011345.1 Rhodospirillales bacterium | reverse complement strand
TCGAAGACATGGTGCGCAATTTGGAGCCCGCCGCGGCGCTCGGCATGATCACGGTCTGGCTGCCCCCGGGGCCGCGTCCGGAACCGCTCGAAGAGGAATTCAGCTACGTCGATCATGTCATCGACGACCTAGTCGGCTGGCTCGAAGGGGTGGCGGTGGGCGCCGGCGCCTGAATGCCGCCCGCCGTGTTGACAGTCCGCATCCCCTGGACCATTGTTTCGAATCTCCACCTTGGGCTCTCCTTGCGGCCGTTCCCGCCATGAATCACACTGATTTGCAATCCCCCATTGAAGCTGCCTGGGAGGCGCGCGAGACCATCGGACCGGAAACCGAGGGCGCCGTGCGCGAGGCGGTGTCAGAGGCACTCGGCCTTCTCGATTCGGGTGCGGCGCGGGTAGCCGAAAAGACCGATGGCGGCCAGTGGCATGTCAACGAGTGGCTGAAGAAGGTGGTGCTTCTGTCGTTTCGCCTGAACGACATGGCGCCCATCGCCGGGGGACCGGGGCGCGCCGCCTGGTTCGACAAGGTGCCTTCCAAGTTCGACGGCTGGGACGAGGCGCGCTTCCGCTCCGCGGGCTTCCGCGCCGTGCCCAACTGCACCGTGCGCCATTCCGCCTATATCGCGCCCGGCGTTATCCTCATGCCGTGTTTCGTCAACCTCGGCGCCTACGTGGACAGCGGCACCATGATCGACACCTGGGCCACCGTCGGCTCCTGCGCCCAAGTCGGCAAGAACTGCCACATCTCGGGAGGGGCCGGCATCGGCGGCGTGCTGGAGCCGCTGCAGGCCGGTCCGGTGGTCATCGAGGACAACTGCTTCATCGGCGCCCGTTCCGAGGTCGCCGAGGGCGTCGTCGTCGAGGAGGGCGCGGTACTTTCCATGGGCGTCTACATCAGCGCCTCCACCAAGATCGTCGACCGCGCCACCGGCGAGGTCCGTTTTGGCCGGGTGCCGGCTTACTCGGTGGTCGTGCCGGGCGCGCTCCCGGGCAAGCCGCTGGCCGACGGCGAGCCGGGGCCGGGGCTCTACTGCGCTGTCATCGTCAAGCGGGTGGACGAGGGAACCCGCGCCAAAACCTCAATCAACGAGCTGCTACGCGATTGACCCAGACCATCGACCCGTTCGAGCTCGCCCAAGCGCTCATTCGCTGTCCCAGCGTTACGCCCGAGGACGCGGGGGCGCTTGGCGTGTTGCAGGATGCCCTCGAGGGGTTGGGATTCGCCTGCCACCGCCTCGTCTTCTCAGCGCCGGGCACTGCCGACGTAGACAACCTCTATGCCCGACTCGGCGACGGCGCCCCCAACTTTTGTTACGCCGGGCACACTGACGTGGTGCCGGTGGGCGATGCGGCGGCGTGGACGGTGGACCCCTTCGGCGCCGAGGTCATCGACGGCCGCCTGCATGGCCGCGGCGCCGTCGACATGAAGTGCGCCATCGCGTGTTTCGTGGCCGCCGCGGCGCGCTTCCTCGCCGACCACGGGTCCGGTTTCGGCGGCTCCCTAAGTCTTCTCATCACTGGCGACGAGGAAGGTCCGGCCGTCAACGGCACGGCCAAGGTCCTCGACTGGTTGGCCGGGCGCGGCGAGGCACTCGACGCCTGCCTGGTCGGCGAGCCCACCAATCCCGAGCACCTCGGCGAAATGATCAAGATCGGCCGCCGTGGCAGCCTCAACGGCACGCTCACGGTGTTCGGGACCCAGGGACACACCGCCTATCCCTACCTCACCGACAACCCGCTGCCGCGCCTCCTCGCCACGCTGGCGGCGATCACCGGGAAGCCCCTTGATGACGGCACGGAGCACTTCCCGCCCTCGGGCATCGAGGTCACATCCATCGACGTGGGGAACGAGGCGACCAACGTGATCCCGGCCAGCGGCCGGGCGCGCTTCAATATCCGTTACAACGACCGCCATGACGGCGCCGGCCTTGAGCAATGGCTGCGGGCGTGCTGCGACGCGGTCGGGGGGGCTTACCAGCTCGAAATCGAGGTTTCTGGGGAGGCTTTCCTGACCCCGCCCGGTCCCTTGAGCGACATCGTCGCCGCAGCCGTCGAGGGCGTCACCGGGCGAAGGCCCCAGTTCGGCACCACCGGCGGCACCTCGGATGCGCGCTTCATCAAGGACCACTGCCCGGTGGTGGAATTCGGGATGATCAACCAGACGGCGCACAAGGTCGACGAATTCGCGGCGCTTTCCGACATCGCCATGCTCACCAGTGTCTATCAGGTCGTGCTCGAGCGTTTCTTCGAACAACCATCGTGATACCGACGGCAGGCGAAACGCTTAGAGCTCTCTACGGCGCCTACCGGCTGGCCCGCCTCGACGCCGGGGGAATGGCCTATTTCGACAGCTCGATCGGCGGCTTCTGGCGTTCGTTCTTCGCCGCCGTCTTGGTGGTGCCGTTCTACGCGCTGTTGCTGGTGATGCGTTACGAGACAGGGGTGGTGGCCGCCGGCGCGGGGAGTTTCGCGGCGGTCGAGATCATCGCCTACGTCATCGCCTGGGTCGCCTTCCCCCTGGCCATGGTGAGTGTAGCGCGCGTGCTGGAGCGCGAGGAATGCTACCGGGGCTACATCGTCGCCTACAACTGGGCGGCGGTGTTGCAGAACGCCCTCTACCTGCCCATCGCCATGATCGGGGTGGCTGGCGGGATGGATGTCGGATCGGCTAACGCCGCCGGCCTCGTCGCCCTCTTCCTCATCCTCGGCTACTCGTGGTTCGTGGCGCGCACGGCGCTTGCCGTAGGCGCCGGCACCGCCGCCATTGTCGTAGCCCTCGACTTGGTGCTGGGGATCGTCATCAACAGCGTCGCCGAGAGCATGCTGTAGGGGACGGGAGTTCCTGGACGCGTCCTCACACCTCCGTGGTGCCGGGAAACGCCGGCAGGCTGTCTATCAGGTGCTGCAGGAACAAGTGCAAGGCCTGGAGGCCGATGAAGATGAGGAACGTCGGCGTCGTCAGAAACCCCACCATCGACAACAAGACACCGAAGACCCCCCACCCCGCCTGTCCGATGAACATGGCGGCGACGCTGAAGACGAACGCCAGGGGCACGAAGACGAGGCCGCTGGCGAAAATACCGGTGATGCCGAAGCCCACCGCCAGGTAGCCGACGATGGGCCGCTTGGCCGGCTCCGGCGTCAATTTCAGTTCTATTTGGGCCATGGGAGTGTGTTTGGCTCTTGGCGGGGGGCGGCGAGTATAGGCGCGGCGTTTCTCAGGGACAACGGAGGCGGCGGCGTCCGCCCCTTCAATAAACCACCTCCACCAGATAGAGCCCGCAGGCCGGCGCCGTTGGGCCGCCCGCCGCGCGGTCGCGTGCCTCGAGCGCGGCGCGTACGTCGTCCGCCGTCCACTTGCCGGCGCCTACCCGCTCAAGGGTTCCCACGAAGTTGCGCATCTGGTGGTGAAGGAAGGAACGGGCCCGCGCTTTGATGCGAATCTCGTCGCCGGCGCGCTTGACCTCCAGGGTGTCCAGGGTCTTGATCGGTGATTTCGCCTGGCAGCCGGAGGCGCGGAAGGTGGTGAAGTCGTGGCGGCCCACAAGCAGGCGCGCCGCCTCGGACATGGCGCCTGCGTCGAGGGCCGCCGGCAGCCACCAGACGCGTCCGCGCTCAAGGGTGGGCGCCGCCGCCCGGTTGACGATGCGATAGCGGTAGGCGCGCTGGCGCGCCGACAAGCGTGCGTGAAACTCTTCGCCGACGCCCTCCGCCGTGAGAACTGCGGCAGCCACTGGCTTGAGGTGAAAATTCAGGGCGTCACGCACGGTGTCGGGAGGATGGGCGCGCTCCAGGTCGAAGTGGACGACCTGGCCCAGGGCATGGACGCCCGAATCCGTGCGCCCGGCCGCGAAGGTGGTGGCCGTTTGACCGCAAAACCGTTCGATGGCTTCTTCGAGCGCCTGCTGGACGCCGAGGCCGTTTTCCTGGCGCTGCCATCCAACGAAACCGGCGCCGTCGTATTCCAGGGTGATCTTGTAGCGCGGCATGCTCATTTGTAGCCGGAGTGCGCCGGGGCTTCGACTGTTTTGTTGGGCTGCCCGGCCGCGTCGATTCGTGAATACCCTAAGCCGAATAGACTTCCCCCCAATGCTCCGCATCTGTTGGAGTCACCACTTGGGTAGGGGCGTGGCCGAAGAGGTTATTTGAAATATGGCTACAAAGGCGGAGCTTGAAAATGTGCGGAATCTCTCGGAAAAGGGGGACGAGAATCGGGATTTTCTTCACGCTCTGCCACTATACATCATCCCCTTGGAGACACCGGCGGTCAAACGGGCGCGGATGGTCAAGAACGCGCGTCTGCAAAGCATAGTCGAGTTCTTCAAGGGCGAGAAATCAGGCAGCGGCTAGATGGAGATCGCCCACGTCGGGCCGGAGTTCGGCTGGAAGCCCAACACACCCAACCCGGACTGGGTCATCCTGCGCAAGCTCGGCAAGTTGCCAAGCTTGGATGTCTATAGTCTGCGTGTCACGCTCCGCGAGTATGGAATTCCGGTCAACGACTTCGCCGAACTCAAGCTTTCGGAAAGCAAGGGCAAGGAACTCACCAGTTACATGAAGACCTTCACCCGTCCCTTGATGGTCGAAATCTACGGCGGCGGCGACATGAATATCCAGAGCTTCGAGGACGTGCTCGCCCTGTTCATGGACCCGGACGTCGAGAAGGCGCGCCAGAAACTCAAGAAGATGGCGAGCAAGCTAGAGATCGAGGTCGAAGACATCCCCCGTTTCGTGGAGGATTACGGCGATATCTTCCTGTCCCTATCCTACTACCGGCAGGCTTTGGACCAAATTACACCCATCGCCAAGGGATTCCTGGAGTCCATCGAGGAACTCAGGAAGAACTGGCAACTCAAGAGCGATCCCGGCCTGATGCAGTCGTGCAATCTGATGGGGTCTTCCGTCAAGTGCCACTTCTCCGCCCTCAATCGGCGCTTCCTCAAGTTCGACCGCGAAACCAAGGACATGTGGAGCGAAATCACCGCCCAGCGTTTTCGTCGCGTCGAAAGGATGATCGGCTCCTACCACACAAACATCGGTGGCGTTCTGTGTGCCGTGACGCTGAAGATGAACGCGTGGGCCGACTTGTTTCCCAACAAGACGTCGGGCGGCCTGCGCCGGCGCGCCGAGTTCATCATGTCCGAGATGAAACAGGGCATCGAGACCATCCAGATGATCGAGGAGTCGATGCCGTTCGACGAGTTCAAGGGCTAGAGCCTTGGCGTCTTGGATCTAAACGATCCAAAACGTGAATCGCGCACTAGGCGGCGGCGAGCTTTTCCAGGAGCGGTGGGCGGCGATGCGCCCAGGGGCGGACCGCCTCGAGTTCGGCGGCGGCGCCAAGCAGGCGTTCCTCGGCGTGCCATGACGCGACGAGCTGCAACCCCACCGGCAGGTCCTCCGATGCCCACCCCGCCGGCACCGAAATCGCCGGGTGGCCCGTGTGGTTGAACGGGTGGCAGTACGGGAGCCAGTCGTAGCGCGGCGATCTCAGGACCTTGCCGTTGACCGTCACCGGGTCCCAGGAAAATTGATTGATCGGGATGGTCGGCATGGTGACCGTCGGAGTCACGATCAGATCGAAGCCCGTAAACAGCGCCTCGATGTCCTCGAACAACTTGACGCGCGCAAAGGCGGCCTCGAACACGTCCGCGCCGGTCCATTTTGCGCCATCCTCGATGGCTTGGCGCAGGGCGGGGTCAATTCGTTTGCCGAATTCCTCCAACTTGTCGCCATAGGCGGCGTGAAGGCGGGTACCTACCAGCACGAACAGAATGTCCACAGACGCCAACAGGTCGAGGTCTATTTCCTCGACCTCGGCGCCAAGTCCGCGAAACACGTCCACCGCCGCCTCGCATTGGGCCAAGGTGTCATGGTCGACTTCCGTGTTGCCCACCTTGGAAGTCCAGGCGAGACGCATCCCTTTCATGTCTCCACGTGCATCGGCGGCGGCGCTGAAATCCCGGCGGCGCGTTCCAAGAGAAAGGGGATCGCGCTCGTCGGGCCCGGTCACCACGCTCATCATGAGCGCCGAATCCGATACGGTTCTCGTCAAGGGACCGATAACATTGGCCTTGTCGAAGAAATCGAGAACGTCGGTGTTGGGCCAGGCGCCTGCCGTCGTCTTGAGGCCGACGGCGCCACAGCAGCTCGCCGGGATGCGTACCGAGCCGGCGCGGTCAGTGCCGATGGCCAGTGCCCCGCACCCGCTGGCCAGCGCGGCGCCGGCGCCGCCCGACGAGCCGCCGGGTGTGTGCTCCAGATTCCAAGGGTTGCGGGTCGTGCCCCAAAGCGGGTTGTCGGTAACCCCCTTGGGCCCGCATTCGGGCATGTTGGTGATGCCGAGTACGATGCCGCCCGCCGCCTTGAGGCGGGCGACGACGGGGGCGTCTTCGGCGGGGACGTTGTTCTCGAACATGTACGAACCCCAGGTGATGCGCTCCCCCGCCACATCGATCATGTCCTTCACTGTGAAGGGCACACCGTGCAGCGGGCCAAGCGTCTCGCCGTCGCCAACCGCCGCCTCGGCGGCCTTGGCTTCGGCGCGGGCGGCCTCGGCGCGGACCACGGTGAAGGCGTTGATGTGGGGCTGCACGGCCTCGACGCGTGTCAGGAGAGCGTCGACGAGCTCGACCGGGGAGATCTGGCGTGCCGCGATCAGGCGGGCGGCCTCGCCGCCCGAGAGAAAACACAAGTCGTCGCCAGTCATGATACGCCTCCCGTTCTGTCCCCATGCCTTATTTTCAGGAGCGGTCCTCAGGGATGCACGTAACCCACGATGGCCGTCCGCACAACCCCCCACGCCCCC
>DASCNF010000220.1:0-10816 GCA_036011345.1 Rhodospirillales bacterium | reverse complement strand
CCTACGGTGCCGGCAACGGCAACCTAGCCCTTGAGATCCGCGCCACGCTGCAACAGGACGCGGAGAACCATACGCTGATCCTCAACCGCATTTACGGTCTTGGCGGCAGGGATTTCTACGACGCTGATGCCGAACAGTTCTTCGCCGAGGTACTCGAGGCGGCGGCGCAAGGATCGGTGGACACGCCCTTCGCCTACTACGGCGCCTATGCCGGCAATCCTGAGACGAAACCGTCCGCCGGACTGCCCGCCATTGCCACCGAGGAAGTTTCGCGCGGCATGGCAAAGGTCACCCAGGACGAGAAGAGTGGCCGGCTCAAGGTCGAGTTGGAACCCCTGTGGGCGATGACCGCGGTGCCCGGCCGGGTCGCCCCCGGTCACGGTGGCTGTCCGGGCTGCGGCATTTTCCCGGTACTACACCAGGCCTACAGCGTCCTCGAGGGCGATCTGGTGGTCCTCTTCCAGACCGGCTGCGCCATGGTGGTGACCACCGCTTATCCGCGCACCTCGCACCGTATTACCTATATCCACAACCTGTTCCAAAATGGCGCCGCGACTATGTCGGGGCTGGTCGAAATGTATCTCGAGCGCATGCGGCGCGGCGAGCTACCGGGATCGCCCGACATCACCTTCATGATGGTCACCGGCGACGGCGGCATGGATATCGGCATGGGACCGGCGCTCGGCGCCGCCAATCGCAATCACCGCATGATCATTCTGGAGTACGACAATCAGGGTTACATGAACACCGGTGCCCAGCTTTCCTATGCCACGCCGATGGGCCACCGCACCTCGACCAGCGAAGTCGGCGAGACCAAGACCGGTAAAGCTTTCCACCACAAGGACACGCCACAGATTTTCGCCGCCTGCCACCTGCCCTTTGTATTCACCGCCAGCGAAGGCTACCCCGAGGACTTCATGCGCAAAGTGGCCAAGGCACAGTGGTATGCCAAACGACAGGGGCTGGTCTACGGCAAGGTCCTGTCGTTCTGCCCGCTCAATTGGCGGACCACAGACGACGCCGCCGAGGACGTGCTGCAAGCGGCCATCGATTCATGCTTTTTCCCCCTCTACGAGGTGGAGAAAGGGCACACCACCCTGACCTACGACCCGGATGCCGTCGGACGCCGCCCGCCGGTGGCCGACTGGCTTGGACTGATGGGCAAGACTAGGCACTTGCTAGCGCCCGACAACGCCGAACGGCTTGAGGCCATTGAAAACGAGGCCGATAGGCGTTGGCGACGTTTGAAAATCATGCATGGTCACGAGGGGCTGTGACGAATGGCTAGGATCCGTAGCAAACGCGCTCTGACCTCGGTCACCAAACTGTTTGTTGTCGTGGCGCCGCTGATCGCAGCGGCTGCACAGCCCGGGCAATTCGTCATCGTCCGCGTCCGCGAAGACGGCGAGCGCATCCCCCTGACCATCGCCGATTACGACGCCGACCGGGGTGAGATTACCATCGTCGTCCAGGAAGTCGGCGTCACCACAAGACTGTTGGGCGCGTTGGATGAAGGCGGCGATATTCTCGACATGGTCGGCCCATTGGGCACCGCGCTGGAGATTGAGCCCGGCGGCCATGTGGTCGGCGTCGGCGGCGGTTTCGGCGCCGCAGCGCTGCTCTGCCTGATGCGCGATCTTACCGAGCGCGGCGCGCCGACGACGGCCATAATCGGTGCCCGCGATAAGGGCCTGCTGATCCTGACCGATGAGCTGCGCGCCGTCTGCGGCCATCTGGAATTGTGCACCGACGACGGCTCCGCCGGGTTCAAGGGATTCGTCACCGAACGGCTGCAACAACTCATCGACAGCGACGGTGAAGGGGACGGCCCTGGGCGGCCCGATCAGGTGCTGGCCATCGGCCCGATGCCGATGATGCGTGCCGTCGCCGACACCACCCGGGCCGCCGGGATCGAGACACTGGTCTCCATGGATCCGTTGATGATCGACGGCACGGGTATGTGCGGCGGTTGCCGGATCACCGTCGGCGACGAAGTGAAGTTCGCTTGCGTCGACGGCCCCTTCTTCGACGCCCACCAAGTGGATTTCGACGAAGCGGTCAGACGCAACAAGATGTACGCCGATATGGAAACCCAAGCCACCGAAAAGCAGGCGCTCGAATGCCAAGCCCCGGCGGGGGCGGCCTGATGCCGGTCAAGCGAGTCGATAAAACCCCGATGCGCCAACGCGACGCCGGCGTGCGCGCCCACGACTTCCTAGAGGTCAACGAGGGCTATGACTTGAGCCGCGCAATGTTCGAGGCCGAACGCTGCCTGCGCTGCCAGGACGCGGTTTGCGTTGACGGTTGTCCGGTGCGTATTCCGATTCCCGAATTTATCCACGCCATCGCCGCCGGCGAAATGGCGGAAGCCGCCTCGATCCTGCGCGGCGCCAACCCGCTGCCCGCCATCTGCGGACGGGTCTGCCCGCAGGAGACCCAGTGCGAGGAACTTTGCCATATGAACAACCGCTTCAGCGCGGCGGCCATCGGGCATCTGGAACGGTTCGTCGCCGACTGGGAACGCCATCAACCGGCCAACGACGGCACCCGGAAGCCATGGCGCGTCGACAAGATCGCCGTCATCGGCTCGGGCCCGGCCGGGCTGGTCTGCGCCGGCCAACTGGTCGACATGGGCTATCCGGTGACCGTCTACGAGGCGTTGCACGCGCCGGGTGGGGTGTTGCGCTACGGCATCCCGGAATTCCGCCTGCCCAACACCATCCTCGATTGGGAAATCGATGTCCTCAGGCAGCGTGGCGTCGAGATCGTTACCAACGTCATCGTCGGCAAGACCATCGCCCTCAACGACCTTCTCGACAAAATGGGCTTCGCCGCCGTCTTTATCGGTACCGGTGCCGGGCTGCCCAGGTTCCTCGGAATTCCCGGCGAAAACCTCAACGGCGTGTTCTCCGCCAACGAGTTCCTGACCCGCATCAACCTGATGCGGGCCCATGACTTCCCCGCCGCCGATACGCCGATGAAGGTCGGCAAACGGGCCGCCGTGATCGGTGCCGGCAACACGGCGATGGACACCGTGCGCTCATCGATGCGCATGGGAGCGGAAAAGGGGCTGATCGTCTACCGGCGCAGCGAGACCGAAATGACAGCCCGCATCGAAGAGTATCACCACGCCATCGAGGAAGGCGTTGAATTTCACTGGCTGACCAATCCCATCGAGGTGCTCGGCAACGACGAGGGCTGGGTCACTGGGCTCAAGTGCCAAGTCATGGAACTGGGCGAGCCCGACGAGTCGGGGCGCGCCCGGCCGGTTCCTGTGGCCGGCTCCGAGTTTGTCATCCCCGTGGACAACGTTGTGCTGTCGATCGGCACGACGCCCAACCCGCTGCTCTTGCAAAGCACCCCCGGGCTGGAGACCGACCGCTGGGGCTGCCTGGTCGCCGACCAGGAATTCGGCCGCACCACGCGCCCAAAGATCTACGCCGGCGGCGACGTGGTCACCGGTGCCGCCACGGTCATTCTGGCCGCCGGCGCCGGCAAGAGCGCCGCCCAATCCATCCATCGCGACCTGTCCGCGGCGAACGAGGCAGGCTCAGACCTAACGGCCATCCAAGCCACATCCCTGCCTTCGGCATGATTTTTTAAAAGACCCGTGGGTTCGCGGCGTTATGATCGGGCGAACGGCGGCGGTGGCACGCCCGCCCCCGCGTGAAAACTCAGCGAAGGAATTGCCACCATGTCAGCCAAGACACCTTTTCAGTGGGACGACCCACTGTTCCTGGACAGCCAGTTGAGCGAGGAGGAACGCCTCGTGCGCGACACCACCCGCGACTACGCCCAGGAAAAGCTGATGCCCCGCATCGTCGAGGCCAACCGCGACGAGCGCTACGACCCCGAGATCCTCGTCGAGATGGGGGCGCTCGGCCTCCTCGGCTCGACGCTCCCCGAGAAGTACGGGTGCGCCGGCGTCAACCACGTCTGCTACGGCCTGGCGGCGCACGAGATCGAGGGCGTCGATTCGAGCTACCGCTCGACCATGAGCGTGCAGTCGTCGTTGGTGATGCACCCCATCCACGCCTATGGCACCGAGGAGCAGAAGCAAAAGTACCTTCCCAAGCTGGCTACCGGCGAATTTGTCGGCTGCTTCGGGCTCACCGAGCCCGACCACGGTTCCGACCCCGGCGGCATGAAGACCCGCGCCGAGGCGGCACAGGGCGGCTACGTGCTCACCGGCAACAAGATGTGGATCACCAATTCGCCGGTCGCCGACGTGTTCGTCGTCTGGGGCAAGCTCGACGGCGTCATTCGTGGCTTCATCCTGGAGAAGGGCATGGAGGGGCTCACGGCGCCCAAGATCGAGGGCAAGTTCTCGCTGCGCGCCTCGATCACCGGCGAGGTAGTCATGGACAACGTCTTCGTTCCCCAAGAGAACATGTTCCCCGACATCGAGGGCTTGGCCGGGCCCTTCGGCTGCCTCAACAAGGCACGCTACGGCATCTCGTGGGGAGCGCTCGGCGCCGCCGTGTTCTGCTGGCACGCGGCGCGTCAGTATACCCTCGACCGCATCCAGTTCGGCCGGCCGTTGGCCGCCAACCAACTCATCCAGAAGAAGCTCGTCGACATGCAGGTGGAGATCGCCATCGGCCTGCAGGCCTGCCTGCGCGTCGGCCGCCTCATGGACGAGGACCGTTGCCCGGTCGAGAACATCTCGATGGTCAAGCGCAATTCCTGCGGCAAGGCGCTGGACGTGGCGCGCCTGGCCCGCGACATGCACGGCGCCAACGGCATCGCCGACGAGTTCCACGTCATCCGCCACCTGATGAACCTGGAGACCGTCAACACCTACGAGGGCACCCACGACATCCACGCCCTCATATTGGGCCGCGCCCAAACGGGGATTCAGGCATTCACGGCGTAAGGGGCGGCGGGGGCGGTCATCGCGGCGCGCGCTTGTGATTACAGTAGCCAGGATTCGACGGCGCCACGCACCGCCTTACGGTCCTTTTTCCCGAGCGTCCCGATGCGCCTCAAGACCAGGCGACGGTCCATGGAAAAAACCTTCAACCGCACGATGGACGGCATGCGCAGGCTGGCGCTCTTGAGATCACGAATGGGCGTGTCGCTCGGCCAGTCGGCGTGGCCCGCGCTGGCAATCATGGCCAGGACGGCTTGGTCGTGGTCGGCGTTGAAGCGCTCGCCGGAGACGACAAGCGCCGGACGCCTCACGCGCCTTGCGACAAGACGTTCTCCACGAGGCGCACCCAATAGCTGGCGCCGATGGGAAGGATCTCGTCGTTGAAGTCGTAGTTGGGGTTGTGCAGCATGCACCCGGCCTTGCCCGGGCCGTTGCCGAGCCAGACGTAGCACCCCGGTCTTTCCTGCAGCATGAAGGAGAAGTCCTCAGAGCCCATGGACGGCACCGGATGGTGGTCGACGTTGGTCTCGCCGACGATCTCTGCCGCCACTTGCGCCGCGATCTCCGCTTCGCGCGTGTGGTTGACGGTTGGCGGATAGCGGCGCTCGTAGCGCAGTTCAACCATCGCGCCGTGGGCCGCCGCGACGCCCTCGGCGATGCGCCGGATGGCGGGTTCGACGGCGTCCTGCACCTGGGGACGGAAGCTGCGCGTGGTGCCGCCGAGGACGACCTGGTCGGGAATGACGTTCCAGGTGTCGCCGCCGTGGAACTTGGTGACGGTGACGACGACCGCGTCCTGCGCGTCGGTGACGCGGCTGGCGATGGTCTGCAAGGCACCGACGATCTCAGCGCCGACCACCACCGGGTCGATGCCGAGGTGCGGCATGGCGCCGTGGGCGCCGCGCCCGGTCACCGTGAGTTCGAAAAGATCGAAGGCCGCCATCATGGGGCCCTCGCTGACGGCAATCGTGCCCACCGGCTGGCCTGGCCAGTTATGCATGCTGTAGACCGTCTCGACCGGAAATTTCTCGAACAACCCGTCCTCGACCATGACCCGGCCGCCGGCCTCGTTTTCCTCGGCCGGCTGGAAGATGAAGTGCACGGTGCCCCGGAAATTGCCGGTCTCGGCCAGATAACGGGCGGCGCCGAGCAGCATGGTGGTGTGGCCGTCGTGGCCGCAGGCGTGCATGCGGCCGTCGTTGACCGATTTGTGGTCAAACTCGTTGAGCTCGTCGATGTGCAGGGCGTCCATGTCGGCGCGCAGGCCGATAGAAGGCCCCTCGCCGCTTCTCAGGGTGCCGACGACGCCGGTCCCGGCGAGGCCCCGGTGGACCTCGATGCCGAACTCCTCGAGGCGCCGGGCGACGACGTCCGACGTGCGGTGCTCTTCGAAGGCAGTTTCGGGATGCTGGTGGATATCCCGCCTCCAGGCGGTCATGTCGTCGTGGAAGTCGGCGATGCGGTTGATGACGGGCATGGAATGGGCTCCTCTGGCGCGGGTCGTTTCCGCACATTGGTACCATATAAGGCGAGCCGTGGCCCAAGCCCTTTCTTTGGCCTGATCCTGTCCCTCGCAATTGCGGGGCCGGGCCATCTCTGGCACACTCTGGCGCTGAGGCGGACACCCTTTTGCGATCATCGGCCCCCGCGAGCACACAATGAGCAACATAAAACCGCTCGACCTCAACCTGGTCGTCAAGGGCGAAGAGATATCGGTGAAATTTCTCTTCGACCTCGACAAATTTTCCATCCAGGTCATGTACAGCTGTCTGTCCCAGGGCAAGCTGTACGAGCCGGACCTCAGCTACTTCCTGATGAAAACCCTGTGCAAGGACGATGCATTTCTTGACGTCGGCACCCATGTCGGTTTTTTCTCGGTGATCGCGGCCAAGCTGGTCGGTCCCGAGGGGTGCGTTGCCGCCTTCGAGCCCGAGGAAGAAAACCTGCAATCGCTGAAAAAGCACGTCGAGATCAACGGCGTTTCCAACATCGAGGTCGTCGACAGGGTGGTGTGCGATACGGACGGCCCGCGCACCTTCTACAACAACCGCGACAACGACGGCGGGCATTGCCTGTGGGACGTCGGCTACGACACCTTCCTCATGGACAGGGACGGCGAGTTCCCAAAACTGCTTCCCAATTCCGTGGCCATCGCGTCGAAGTCCAGATCGGTCTCCAACGTTTTGTTTTCGCGCCTCGAATTCCTGACCCCGTACTAGAACGTGGGAACCATCGAATAGGACCCCCAGGAATGGCCTTGGACACCGAGACCCGCGATCAACTCATCACCACCGTGGCGCGCTTCGTGCGCGAGCGCTTGGTTCCCCTGGAAGACAAAGTCGCCGAAGACGACGCCATCCCGCCCGAGATCGTCGGCGAGATGCGCGGGCTCGGGCTTTTCGGGCTGTCCATCCCCGAGGAGTACGGCGGCCTCGGCCTGACCACGGAGGAAGAGGCGCGGGTGGTCTTCGAGCTCGGCCAGACCTCGCCGGCCTTTCGCTCGACCTTCGGCACCAACGTCGGCATCGGATCCCAGGGATTGGTCATGGACGGCACCGAGAAGCAAAAGAATAAATACCTGCCAAAACTGGCCTCCGGCGAGATGATCAGCTGCTTCGCGCTCACCGAGCCGGAAGCGGGATCTGACGCAGGCTCGCTCACCACCAGCGCCAGGCGCAAGGGCGACGGCTACGTGCTCAACGGCACCAAACGCTACATCACTAACTCGCCGCAGGCCGGGCTGTTCACCGTGTTCGCCCGCACCAATCCGCAAGAGCCCGGAGCGCGCGGCGTCTCTGCCTTCCTCATCGAAGCGGGCACGCCCGGGCTCACCGTCAGCAAGGCGGAGCGCAAAATGGGCCAGCACGGCGCCCACATCGCCGACGTCATCCTCGATGATTGCCAAGTGCCCGCCGGGGCGCTCCTCAGCGACACCGAGAACCAGGGATTCAAGACCGCCATGAAGGTGCTCGACCGCGGACGCCTGCACATCAGTGCCCTTTGCGTCGGCATCGCCGAGCGCCTCATCCGCGACAGCCTCGCCTACGCCATGGAACGCCAGCAGTTCGGCAAGCCCATTGCCGAGTTCCAACTCGTCCAGGCCATGCTCGCCGACAGCCGGGTCGAGGCTTACGCGGCGCGCTGCATGGTTTTGGACGCAGCGATGCGCCGTGACGCCGGCGATAACGTCGGCACCGAAGCCTCGTGCTGCAAGCTCTTCGCCAGCGAGATGGTGGGCCGCGTCGCCGACCGCGCCGTGCAGATCCACGGCGGCGCCGGCTATGTCGTCGACCACGGCGTCGAGCGCTTTTACCGCGACGTGCGCCTGTTCCGCCTCTACGAAGGCACCAGCCAGATTCAGCAACTGATCATCGCCCGCGACATGATCCGAGAGGCCACGTAGGGGAAGGTTTGAAACCCGCCCCCCAACCGAGGGCAAGACGGCACGAAACGATGCGTCGGGGCGGTGGACAGCGTGGAAAAGGCGGAACGGGCCTCACTTGGTCCGCACTGGCACTCGCGCCGGTACCGGCACGGCGCTGGCGCGGGTAAGGAGGTAGGCGGCGATGGGCATCATCACCGATACCATCGCCGCCGGCAGCGCCCAGCTTTCTGCCGCGAACGCCGTTACCAGAATAAAACTCATGGTCATCGAAGCGACCGCCAAGACCTTGGCCTTGAGCGGTATCACCCGGTGCCGGTGCCAGGCCCTTAGCGGCGGGCCGAAACGGGGATGATCCCACAGCCATGTCCGGAAGCGCTCGGAACTATTGGTGAAGGCCCACAACGCGATGATCAGGAATACGGTCGTCGGCAACCCCGGCACCACGACACCAATCATGCCGACGGCCACGTTGAGCCAGCCGAAGGCGAGGAAAAGCCAGCGCCCGGCACAGCGCCGCACGGCGTCGGGGGAAACTTCCCAATTGTCGTTGGCGGGTGTCATGGTCGGCCCTCCCGTCGGCGCGCCGGGTGCGCCCGTAGCGTCACGTCCTATTGGTCATATGGGAAGCGCTGACATCTTGTGCAGGCTATCCGATGGTCTATATGGTGCGTCGACACCTAATAAGGCCTCCATGAGCACAAAGCCTCCTCTTCCCCGGAACGCCCCCATCGACGCCACCGGAATATGGGCGCAAGTCCTGCGGCCGCCCCCGGGCGGCGCGCCGCGACCAGCCTTGTTCCTGGACCGTGACGGCACCATGCTCGAGGAGGTCGAATACCTGCACCGGGTCGAGGACGTGTGCTGGATTGCCGGTGCTCCGAGGGTTGTCGCCGAGGCCAACCGGCGTAGCATTGCCGTCGTCATCGCCACCAATCAGGCCGGCGTCGGCCGCCGCTACTTCGGCTGGGAGGCGTTCGCCGTCGTCCAGGAAAAAATCATCCGCGACTTGGCGGAGGAGGGCGCCTTCGTCGACGCCGTTTACGCCTGCCCCCACCATGGCGAGGCGAAAGCGCCCTACAATCACCCGTCGCACCCGGCCCGCAAGCCCAATCCCGGCATGTTGCTCGGTGCCGCCGGCGATCTCGGGCTCGATCTCGCCCGATCGTGGATTATCGGCGACCGGGCGGGAGACATCGGAGCGGGGCTGCGGGCGGGGATTGCCGGCGGCTTGCACGTGCTCAGCGGGCACGGCACCGACAGCGGCGAGCGCCAGGCGGCATTAGCCCTGGGGGGAGATGGATTTGAGGTGCTGGCCGACGCCACCATCGCCGACGCCCCGGAGTGCGTCCCGCTTTTTGCTTCCGATTGAGCGGCCCGCACCTCAGCGGTCGCCGTAGTGAATGTAGTCGGTCTAGGTGCGCTCCAGCTGCAGCAAGGTGCGGCGTATTTCCCGGAGCTCCTCCACGCCGGTCTCCTGGACGGTTAGGGCGTCGGCGTGGTGATCTCCAGTTCATGGATGACCTTCACCACCTCCTTGGCCTCGTCGGTCAGGCGGATGCTCACCGAGCGCCGGTCGTGCAGCGATCGTTCCTGGTTCAGGCATCCGAAGTCGGTGAGCTTCTTGACGTTGTAGGAGACGTTGGAGCCCTGGTAGTAGCCGCGCTCGACGAGGTCGCGGCCGACAAGAGCGAAGAATCGGACGGCAACAAACCTAAGACCGCTTAGGAACCGCAACAAGATTAGCCGGTGCCGGAGGTGTTCTCGCGGCGGGCCGTTCGGCCCACGCCATCTTCAAACCGTGATGACCATGCCGTCGCGGGTAACGAAGTTGCCCGACCACGCTTCCTTGGCCTCCGCTTCGAGCCCTTCCATGAAGACGTCGTCGTGGTCGGGGTCGTGATGGAAGATGGCCAGCCTCTTGGCGCCGGCCTCCCGGCACAGGCGCATGCCCTCGTTCCACGTGGAATGCCCCCAGCCGACCTTTGACGGATATTCCTCTACCGTATAGGTGGAGTCGTAAATCACCACGTCGGCGTTTTCGATGAGACCGAGGATGTTCTTGTCGATTTCCCCGGCCACGTGCTCGGTATCGGTTACGTAGCACGCCACCCGCCCGTCATATTCGATGCGATAGCCGGTCGCCTCGTTCGGGTGATTCAGGGGTGTCGTGCGAATATGCACGTCCGGATAGATATCGAACTCCTCCCCCGCCCTGAAGTCCTCGAAGGTGAGATCGGACTGCATGGCGGAGAGCGGTACGGGGAACAGGGGGCTCTCCATCTGGGTGGAAAGGATGGCGTGTATGCCCTCTTGGTCCGAAAGGTGGCCGGCCTTGATGTTAATGGACCATTGCGGAATGTAGGCGGGAAGGAAAAACGGGAATCCGTTGACGTGGTCCCAGTGGGTATGGGTGAGCAGCATGGTGAGCGCGAAGGGCTCCCTCTTCGCCAGAGCCTGCCCCAAGCCGCGGATGCCGGTGCCGGCATCCATGACAAAAGTGTGCTCGCTCACCGTCACTTCGATGCAGCTTGTGTTGCCGCCGTATTTCATGTGGCCGG
>DASCNF010000219.1:0-7624 GCA_036011345.1 Rhodospirillales bacterium | reverse complement strand
CAGGTCGCTAAAGTGCATTTCGCCAATGTCCGCTTCACCCCTGAAATCAGAAGCAACGGGATCGGCACATTCTACGCTAAACTCTTGCCAATGATCCGAGTAAGGCAAGGGGCGTCATGATCCATATCCGCCAAGCCGTAAAGGAAGACAGTGCGGAAATCGCCGGCCTTTTTCTCATCTCGTCCGACGGCTTGGCCGAATACATCTGGAGCAGGGTTGCCGGGCCCGGCGAGACGGTCATCGAGGCGGGGGCTCGTCGCTATGCCCGCCAAGGCATAGCCTTCTCCTATGAAAATTGTCTGATTGCGGAGCGGGAAGGCGACACCGTCGGGATGGCCCACAGTTTCGGCATGGAGGAGGACCCGGACGCCGAACCGGAAAGCGATCCGGTGCTGAAACCCTACGGCGAGCTGGAGGATTACGGCAGCCTCTACTTGTCCGGCATGGCAGTCGTCGAGCAGTACCGCAACGCGGGAATCGGGGCGGCCTTGATGGAGGCGGTGAACGGGCGAGCCAGGGGCCTCTCCCTTCGGCGCATCAGCCTCATTTGTTTCGAGCGCAACGTCGGAGCCATGAGGTTGTATCGGAAGCTTGGTTTCCGGGAACTCGACCGGCGCGCCGTGGTCCCACACCCGGCCTTGCATTACCAGGACGGGGACGCCGTTCTGCTGGCTCGGGAATGTTCCCCGCCGGAATCATAATTCGCCCAATATTCGCTTAGGCTACGCCCCAGGCGGCATGGACCGCCCGGAGTCCGCTTCGGGGCGCGAAGCCGGCACCGTCGGGGGCCGCGCCGCTTGTCTTCACGTATAGCGCCCGCTCATGATGGTGGCGCCGCCGTCGACCACCAGGGTGTGGCCGGTGACGAAGCGCCCAGCGTCGGAGGCCAGGAACACGGCGGCGCCGGCGATGTCCCCAGGCTCGCCGAGGCGGCCCAGGGGATAGGCCTCGACGGCCTGGGCGTGGGCGTCCGCGTCCTCCCACAGGGCGCGCGCCATGTCGGTGCGCACCAACCCGGGCGCCAGGCAGTTGACGCGCACGTTGTGGCGCCCCCACTCGACGGCCAGGTTGCGCACGAGCTGGAGGTTGGCGGCCTTGGAAAGCCCATAGATGCCGAGCTTGCCGTGGCCCTTCAGGCCGGCGATGGAGGAAACCACGATGACCGAGCCGTCGCCGCGTCCGGCCATGGCCGGGATCGCCATGTTGCACAGCCACAGCACGCTCTTGACGTTGGTCTCCATGGTCTTGTCGTAGGCCTCGTCGGGGATCTCCGCCATCGGCCCGAAGTAGGGATTGACGGCGGCGTTGCAGACCAGCACGTCGATGCGCCCCCAGTGCCCGATGGCGCCGTCCACCAGGCCTTGTAACTGGTCCTTGTGGGAGACGTTGCAAGGCAGCGCCGCGGCCTCGCCGCCGGCTTGCGTGATCTCGGCGGCGACGCGCCGGCAGGCGTCCTCCTTGCGGCTGGAGATCACCACCCGGGCGCCGGCCGCCACCATGGCCTCGGCGATCGCCTTGCCGATGCCCTTGGTGGAGCCGGTGATCACCGCCACCTTGCCGGTAAGATCGAAGAGCTTGTTGTAATTCATGGGGCCAGCTTCGATTATGGGCCAGCTTCGATTTTCGGACCGCGCCGATGATAGCGCAGCCGCACTGAGTGTTGAAAGCCATGGAACTTGGACTGAGCGAACCGGACGAGGCCTTCCGCCAGGAGGTCCGCGCCTTCATCGCCGAAAACCTGCCCGCCGACATCAAGCGCAAGGTGGAGACGGGGCGGCGCCTCGACAGGCAGGACTACGTCGTCTGGCAGAAGATCCTGCACGCAAGGGGCTGGATCGCGCCGGGGTGGCCCGAGGAATTCGGCGGCACCGGCTGGACGCCGATCCGGAAGTACATCTTCGAGGAAGAGCTCGCCATGGGCTCGACGCCGGGCATCATTCCCTTCGGGCTGGGCATGGTGGCGCCGGTCATTATGGCCTTCGGCACCGACCAACAGAAAAAGAAATACCTGCCGCGCATTCTGGCCACCGACGACTGGTGGTGCCAGGGCTATTCCGAGCCCGGCGCCGGCTCCGACCTCGCCTCGCTGAAGACCCGCGCTGCGGCCGACGGCGACGACTACGTGGTCAACGGCGCCAAGACGTGGACGACCATGGCCCAATACGCCGACATGATGTTCTGCCTGGTGCGCACGTCGGACGAGGACAAGAAGCAGAACGGCATCTCCTTCCTGCTCATCGACATGAAAAGCGCGGGCGTCACGGTACGTCCCATCACCACCATCGACGGCGGCTCGGACGAGATCAACGAGGTCTTTCTCGACGACGTGCGGGTGCCCCAGGCCAACCGCATCGGCGAGGAGGGCAAGGGCTGGACCTACGCCAAGTTCCTGCTCGGCCATGAGCGCACGGGCATCGCCGCCGTCGGGCGCTCCAAGAAGCAGCTCATGAAGGTCAAGGAGATCGCCGCCCGCGAGCTGTCCGGTGGTGCGCCGCTGATCGAGAACCGGCGCTTCGCCGAGAAGGTCGCCATGGCCGAGATCGACATGCTGGCACTCGAATCCGTGGTCCTCAAGGTGCTCTCGGAAGAAAGCGCCGGGCGCCCGCCGGGTCCCGAGGCGTCCCTGCTCAAGATCAAGGGGACCGAGCTGCAACAGGCCATCACCGAGCTTCTGGTCGAGGCCATCGGCGAGTTCGCCCACCCCTATGTCCCCGAGGCCCTGGAAGACGGTTGGAACGAGGAGCCGGTGGGCCCCGACTACGCCGCCCCCCTGGCGCCCCATTACTTCAACTGGCGCAAGGCCTCGATCTACAGCGGCTCCAACGAGATCCAGAAGAACATCATCGCCAAGATGGTCCTGGGGTTTTGATGGATTTCTCCCTGACCGACGAGCAGAAGATGCTCAAGGAAAGCGCCGAGCGCTTCATCGAGCGCGATTACACCTTCGCGGCGCGCCGGGAGCTGGCCGCCGGCGAACTCGGGTTCGGCCGCGAGAACTGGGCCCGCTTCGCCGAACTCGGCTGGCTCGCCGTGGCCTTGCCCGAGGCGCATGGGGGCCTCGGCGGCTCGCTCCTCGACGTCGCCGTGCTCATGGAGGCCTTCGGCCGCGGCCTGGTGGTCGAGCCCTACGTGCCGTCCGTGGTGCTGGGCGGCGGTCTGGTGGCGCTGGCCGGTGCCGAGGCGCAAAAAGACGCCCTCCTGCCGCCGCTCGCCGAGGGCCGGCTCATGCTGGCCCTTGCCCATGGCGAGCCCCAGTCGCGCTTCAACCTCGCCGATGTCGAGACGACGGCGAAAGAGACCACGAGCGGCGACGGCGGCTACGTGCTCGACGGCCATAAATGCGTCGTCCTCAACGCCGCCGCCGCCGACAGGATCGTCGTCTCGGCGCGCACCTCGGGCGCGGCGCGCCAGCCGGACGGCATCACGCTGTTCCTGGTCGACCGCCAAGCCGACGGCGTGGTGCTGCGTCCCTACGCCACCCAGGACGGAAGACGCGCCGCCGAGGTCGGCCTGGTCGGGGTGCGGGTGGGCAGCGGCGACGTGCTGGGCGCCGTCGGCGGCGGCCTGCCCCTCGTCGAGCGCGTCGTCGACGATGCCATCGTCGCCGTCGCGGCAGAGGCGGTGGGGGCCATGGAGGCGCTCATCGCGGCGACGCGGGAATACCTGAAGACGCGTCAACAGTTCGGCGTTCCCATCGGCGACTTCCAGGTCCTGCAGCACCGTGTCGTCGACATGTTCATGGCGTGCGAGCTGTCGCGCGCCCTCACCTACCGGGCGGCGGCCTCGCCGGCGGACGGCGGCGCCAGGGCGCGGGGGCGTGCCGCCTCGGCCCTCAAGGTGCGGATCGGCGAGGCCGGGAAACTGGTCGGCCAGCAGGCCGTGCAGCTGCACGGTGCCATGGGCATGACCGACGAGCTCGACGTCGGCCACTATTTCAAGCGCCTGACGATGATCGGCGCGCTCTTCGGCGACGCCGGCCACCACCTGGAACGCTTCGTGGCCCTCGGCGGGGCGGCGACGGGCCAGGGCCCATGAGCCGGGTGGCCGGCAAGGTGGCGCTGGTCACCGGCGGCGCCTCGGGTCTCGGCTTGGCGGTGGCGCGGCGGCTCGCCGCCGAGGGCGCCCGGGTGATGATCACCGACCTCGACGAGGCGGCGGGCGGCGCCGTGGCCAGGGACATCGGTGGCGACACCCATTTCCTCGGCCACGACGTGCGAAGCGAAGACGACTGGATCGCCGTCATGGCGGCCGCCGTCAGGCGTATGGGGCGCCTCGACGTGCTCGTCAACTGCGCCGGCATCGCCATCCTCAAGGACGTCGAGGAGACGACTTTCGAGGAATGGCGCGACGTGATGGCGGTCAACCTGGACGGCGTCTTCCTGGGCTGCAAGCACGGGGTCATGGCCATGAAGGAGAGCGGCGGCGGCTCTATCATCAACATGTCCTCGGTCTCGGGCCTGATCGGCGGCTACAACCTGGCCGCCTACAACGCCTCCAAGGGGGGCGTCAGGCTGCTCACCAAGTCGGTGGCCCTGCATTGCGCGCGTCAGAAGTACGCCATCCGCTGCAACTCGGTGCATCCCTCCTTCGTCGACACGCCGATGGTGCGCGCCTTCATCGACGCCAGCCGCGATCCGGAACGCACCGAGGAGACCCTGAAGCGCCAGATCCCCCTCGGCCGCCTCGGCCACGTCGACGACGTGGCCGCCATGGTCCTCTACCTGGCCTCCGACGAGTCCGCCTTCATCACCGGCGCCGAGATGGTGGTCGACGGCGGCCTCACCGCTTGAGGGCCAAGCGGGGCAGGGGGTACGGGCCATGGGCATCGAAATCGAACGCATCGGCGTCGCCGACGACGAACTCGGCGAGGGGCCGCTGTGGGACCCGGCCGCCGGCGTCCTCTATTGGGTCGACATCAAGGGGCGCGCCATCCACCGCCTCGATCCGGCCAGCGGCGCCGTGCGAAGCTGGCCGACGCCCTCCGACATCGGCGCCCTCGCCCTGCGCCAGCGGGGCGGCGCCGTCCTCGCCCTCGAGGACGGATTTTACGCCTTTGACTTCGCAAGCGGTGCCTGTGAGCCCCTGGCCGCCGGGCTGGTCGAGGCTCCCGGCATCCGCTTCAACGACGCCAAGGTGGACCGCCAGGGACGCCTCCTGGCCGGCACCATCGTCGAGGACCTGAGCGCCCCCGACGCCAAGCTCTACCGGCTTAACCGGGATTTGAGCGTGGACGTGCTGGAAAGCGGAATCATCTGTTCCAACGGCCCGTGCTGGAGCCCCGACGGCGCCACGTTTTACTTCACCGACACGCCGACGCGCCTCATCTCCGCCTACGACTACGACGTGACGGGCGGCGCCCTCGCCAACAAGCGGCCCTTCGCCGACACCGACAAGTTCGACACGGCTCCGGACGGCGCCACCGTCGACGCCGAGGGGTACCTGTGGTGCGCCTTCGTGCTCGGCGGGCGGATCGGGCGATTCGCCCCCGACGGCAGCCTCGAGCGCACCATCGACGTGCCCGTCGACCACCCGACCAGCGTCATGTTCGGCGGCGCCGGCCTCGACGTTCTCTACGTCACGTCGTTGACCGAGCCGCTGCGCCCTGCCGACCCGGCGCCCCGCCCCGGCGGCCTGCACGCCATCCACGGCCTCGGCGTCACCGGCCTGCCCGAGCCGCGGTTCGCGGGGTGAGGGGGGCTCATCTTGGCGTTCGATCGAGAGGTTGGCGGGTCACTCGGAATCCGGTTCGTCCCTGTCGCCGATCTCGGCCCGCCCTCTGGACTCAATGAACTTGACGATACCCCACACCACGGCCATCAGGGCGAAGGCCAGGACGGCGACTTTCAGATACGCCAGCAACTGACCGGCGGCCATGCTCATCGCCTGTTCCTCAATCGATGCCCCCATGGGTCCGCCAAATGCGGCGGGCCACTATCACAGCCGCGGCAATTACGAATATGATCCTCCCGCCACCTCTTCACAACGCTTCTCGCCAGCCCTTGCTCCGGGGTCTGATCGGACAAACGATACTCGACGAAGCGGGGGGCGACCGCCAATGCGGAGGAAACGACCATGAGCGACGCCGAAACCTACGAGCTTTTCGCCGTCCGTTACGCCCACCTGGAAACGCGCCCGCGGCGCGATAATTTCATCGCCGCCGTCGATCCCCATGACGGGACGATGCCCATCGACTACTACGTGTGGGCCATCGTCAACGAAAGCCGCACCATCGTCGTCGATACCGGCTTCGGCCACGAGGAAGCCCGGAACCGCGGGCGTCAGCTGATCCGCCTGCCGGGCGAGGGACTGGAGATGCTGGGCATCGAGGCGGGCGCCGTCGAAGACGTCATCATCACCCACCTCCATTACGACCACGCCGGGACGCTTGGCGCCTTTCCCCGGTCGCGCTTCCACGTGCAGGACCTGGAGATGTCCTACACCACGGGGCGGCAGATGTGCCATGAGCCGCTGCGCCACGCCTACACCGTGGACGACGTGGTCGACATGGTGCGCTGCGTCTATTCGGGGCGCGTCCAATTCCACGACGGCGACGGCGAAATTGCCCCCGGCGTCACCGTGCACCACATCGGCGGCCACACCTTGGGCCTGCAATGCGTGCGCGTGCGCACCAAGCGCGGCTGGGTGGTGCTAGCTTCCGACGCCAGCCATTTCTACGAGAACATGGAAACCGTCTCGCCCTTTCCCATCGTCTACAACGTCGGCGACATGATCTCCGGCTTCGAGAGGTTGAGGGGGCTCGCCGAGACGCCCGGCCACATCATCCCCGGTCACGACCCCCTGGTCATGGCGCGCTATCCGGCGCCCGAAAAAGCGCTCGAGGACGCCGTGGCGCGGCTCGACGTGGCCCCCCGGTGACCCCCGGTGAAGCGGTGAAAAATGGCGGTTGCCCGCCGCCGAATTGCCTCAAGTCGAGGACGCTGTTCCGCCACCCGCACGAGCCCCAGCCCCGAGCACGTATCGTTTCGGACAACCAAGTATGTGGATGCGGTTATGGGGGGCGGGTCAATCTACTCGTTTGGAGGCAATATCATCAGGTTTTGAAACAAAGGTGACGAAGTCAACACCTCATAAACTACGCGCTGTGCTTCCTTTATGTGCGAAACACAGCATTCAGCGGCCGCGTCGCCATTTCCGTCGATGAGGTCGTTCAAGATATCTTCGTGAGTGTGGCGCCAGACGTCCGGCCGATTTTCTAGCTGCAAGCTTACCCATAGTATTCGGATCATTGCGTTGTGAAGTTGCTCAACCCATCGAGCGTGCCTTCCATCTCCACACGCCCAAGCTATGGCACAATGGAAATTCCTGTTGGCCTCTAACAACGCAAATTCACCCATCTTGTCGCCAACGACGTAGTCGGCTCTACATGCCGCGTCAAGCTGACGCAGGGCTTGAGGGTCGACCTTGCCGGCGGCCCTCCGCGCGATATCCGGTTCAAGAAGAAACCGCAAATGGAACACGGAGCGAATTTCGTCCATTGTCAGCGGTGCGACAATTTGGGTCTTTGGCGATGGCTTCAAGATCAAACCATCCTCCGAAAGACGAGTAAGCGCCGCGCGAACCGCCGACTTAGTCAATCCAAACTGCTCGACAAGAGATGCTTCCG
>DASCNF010000218.1:0-7915 GCA_036011345.1 Rhodospirillales bacterium | reverse complement strand
ATTCCGATGCCCGCGTCATCATCGAGTGATGGCGCACCCGTGGGGACGGGGCGGGGTGGCGCTGGGGCGGCCACGGTTTCGCCCCATTCGTCGAATATCAAAGCCGGCGGGTCCCCTGGTCCTGCAAGCGATGACCGTGGACTTAGGGAGAGAATCGAAACGATGGGTCGAGTTCCATGATGGTTGCCTTTTCGCGTGTCTTCCGGCGTCACCGCATCGTTCAGTTTTCGGCGGGCTTCCTCGGTCTGATCGTCGCTGGAATGCTGACGCATCCGGCCGCGGCGACCGAAACCATCGCCCGCGAGGCCATGCTTATCGACATGGAAACGAGCGCCGTGCTTTTCGAGAAAGGTGCGGACCAGCCCACCATGCCCGCCTCCCTGACCAAGATGATGACCGTGTACATGGTTTTCGAGAGGTTGCGCGACGGTAGCCTGTCCCTCGACGACAAGTTCCGCGTTAGCGAGACGGCTTGGCGCAAGGGTGGCGCCAAGAGCGGCAGCTCCACCATGTTTCTCGAGCCCGGTACGCGGGTCGACGTGGAAGACCTTCTGCGTGGCGTTATCGTGCAATCGGGAAACGACGCCTGCATTGTCCTTGCCGAGGCCCTGGCCGGGAGCGAAGAGAAATTCGCCGCTGCCATGACCCGCCGCGGCCAGGACTTGGGACTCGAAGCCACCACCTTCAAGAACGCCACCGGCTGGCCTGATCCGGGGCACTTCTCGACGGTGCGGGACCTGGCTACCCTGGTCAAGCGCACGATCGAGGACTTCCCCCAGTATTACCGCTACTACAGGGAAAAAAATTTTATTTACAATGATATCCGCCAAGGCAACCGCAACCCGCTCCTGTACAAGAACATGGGGGTGGACGGGCTGAAGACGGGCCACATCCAAGAGGCGGGGTACGGACTTGCCGCTTCCGCCAAGCGCGGCGAGCGCCGCCTCGTCCTGGTCGTCCACGGCTTGCCCAGCAAGAAGGCGCGGGACCGTGAATCGGAACGGCTCCTCGAGTGGGGGTTCCGCGAATTCAACAACTACGCGCTGTTCCAGGCTGGCGACACGGTGTCGGAAGCCGAGGTCTGGCTCGGCAAGAGCCAGACCGTGCCCCTGGTCATCGAGAGCGACCTAGTCATCACGATGCCGCGCAAGGCGCGTCGCCAAATGAAAGTGGCGATCACCTTCGAAGGCCCCGTTCCAGCCCCCATCGTCCAGGGCCAGCCGTTGGCCAGACTGGTGGTGACGGCGCCCGACCAGGAGCCCGTCGAGGCGCGCCTCATGGCCGGCGAGAACGTCGAAATACTGGGGCTGTTCGGGCGTCTTGGGGCGGCGCTGAACTACATCCTTTGGGGGGTGTCGGGTTGAGGCGCCCATGTCCTCACCTGTGGCCTCATCACGGGCGGTAATCCCTTGGCGAGTGGCAAGTTTATTACCCTGGACGGCGGGGAGGGGACCGGGAAGTCCACCCAGGTCACCCTTCTGGCGGAGGGCCTGCGGGATGCGGGCAAGGACGTGACCGTTACCCGCGAGCCGGGCGGCGCGCCGGGCGCCGAGGAAATCCGCACCCTGCTCGTCGAAGGAGCCGTCGAGCGCTGGGACCCCATGACCGAGGCGCTTCTGCATGTGGCGGCGCGCCGCCAACACCTCAAGGAGACCATCCAGCCCGCCCTCGACGCCGGGCGCTGGGTGGTGTGCGACCGCTTCGCCGACTCGACCATGGCCTACCAGGGATACGGCCTGGGTCTCGGCCGCGACGCGATGGTCGGGCTCCATGAGTTGGCGATCGGCGGCATGACGCCCGATCTTACCGTGGTCCTCGATCTTTCCGTCGAGACCGGGCTCGGGCGCGCCACCGCCAAAACCGGTGGCGAAGACCGCTACGAGCGCATGGACGCGGAGTTTCACCGGCGCTTGCGCAACGGCTTTCTGGACATCGCCAGGCGCGAGCCCGAACGCTGCGCCGTCATCGATGCGGTTGGCGCGATCGACGCGGTGCAGGCGGCCATTCGCGCCGTGGTCGGCGAACGCCTAGGGGTGGACTGGCCATGAGCAGCGCCACCCTACCGGACGATATCGTGGACGCAGCCCCGCTGCCCCGCGAGAACCCGGACTTGCGGGGGCACGCGACGGCCGAGCGTACCCTGCTCGACGCCTACAACGGCGGCCGGCTGACCCACGCCTGGCTGTTGACGGGGCCGCGCGGCATTGGCAAGGCGACCCTGGCCTACCGGTTCGCCCGTTTCGTGCTGGCCCACGGCAAGGAGAGCGGCGGCGGGGATGACCTGTTCGGCGACGCCTTGAAGCCGGCTTCCCCAGACAGCCTGCATCTGGACCCCGAAGATCCGGTCTTCCGGCGGGTCGCCTCGGGCGGCCACGCGGATTTCCTCGCCGTCGAACGGAGCATCAACGAGAAGACCGGCAAGCGGCGCTCGGAGATCGTCGTCGGCGACGTGCGCGGCATTGGCGACGTCATGAGCCTGACACCGGCCGAAGGCGGCTGGCGCGCTGTGGTAGTGGATGCCGCCGACGAGATGAACCGCAATGCTGCCAACGCGCTGCTCAAGATCCTTGAAGAGCCGCCGGCGCGGGCGCTGATCATCCTGGTCAGCCATGCCCCGGGGCGCCTGTTGCCGACCGTCGTCTCGCGGTGCCGGCGCCTCGTTCTGCAGGCCTTGGCGGACGACGACGTGGTGGCGCTCCTGGCGGCCTACCAGCCGGACCTGCCGGCCGAGGACAGGGCCGTCCTGGTTGATCTTGCCGAGGGCAGCATCGGGCGCGCCCTGGTGCTGTCCGACGAAGGGGGAGCGGGGCTCTATCGCGAGTTGGCCGCCCTGCTCGAGACTCTGGGCTGGCTCGACATCGGCGCGCTGCACGCCCTTGGTGACCGCGTCGGGCGGGCCGGCGCCGAGGAGGCGTTCGTTATGGCGACCGACCTCCTGCGCCGGTGGCTCGGCCACCTCGTCCTGTTCGCCGCTCGGGGACAAGCGCCGGCCGGCGCGTCGGCCGCCGATCGGGCACTGATGGAGCGCCTGGCGCCGGCTGCCGCCCTTGATCGTTGGCTGGAGGTGTGGGAAAAGATCAACCGCCTTGTGGCGCGGGCCAGCGGTGCCAACCTGGACCGCAAGCAGGTGTTTCTCAACGCCTTCCTTGCCCTGGATCAGGTGGCGCAGTCCTGAAGCACGGGGACGGTTCGGTCCATTCACTCTAACGCCCCGGGAGAGACGAGCGATGGCTGAGCCCAAGCGCTTCTACCTCACCTCGCCGATCTACTACGTCAACGACGTGCCCCACATCGGGCACGCGTACACGACGCTGGCGTGCGACGTGCTGGCGCGCTTCAAGCGCCTCGACGGATACGACGTGAAGTTCCTCACTGGCACCGACGAGCACGGCCAGAAGGTGGAAAAATCGGCGCGCGACGCGGGTATGGAGCCGCAGGCCTTCACCGACAAGGTATCGGCCAACTTCCGCGACCTGGGCCGCGTCATGAACTACTCGAACGACGACTTCATCCGCACCACCGAGGATCGCCACACGGTGGCCTGCCAGGAGTTGTGGCGCCGTATCGACGACAACGGGCACATCTACCTCGGCACCTACGCCGGCTGGTACTCGGTGCGCGACGAGGCCTTCTACGCCGAGGACGAGCTAAGCGACGGCGCCGACGGCAAGAAGACGGCACCCTCGGGCGCCGAAGTGGAGTGGGTGGAGGAGCCCAGCTACTTCTTTCGGCTGTCGGACTGGGAGGACAGGCTCCTCGACCTTTACGAGAGCAACCCCGCATTCATTGTGCCCAGGGGCCGGCGCAACGAGGTCATCAGCTTCGTCAAGGGCGGCCTGCGGGACCTTTCGGTTTCCCGCACCAGCTTCAAATGGGGCGTGCCGGTGCCCGGCGATGACCAACACATCATGTACGTGTGGCTCGACGCCCTCACCAACTACATCACCGCCGTCGGCTATCCCGAGACGACAAGCGGCGACTACGCCACCTACTGGCCGGCCGATCTGCACATGGTGGGCAAAGACATCGTACGCTTCCACGCCGTCTACTGGCCGGCCTTCCTGATGGCGGCGGGCCTCGAGCCGCCGAATCGCGTCTTCGCCCACGGCTGGTGGACCAACGAGGGACAGAAGATTTCCAAATCGCTGGGCAACATCATCGATCCCCTTCAATTGGTCGAAAAATACGGGCTCGACCCGGTGCGTTATTTCCTCATGCGCGAGGTGCCGTTCGGCAAAGACGGCGACTTCTCGCATGCCTCCATGGTGCACCGCATGAACGGCGATCTCGCCAACGATTTCGGCAACTTGGCGCAGCGCGTGCTGTCCATGATCAACAAGAACTGCGACGGCCGCGTGCCGGTGTCGGGGGCCACCACGGGCGATGACGAGGCGCTGCTCGCCGCCGCCCACGGCCTCTACGGCGCGATTTCGCCGCACATGGACGAACAGGCCTTCCACGAGGCGTTGGAATCTCTGTGGGCGGTGGTGCGCGCCGCCAACGCCTACGTCGACCACCAGGCACCATGGGCGCTGCGCAAGGACGACCCGGAGCGCATGGCAAGCGTGCTCTACGTGCTGGCCGAGGTGGTCCGCCACCTGGCCATCCTCGCCCAGCCGTTCATGCCCGGCGCAGCGGCGCGTCTGCTGGACCAGGTGGGCGTCGACGACGGGAATCGCGCCTTCGCCGACCTCGGCCCCGAGGGTGCGCTGGTGGCTGGCATGGCGCTCCCCGAGCCCGCAGCCCTGTTCCCGCGTTTTTCCGAGGACGAGGCGTCCTGATGCTGATCGACAGCCACTGCCATCTGGACTTTCCCGACTTTGCCGACGAACTCGACGATGTGGTGGCGCGCGCCGGCGAGGCCGGGGTAGGGGGCATGCTCACCATCTGCACCCACGTGACGCGCTTCGATGCTGTGTTGGCGGTGGCCGAGCGCTACGACAACGTCTGGTGCAGCATCGGCATCCACCCCCATGAGGCGGCCAACGAGCCCGAGGTCACGGCCGAGCACTTGGTACGCTTGGCCCGCCACCCCAAGGTGGTGGGCTTCGGCGAGACCGGCCTCGATTACCACTACGAACACAGCCCCCGCGAGGACCAGCGGCGGAGCTTCCGCGTCCATATCGCGGCGGCGCGCCAGGCGCGGCTTCCGCTCATCGCCCATTCCCGCAACGCCGACGACGACACCATGGCGATTCTCCGCGAAGAGAACGCCGAGGGCGCCTTTCCCGGCCTCATCCACTGCTTCACGGCGGGCCCGGCAGTGGCCGAGTGCGCCGTCGAGCTTGGCCTCGGCGTGTCTATTTCGGGCATCGTCACCTTCAAGCAGGCGGACGCGCTTCGCGACGTGGCGCGCCGCGTGCCCGCCCATCTGCTGCTGGTCGAGACCGACGCGCCCTACCTGGCGCCGGTGCCCAAACGCGGCAAGCGCAACGAGCCGGCCTTCGTCGCCCACACGGTAGCGTGCCTGGCCGAGGCGAGGGGAGAGGCCGCCGAAGCGCTGGCCCGCACCACTACCGATAACTTCTTCCGCCTGTTCGCCAAGGCGGCGCGCCCCGTTCACGATGGCACCAATGGCCCCGATGGCCCCAATGGCATCACCGGGGGAGACGCATGCGCGTAACCATCCTCGGTTCGGGGGGGTCCAGCGGCACGCCGGCCATCGACTGGGGGTGGAGCAGGTGCGATCCCGAAAACCCCAAGAACCGGCGCCTCCGGCCCTCCATCCTGGTCGAGGACGACGGTGCCCTAGTGTTGGCCGATAGCTCGCCCGACCTGCGCCAGCAACTGCTGGCAGCCGGCGTCAAGCGGCTTGACGCGGTGCTCTACACCCATATTCACGCCGACCACGTGCACGGCATCGACGACCTGCGGGCGATCAACCGGGCCATGGACGCGCCGTTGGACGCTTACGGCGACGCCGCCACTCTCGCTGAGATCGGCCAGCGCTTCCCCTATGTGTTCTCGGCCTTGGACCACGACGCGACGGTACGCTATAAGCCTACGTTGGTGCCCCACGAGATCGCCGCCGGACAGACCTTCGGGGTCGTCGGCATGAGGATCACGGCCTTCGAGCAGGACCATGGAGTGATGAAGACCATGGGCTACCGCTTCGGTCCTGTGGCCTATTCGACCGACGTGGTGGAATTGCCGGAAGCGTCTTTCGCCGCCCTCGACGGTGTCGAGGCGTGGATCATCGGCACCCTGGCCGATACCCCGCACCCGACCCACGCCCACGTCGACAAGGCGCTGGAGTGGATCGCCCGCGTCAAACCCCGGCGCGCCGTCCTCACCCACTTGAGCAGCCTTCTCGACCACGAAGAGCTGAGCGCCCGGCTGCCGGACGGCGTAGAGGTCGCCTATGATGGCATGGTCATAGAGGCGGTGGCTGGCTGTTAGCCGGACTTCGGAGGGCCCATGCGGGTTCTGCACACGGAATCGAGCGTCAACTGGGGCGGCCAGGAGTACCGGGCGCTCGAGCAAATGCGCTGGCTCAGCGACCACGGCCACGAGCCCGTGCTTGCTGCCAAGCCGGGCAGCGCCATCATGGAACGGGCCCAGGCCTGGGGCCTCGAGGCCGTGGCTGTTGGGTTTCGCGGCCACTACAACCCGCGCGCCATCATGGGGGCGCGCCGTCTCGTCTGCGAGCGGGCCATCGATGTCGCCGATTGCCACGGCAGCCGCGACGCGGTGACTTTGGCGTTCGCGCGCCGCCTGTGCCCGGTGATCCGCAGCCGGCACGTTTCTCAGGCCCTCAAGGGCAAGGTGCACCGGCGCTTGCAGTGGGGCTGGGGCTGCGACCATGCCATCGCCACGGCCGGGTGCATCAAGGACGGCATCGTGGCCGCCGGGCTTTGCGGGCCGGAGCGTGTGACGGTGGTCGGCGAATGGGCTGGCGACGAATTTTTCGATTCCTCGGAACGCCCTGCCGAGCGTGCCGAAATTCGGCGGGAATTAGCTATTTCCGAGGGTTTTCCCGTGGTTTCGGTGGTCGGCATGCTGCGCGGTGACAAGGCCCAGGAGAACCTCATTGACGCCGCCGCCATCCTCAAAGAGCACGGCCGGCCCGTGGTGTGCCTCATCGTCGGCGCCGGAATCAGCACCCAGGAGGGCTACGAGGCGGAATTGCGTTCCCGCGCCGATGCCCACGGCCTGCAAGACACCGTCATTTTTACCGGCTACCGGGATGACGTGGCGCGTATCACCCGTGCCTCGGACGCGCTGTGCGTCACTTCCGTTGCCGTCGAGGGCCAGTCGCGAGCGGTTCCCCAGGCGTTTGCCTGCGAAACGCCGGTGGTGGCCAGCCGCATCGGCGGCGTGCCCGAGCTCGTCGTGCCGGGCGACACGGGCTGGCTGGTCGAGCCCGGCGACGCCGCCGGCTACGCCGACGCGCTCTCGGAAATTTTCGACGATCCCGAGGGGGCGAGGGCGGTTACGGCGCGCGCCCGCCGCTTCGCCGAGGCGCATCTGACCGTGGATGCCAAGATGGCCGAAACGCTCGCCGTTTACGATATGGCGATGTCTAGGTTTCACATGAGATAAAAAGTATATCACGTTATAATAAAAAGAAATAATAGAATTTTCCATAATATATATTATGCGATTAACCCATTAACGGAGGCGCCACTTCAACAGGCTGGCCCGTTCCCCCCCTACATTTGCGACTATCCCCGCAGTGGCGCGCGGTAGGCGACGAAGGACGTATTCGCCAAATGCACGGATGTCAACTTCCCGGCTCATCTCGTTGAGGGCCTCGAACACCTCTTTGACACGGCGGCCCAGATAGTCGTGGCAAACGATGAAGCCACCGGGCTTGACCATACGAAGCGCCTTGCGGCTGTCGTTCTCGACATAGGTTAAGGTATGCCCTGCACCCACAATAATAACGTCGAAATCCGCCTCTCACGGTGCTTCA
>DASCNF010000217.1:0-4424 GCA_036011345.1 Rhodospirillales bacterium | reverse complement strand
CGCCCCTATATTAAAGACGCCGGGCAGGGGATCGGCTCGGCGCTCTACCGCGCACATCGAGGACGCGCATGAAAAGCTTCGGCAGGGTCCCGGAACGTACCGGGCCCGGAAACGATTGGAAGACCATCGGCATGCTGCTGCCGTACCTGTGGCCGGGGGATTCCCTCGAACTCAGGGCGCGGGTGGTGCTGGCGCTCGTCCTGCTCGCCACCGCCAAGGGCATCAACGTGGTGGTGCCCGTGTTCTACAAGCTCGCCGTCGACGCCATCACCTCGCCGGCGGGCGCCACAAGTGCCATCGTCGCCGTGCCGGTGATGCTGCTCGTTGCCTACGGGGTGGCGCGCATTCTAGCCCAGGCCTTCGGCGAGCTGCGCGACGCCGTCTTCGCCAAGGTGGCGCAGCGCGCCATCCGCCAGGCCGGCTTGCACACCTTCCGCCACTTACACGCGCTCTCCTTGCGCTTCCACATGGATCGCAAGACGGGCGGCGTTTCGCGGGCCATCGAACGCGGCATCCACGGCATCGAGTTTCTGCTCTCCTTCATGCTGTTCAACGTGCTGCCGACCATCCTCGAGATCCTGCTGGTGTGCGGCATCCTGTGGACCCTCTACGATTTCTGGTTCGCGTTGGTCACCTTCCTCACCATCAGCGGTTACATCGCCTGGACCCTGGCCATCACCGAATGGCGCATCAAGTACCGCCGCCTCATGAACGAGACCGATTCGGAAGCCAACACCAGGGCCATCGACTCCCTGCTCAATTACGAAACCGTCAAATACTTCAACAACGTGGGGCACGAGGCGCGGCGCTTCGATTCAGCGCTCAGGGCCTACGAGGACGCCGCCGTCAAGAGCAAGGTGACGCTTTCCATGCTGAATATCGGCCAGGGCGTCATCATCGCCGTGGGGTTGATGCTGGTCATGGTCATGGCCGGCTACGGGGTGAAGGCCGGCACCATGACCGTGGGGGACTTCGTGCTGGTCAATTCCTACCTCATCCAGCTCTTTATGCCGCTCAACTTCCTGGGCTTCGTGTACCGCGAGATCCGCCGCTCGCTGACCGACATGGAGACCATGTTCGGGCTCCTCGGGGAGCCCGCCGAGGTGGCCGACCGCGCCGGCGCCCCGGTATTGCGCGTCGGCGGCGGCGAAATCGCCTTCGACGACGTGTCTTTTCGCTACGATCCCCGGCGCCCGGTGCTCGATGGCGTCTCGTTCACCGTGTCGGCGGGCAAGACGGTGGCCATCGTCGGGCCGTCGGGAGCCGGCAAGTCGACCATCTCGCGGCTGCTTTTCCGCTTCTACGACGCCACCGGCGGCGCCATCCGCATCGACGGCCAGGACATTCGCGACGTGACCCAGGAATCCTTGCGCGCCGCCATCGGCGTGGTGCCCCAGGACACGGTGCTGTTCAACGACACGGTCTTCTACAACGTCGCCTACGGCAACCCCCGGGCGACGCCGGCCGAGGTCGAGGAGGCGGCGCGTCTGGCCCGCATCCACGACTTCGTCATGGCCCAGCCCGACGGCTACGCGACCCACGTCGGAGAGCGCGGCCTGAAACTGTCGGGCGGCGAGAAACAGCGTGTAGCCATCGCCCGCACCCTCCTCAAGGAGCCGAGAATCATGCTCTTCGACGAGGCCACCTCGGCCCTCGACACCCATACCGAGCGCGAGATCCAGGTCTCGCTGGCCGAGGTTTCGGCCAATCGCACGACCTTGATGATAGCCCACCGGCTGTCGACCGTGGTCGATGCCGACGAGATTCTGGTGCTCGAACACGGCCGCATCGTCGAGCGCGGCACCCACGCCGGCCTGCTCGCCGAGGACGGCAAGTACGCCGCCATGTGGCGGCGCCAGCAAGAGGTCGCCCAAGCCCTCGATACCCTGGAGCGCACCGGCGAAGCCGACGAACTGCTGGCCGTCCCCGGTGGGTCCGAGCCCAGCAAGGCGGCGGAATAGCAACGCGCCTCCCAAGCTCCGGTAATTCCAACGCGGAGGACGGCGTTGGTGGCGTTCAGGCGGTGCCGACGCACAGGCGGGCGAAGGTGCGAAGCCGATAGAGGGCGCCGTCGCGGTAGGGCTCCAGCGCCTCGACGACGCTTGCCTCCAGCCGTTGCCGCGCCTCCGCCGTCAGCGCCGCCATCTCCTTGGCGTAGGAACGCTCGAGCCGGGCGCGCCAGAACCGGGTGTCCGCCGGCATCTCGTTGTCGTCGTCGAGATCGGTTTCGGTAACCTCGGAAAACCCCGCCGCGCGCAGGACCTCGACCACGCTGCCCGCTTCGGCGTAGCGGTGGCGCTTGCCCGGCGTCTCGTCGAGATCGAGGCCGAGAAATTGGTGGATAGCGTGCCGGGTGATGTCGAAGAGCACGTTCTCCTCGAGCGGTCCCCATACCAGGAAGGCGGCCCGGCACCCCGGTTTGAGGATGCGCCGCGCGGCGCTGGCGGCGGCCAGCGAATCGTCGGGGAACATGAAGCCGAAACGGCAGGTGAGGGCGTCGAAGGCGGCGTCGCGATAGGGCAGATCCTGCATGTCGGCGATGACGTAGCGGACGTTGGCGAGCCGCGCCTGGACGGCACGCTGACGGGCACCGCCAAGCATCTCGGGCACCAAGTCGGTAGCGAAGACGATGCCGCGCGCACCGACGCGGCTCGCCATGGTGAGCGCCGGCTCGCCGGCCCCGCTGGCCAGGTCGACGACCGTCTGGCCGGCCTTTACGCCGGCAGCGTCCATAAGGCGCGCGTTGTAGGGGTCGGCCTGGTTGACGCCCTCGTCGGTGGTGCGGTTCCACGCCGCGGCGCGTCCCGCCCAATGGGCGCGCTGGGCCGCCCTCGCTTCGTCTTCGTCGGCGTCCACGGTCATGCCTGCAACCCCGCCGCCGCGTCCTGGCGCGCAATCCAACCACCGCCGAGCACGCGTTCGCCATCGTAGAAGACGCAGGCCTGGCCCGGCGCGACGCCGGCCTGGGCCTCGTCCAGCACCACCTCGGCCCCATCGCCGGCAACGGCGCGCACGGTGGCCGGCACCGGTTCCTGGGCGGAGCGCAGCTTGACCCGGACCTCAATTGGGTCGTCGGGCATGTGCGCCGCGCCCAGCCAGTTGACCCCGTACGCGCCGAGCCGGTCCTTGAGCAGCGCCGGGCGCGGCCCGACCACGACGCGGCGCTCCCGGGGCTCCAGACGAACCACGTACAAGGGCTCGGGCGCGGCGATGCCGAGGCCCCGGCGCTGCCCCACCGTATAGTGGATGAGCCCTTCATGGCGGCCCACCACGTTGCCTTGCACATCGACGATGTCGCCGGGCTCGGCGGCACCGGGGCGGAGCGCATCGACGACGCCAGCATACGATCCCTCGGGCACGAAGCAGATGTCTTGGCTGTCCGGCTTGTCGGCCACCGGCAAGCGCAAGCGCTGGGCGTGGGCGCGGGTCTCGTCCTTGGCCAGCTCGCCCAGGGGAAAGCGCAGAAATTGAAGCTGCTCGACGGTCATCGCGAATAGGAAATAGCTCTGGTCGCGCACCGTGTCGGCGGCGCGGTGCAGCTCGGGCCCGCCCGCACCCTGGCGCCGGCGCACGTAGTGGCCGGTGGCCAGGGCGTCGGCGCCAAGGTCCCGGGCGGTGCTCAGGAGATCGTGGAACTTGACCGTCTGGTTGCAGCGCACGCAGGGAATCGGTGTCTCACCGGAGAGGTAGGAATCGGCGAAGTCTTCGATTACCGATTGCCGGAAGCGCGCCTCGTAATCGAGCACGTAATGGGGGATTCCCAGGGCGTCGGCGACGCGGCGCGCGTCGTGGATGTCCTGGCCGGCGCAGCACGCGCTGGGGCGCCGGGTAGCCGCCCCGTGGTCGTAGAGCTGCAGGGTGATGCCGATGACCTCAAAGCCCACCTCGGTCAACAGCGCCGCCGTGACCGAGGAATCGACGCCCCCCGACATGCCGACGACGACGCGCGTCTCGGCGGGCGCCTTGTCGATACCCAGGCTGTTCATGGCCGGAAATATAGGGCCTTTGGCGGCCCATACAAGCGCCGGGGCCGCATCAGCCGGCCCGGTGATCCCCGTCGCCGCCGGCCCGTCAGGCAAGGGCCGGCACGGAAGGCGCCGTCAATGGATGGTTTTCCCGTCCGCCGCGGTGCGCGGCAAGCTCTCGAACAGCGTGGCGTTGAGGCAGGTGATACGGCACACCTCGAAATCCGCCACGCACTGGTCGAAGTCCGGGCAGCGGACGCACGTCGCCACGGCGCGGCACATGAGCGGCCGCGCCTTCCGCCAACTACAATCGACATCTATCCCCAGACGTTCCATCATCGCGTGCAAGGGGTTCCACGTAAAATCGGTCTCGTGCATTGGTCCCGCTCCTCCCCCACTCGCACCATCTATAGCGGGCTGCCCAGGGCGCTGCCTTGACGGAAATCAAGGAAAAGCCTA
>DASCNF010000216.1:0-4907 GCA_036011345.1 Rhodospirillales bacterium | reverse complement strand
CCGACCGGATATGAGGTGATGCGGCAATGCCGCTCAAAACCTAAACGAGGCTACCCTGTGCGAAGCCAGACGATCACAACCAAACCAAAAGGAGCCCCACCTTGACAATGAGATCCCCATATGAGGGTCAGGGAGGGGGGTTTGTTATTAGTCCACGCGAATATCCAGCCAGCGTTCGGGCGTCGCGGTGGCTTCGTCGCCGGGGCGCAGCAGGACCGTGGTGGTTTCCGATTCGACCATGGCCGGGCCGGCAAGGACTTGGCCAGCCGCCAGCTCGCGGAAGTCGTAGACCGGCACCTGGCGCCAGTGGTCCAGGTGGATGCGGCGATGCCCTCGCGGATCGGCCGGCGTGCCGGCAGCGGCGCGGGGCTCGCGGGGCAGCGCCGGCAGGGCGCCGACGGTGGCCACCCGGGCGTTGACCAGCACCGGGTCCTGGTCCTCGAGGCAATAGGTGTAGAGCGCTTCGTGGCGTTCTTCGAAGGCGCTCTTGATACGCTCGATGACGTCCTCGGCGGCGAAGTCTATGGCATCGAGCGGCACGTCGATCTCGAAGATCTGTTCGCCATAGCGCATGTCGGCGGCGCGTCGGGTCTCTATCGGGCCTTTGATCCAGGCTTCCACGCGGTGGCGTCCGGCCGCCGCCATGTCGTCGAAAAGCGTGCGCACGGCGGCGGCGTCCAACGCCGAAGTGTCGCCGATGTGGGTGCGGACGCTCTCCAGCCTGAGTTCTGTCGCCAGCATGCCCCAGGCCGACAGCACCGAGGCAACCCTGGGCACCACGACGCGGCCCAGGCTGAGCTGGCGGGCAAGTTCGGTGGCGTGCAGGCCGGCGGCGCCGCCGAAGGCAAGCAAGGCAAAACGGCGAGGGTCGACGCCGCGGCGCACCGTGGCCAGACGCACGCCCTCGGCCATCTGAGTGTTGACCACCCGATGCACGCCTTCGGCGGCGGCCACGCCGTCGACGCCAAGCTCGCGGCCCAGCTCGTCCAGTGCCGCCTGGGCCGCCACCAGGTCGAGCCGGCGCCGGCCGCCGAGAAAATTGTTTGGGTCCAGGTATCCCAGCACCAGGTTGGCGTCGGTCACCGTGGGTTTGCTGCCGCCCTGGCCGTAGCACACCGGTCCCGGCACGGCGCCGGCGCTTTGCGGTCCCACCTGCAGGATGCCGCCGCGGTCGACGCCGGCGATCGAGCCGCCGCCGGCGCCCAGGGTGACGATATCCAGGCTGGGCAGTGCAATGCGCTGGTTGACCACCTCGCGATCGTTGGCCAAGGTCGGCCGGCCCTCGACGATCAGCGAGATGTCGGTGGATGTGCCGCCCATGTCGAAGGGAATGAGGTTGCCGATCCCGCTCAGGTTGGCGGCGTGGCGGGCCCCGGCGACGCCGCCGGCCGGACCCGAAAGTACGGTGCCGACGGCCAGGCGGATGGCCTCGGTCACCGGTGCGATGCCACCGTGGGAAAGGATGACCAGCAGCGGCCCGCTGTAGCCGGCCTCTTCCAGGCGCTGCTCCAACCGCCTCAAGTAACCTTCCAGCGTCGGCGCCACGTAGGCGTTCACGACGGTGGTCGAGACACGTTCGTATTCCTTGATCTGCGGCAGTATTTCGCAGGACAGGCAAACGGGAACGCCGGGTAGGGCTTCTGCCAGACGCTGGCGCGTCAATTGTTCGTGGCGGTCGTCGCGATAGGCATGCAGATAGCAGACGGCGATCGAGGTCACCTTGTGCCGCCTGAGCACGGCGATGGTCTGGTCCAGCGAGGCCATGTCGAGCGCCACCTCGACGCTGCCGTCGGCGCGCAGGCGTTCACGCACGCCCAGCCTGAGATGGCGCGGCACCAGCGGCGCCTGGCGCGCCAGGCGTAAATTGTAGCGCTCGGGCTTGAGGCCCTCGCGCATCTCCAGCACGTCGCGGTGGCCGGCTGTGGTCAGCAGCCCGACCTTGGCGCCCTTGCGCTCCAGCAGCGCATTTGTCGAAACCGTGGTGCCGTGGACGATGCGTTCGGCAAGACCCAGCAACGCACCGAGCTCCAGACCCAGCGCCTTCGCCAGTTCGTCCAGGCCATCCATCACCCCGAGTGAGGGGTCGGCCGGCGTCGAGGCAGCCTTGGCCAGCGTCACTTGGCCCTTGTCGTCGACCGCCACCAGGTCGGTGAAGGTGCCACCGACGTCGATTCCCAGACGATACATATCTAGTCCACCCGGCTGCGGCGGCGCACAAAACCGTTGCGCCGGTCTTCAGCCCGGGCATCGGGTTCGCGATCGGTGGGCGCCCCCCAGCCGCCGCCGCCGGCCGAGTGGACTTCGAAGACAGTGCCGGGCGGCACCTCGATGCCTTCCTGCTTGGTGCTGAGCACCTGACGCCTGTGTCCCGGCCGGTGCATCAGATAGCGGTGCGGTGCCCCGTCCTGGCCGCCTTGGAGGCCGGGTGCGCCGTGGCGGGTGCCCTCGCCGGCGGTGTTGGCTATTGCCGGCGTGTCGGTCTCCAGGCGCAGTTCCATGTCGACCCCGGCGCCGCCGACGTAACGGCCGTCACCGCCCGAATCGGCGCGGAACTCGTGGCTGAGGAAGGTCAGCGGAAAGCGCGCCTCGGCCACTTCCACCGAGCCGAACTTGAGGCCGCCTGTCGAATGCCACTCGCCGGCGCCATGCCAGCCGTCGCCGCCTGGCGAAGCGCCGGCGCCGGGCCGGGCGTGGAACATGTGCCAGATGAAGGGTTTGCCGTTGCGCGGGTCCTGGCCCTTGAGGGCGATACGGAAGCGCCGGCCCCAGCCGGCCATGGCGCGGTCGGGGCAGGCCGGCGCCAGGGCCTTGACGATGGCCTCGATGATCTCCTGGGAGCAGTGGCTGGTCGACAGCGTCACCGGCGCGCCGGGATGGGCCCAGACCACCGTGCCCGGCTTGGCCAGCACCGTCACCGGGCGCAGGGAGCCCTCGTTCTTGGGCGTCTCGGGGTCGTAGAGGAAGGCCAGTGCCATGGCCACGGCGGATTGCATGTTGGCGTGCGAGGAGTTGACGAAGCTGGTTACCTGGGGGACGGAATCCCGGAGATCGATCTCGAGCTCGCTGCCGCGCACCGTGGCCTGGGCCCGAATGGCGATGTCGCGATTGCCGCGGCCATCGTCGTCGAGCAGCGCTTCGCCGTGAAAGACACCGTCCTTCCAGGTCGCTATGACAGCCCGGGCCTGGCGTTCGGCGCCGTCGAGGATCTCCTCGACGGCGGCCTCGACGACGTCCGCGCCGAACTCCTCCATCAGGTGCTGCAGGCGGCGTTCGCCCAAGTGAACCGAACCGATCTGAGCCGCCAAATCGCCCTGGAAGTCGCGCTCGTGGCGCACGTTGGCCGACAGCATCTGTGCGAGATCGCGGCGCAACTCGCCCTGTTCGTAGAGTTTCAGCGGCGGCAGTCTCAGTCCCTCCTGCCAAATCTCTGTGGCTGAGGCGTTGTAGGCGCCGTGGGTGGCACCGCCGATGTCCGAGTGGTGGGCCCGGTTGACGGTCCAGAACAAGAGCCGCGGGCCGGCGAAGACGGGCACGAAGGCGGTGATGTCGGGCAGGTGGCTGCCGCCGAAGTAGGGGTCGTTGAGCAGGAAGACGTCGCCCTTTCGCACCTCGCCGGCAAAGAACTCGCAGACCGCGCGCACGGCCCAGGGCAGGGCGCCGACGTGTACCGGAATGTGCTCGGCCTGAGCCACCAGACGGCCATCGTCGCCGCAAATGGCGGTGGAAAAATCGCGGCTCGAATTGAGGATCTGCGAATAGGACGTGCGCAACATGGCCTCGCCCATCTCCTCGACCACCGCCACCAGACGGTGCTGGATGACGGACACCGTGATCGGATCGACTTCGCTCATTTGTTCAGGCTGCCGTCGTGCATCCAGCGGGCGTGCTGGGGCGCGCGCTTGGTTTGCGTCCATTCCTCCAGCATCTCCCATTTGACCGCGTCGAGGCGCTGCGAAACCTCGGGCCAGGCGACGGTGTAGGTCAATTCGAGGCGATGGCCGTTGGGGTCGAAGAAGTAGATGGAATGAAAGAGCGTGTGGTCGATGGGGCCCACCACCTCAATTCCGTCGCCCTCCAACCGTGCCTTGGCCGCCAACAGTTCGGCCTCCTCCGCCACCTCGAACGCCAGGTGCTGGACCCAATCGGGAGTGTTGCGGTCGCGGTCCATCTCGGGCTGGTCGGGCAGCTCGAAAAAGGCCAGAACGTTGCCCCGGCCGGCATCGAGAAAGACATGCATGTAGGGGTATGGCTCCTTGGTCGAGGGTACTTGGTCTTCGGCGAAGGCCAGGATGTAGTCCATCTCGAGGTACTTGCCGTACCAATCGACTGTCTCCTTCGCATCCTTGCAGCGATAGGCGACGTGGTGAACTCCCTGCAGCTTCATTTGGCCCTCCTTGCTCGGTCGGTCCAGCGGTCCCGGTGCATGTTGGACTCGGGATTGCGGACTAACCGCGAGAGATTGCACGCCGGGGACGAATTTGGGAAGGAAGAACCGCGGTTGCGGGCTCCTATTCAGGGCTTGAGCGCCGCCACCAGCCAGCTTTGCAAGGGGCGCAGTTGACGAAAGCGCTCGGCGCAAAAGCTGATGGCGTCGGGGCCGAACATGGCCTCGGGCAGGGCTTCTTCGCGGCCGGCAACCAGTCCGTTGTGCAGCAGGAGATCGGCGTTGGTATGGTCGGCATCGAAGCCCTTGGGCAGGCGCTTGTAGTGCTGTCCGTAGAGTGCGAAGCCGTCAGCGACCAGATCGTCGACGGCGCGCCGCAGCTTGGCGCCGCTTTTGGCCGCCGTGGCGGCATCGCGGTAGGCCGAAAGCTGGGCCGGTTCGAACTTGTAGTGGCCGGCGGCCAAGCCGAGCTCGCTGGCCCCCAGTCGCAAATGAAAGGCGGTCGAGGTCTTGGGCTTGCCGG
>DASCNF010000215.1:0-17981 GCA_036011345.1 Rhodospirillales bacterium | reverse complement strand
CATTGGGGCCGACCAGATAGGGCGAGGCGGTGCGGTCGCGCAGGTGGGGGATGTCGCAGACGGCGCGCCAGTCATGCTCGTGCACGATGACGTTGATGAGCGCGAACAAGAAGGCGGCGTCGGTCTTCGGGCGAATGGGGACCCATTCGTCCGACGTCGTGGCCGTGATCCCCATGTGGGGCTCCAGGTAGATGCGCCGCATGCCGCGCCCGCGCGCCTCGGCGCCGCGCCATACGCCCTGCACGCCGCCCGCCGCGTCCACGTTCGAGCCGCACGAGATGATGTAGCGGGTAAGGGGCGTGTCCTGGACCACCGTGAAAGCGCGGTGCCAGAGCTCTCCATAGAGATGTTCGGAGTGGGTGCACTTGATGCCCTGGCCGGCGCCGTAGCTCTGGTCGACCTCGCCCCAGGCGGCGAGGAAGGCCGTCCACGCGCCCTGGTAGGCGACTGGGGTGCCGCCGCCGCCGCTGATCCACGCCAACTTGGGAAAGCCGCTGTCGTCGCACAGATCGCCGCTGTCGGTGATTTTCTTGAGCCTTGCCGCGACCAGGTCCAGGGCCTCGTCCCAGCTTATCGCCTCCCAGCCCGGGTCCACGTCCTGGCCCTTCTCGGGGTTGGTGCGCTTCATGGGGTGTTTGATGCGGTCCGGATTGTAGGTCTTCTGGATGAGCCCGTAGGCCTTGACGCAGACGCGGCCGCCGGCAGGATGGACGTCGGCCGCCGCGTAATTGGATTCAACCTTGGTAGCGCAGCCGTCCTCGTCGATTTCAACGGTGAGCAGGTCGGGGCCGGCCACGCACTGGTAGCAGTAGACCGGCACCTTCTTCTTGCCGCCGCCGCCCTTTCCCCGATTGTCGTAGGTAAAACCGCTGGCGTCGCTTTCCAGCGTGCCGTGACCCGAGGTATCGCCGTAGGCTGCCATGATCTTTTCCCATGAGCTGTTTGCTGCCCATCTGAGCTGTTCGCTGCCCATCTTGCGGACTCTACGCCAGCCTAGCCGAAGGAACAACGCCCAACCGGCCGTCGGAGCCCTATAACCCTAGTAAAATTGTCCTTAATAATCGGAGGATATTCTAAACGCGGAGGGTGCGGAGGTACGCGGAGGTCAAGAAAAACAGGAGATAAGAAGATGAAACGGAACGCGCCGTAGGCGCGAGAAACTTATCCCCCTTATCCCCCTTATCTTCCATTCCCTTTCTCCGCGTACCTCCGCGTCCTCGGCGTTGAGTTTCTTCCCCCGGGTTTGCGCAGGCCCCTAGCCGTCGGCGTTGCCGACGTAGCGGTTGGTGCCGATGTCGGTGCCCATGGCGCGTCGCCAAGCCTTGAGCAGGTAGGGGGACAGGGTCTCCACCCGGTCGCTGACTTCCGTCAGGTCCTTGAGCAGGCTCGGCATCACCACCTCGATGGCGTCGCGCAACTCGCCCTCGTCGATGGTTCGCAGGCGGCGGTCGCGCATGACGACACGGCCGTCGACAATGACCGTCTCGACGCTCTGGCCGGCCTCGGTGAAGACCAGCTGGCGGACGGCGCTGTTGAGGGGCACGAAGTTGGGGTTGGAAAGATCGAGAATGCTCATGTCCGCCTTCTTGCCGGGCTCCAGGGAGCCGATGTCGCGGCCCAGGCCGAGCGCCCTGGCGCCGCCCAGGGTGGCGATGCGAAAGGTGTCGGCGGCGCTGGGCGGGCCCGGGTCGGGGTCGCTCACCGCGGCCAGCCCGGTGAACATTTTCATGGCCTGGAACATGTTCTGGGCGTCCGAGCACGAGCAGTTGTCGCAGCCGATGCCGATCGACACCCCGGCGTCCAGGTAGCGGCGGATGGGCGCGATGCCGCTCCGCGTCTTCAGGTTGCCGACGGGATTGAGCATGACGTTGGTGCCGGTGTCGGCGAGCAACTCGATTTCCTCAGGCAACATCCAGATGCTGTGGGCGAGGCCGAGGCGCGGTCCCAGCAGCCCCACCTTCTCGAGGTATTTCACCTGCGAGCCGTCGAACTCGGGGAAGAACATGCGTCCGGCTAGGGTCATCGACTTCGATTCGTAGATATGGGTGACCACCGGCAGGTCGTGGGCCGCCGAAAAATCGGCCAGTCCCTCGAGCAGTTCGGGCGAGCAGAACTCCGGGCTGGTCGGCCCCAGGGCCCAGTTGATGCGGCCGTTGACGTCGGCGAGCCGCTTGTACTGCGCGGCCGCCACGGCGAGCGGGCCGGCGTCGCCGAAGGGCTCGACGGCGGCGGTCATGTATTTCAGGTATTCCTCGGGGATAAGCTCGCGCCAGAAGGGCACGCGGTCGAGGCCGGGCACGTCGCCGATCTGCATGGCGAAGACGACGCGGATGCCGACGTCCGCATAGGACTGCATGACGGTGTCCAGGTGCTCCTCGCTGAACGGAAAGATGGTCAGCATGTCCTGGATGGTGGTCATGCCCGAGTGCAGGCACTCGGCGGCGCCCAAAAGGGTGCGGGCGCGCACCTCCTCGGCGCTGCGTTTGGGATACGACGGCGGCAGGGCGTTGAGGACCCAGGTCTCCAGCGGGATGGTCTCGAAGCAGCCCTTCAAGAGCACGTCGTGGGAGTGGTAGTGGGAGTTGACGAAGCCGGGAACGACCAGCTTGTCGCCGGCGTCGATGATGCTCTCGGCGCCCAGGTTGCCTGCCGCGCTGGCGGCCAGGTCGGGCTCGATGCGGGCGATTCGACCGCCCTCGACGAGGATATCGGCAACGGCCGGATGGTGGGCGTCGCCGTCCTCGCGGAGTACCCGCCCGCCGGCGATGAGAAGCTTGTTGTCGCTGTCGCTCATGGTCGATTTCCTTCCCCTTGCGCCGTGGACTGTAGAGAGGCGAAGGTCGTCAAGTCAACGAATCCGAGAGCCGACACGCGCCTTTAATCGGCCCTTTCCCAACCGCCGGAGCCCGTGTCAATATGCGCCTCCCTTTCAGGAGACCGGTACGCATGGCTTCTCTCTGCATCCATAACGCGACGTTGGTGACGGCGGCCAGCGAACGCCGGGGCGGCGTGCTGGTCGGCGACGACGGGCGTATTGAGGCCTTGCTCGACGGCGACGGCGCCGCTACCGCCGCCGAGGTTATCGACGCCAAGGGAAAGCTTCTCTTCCCCGGCTTCCTCGACGCCCACGTGCACATGCGCGATCCCGGCTTCACCCATAAGGAGGACTTCGCCTCGGGCACCACCGCGGCGGCGTGCGGCGGCATCACCACGGTCATGTGCATGCCCAATTCCGACCCCGCCGTCGACAGCGTCGCCGGCTTCGAGGTGGCGCGCGCCGCAGGCGAAGGAAGCGCCTTCGTCGATTTCACTCTGCAGGGCGCCATCGTTCCCGGCAACCTCGACGATCTGGCCGAGCTGTGGGCGACCGGCATCTCGTCCTTTGAGGCGTTGCTGGCCGACGTGCCCAAGCCCGTCCTTCTCGACGGCGACCAGGCCCTGCACGCCCTGGCTACGGTGGCCGAGCTCGACGCCATCGTCGGCGTACTGTCCGGCGCCCACGATATCTACACGGGCCATGTGGCGCGCGCCCGCGCCGCCGGCGTGGAGGACTACCAGTCGGCGGCGCGCGCCCGCCCCGCGGTGGGGGAAGCGGCGGGCCTGGCGTCGCTCATCGAGATGGCACGCGCCACCGGCGCGCGGGTGGCTTTGCGCCAGACCTCGACGGCGCGCGGGTTCGAGCTGGCGCGCCGCGCCAAGGCGGACGACGTGATGCACCGAATTTCCGTGGAACTCGTCCCCCATTACATGGTGCTCGACGAATCAGTGTTACAGCGTCTCGGCCCCTTTGCCTGGATGATTCCACCCCTCAAGACGCCTGCCGATTGCGCGGCGGCGGCGGCCGCCCTGGCCGACGGTACGGTCGATTTCATCGGCACCGATCACGCCCCGCACGCCATCGAGGAAAAGGAAGGCAAGTCGCCGTGGGAGGCGATGCCGGGGACGCCCGGCCTGGACACCGCGGCGGCGTCCATCCTCAACGCCGCGTGCAATGGCCGCATCCCGTTTGCCCGCGTCGCCGAGGTGTTGTGCGCCAACCCGGCCCGCCTGTTCTCCCTCACGGGGCGCAAGGGGGAACTGACGCCCGGCGCTGACGGCGACCTGGTTCTCGTCGATGCCGGCGCCGAACGCACGGTAAACCCCTACATGATCCGCTCGAAGGCCGGGCGGTCGTCCTTCGAGGGCACGACGCTCAAGGGTTGGCCGGTGCTGACCGCGCTGCGTGGGCGCGTGGTCGCCAAGAACAGGACGCTGGTGTCCGCCGAGCCCGGCGGCAGGTTCGTGGCGCGCCGCGACGTCATCGTCTAGGACTGGCATCCCCGGGAACCGGGAGAAAATCATGTTCGGAAGCAAGGGACGGATCGGCGTCATCGTACCGGCCAACAACTCGGTCATCGAGCCCGAGCTGTGGTCAAAGCTGCCCCCCGACGTGGCCCTGTTCGCCACCCGCGTGTTGGCCAAGGGCGACTTGACGCCGGCCGCCGTCAAGGCCATGGAGGTCGAGGTCGAGCGCCCCGTCGCCGAGCTCGCGGCCACCGGCGTCGACGTCATCGTCTACGCCGACATGGTGCCGACCTTCGTCATGGAGGAAGGGTGGAACGAACGGCGCACCGCGAAGATCACCGAGCAAGTCGGCGTCCCCGGCATCTCGGCGTGGACGGCGTTGCGCGACGCATTGAGCGCCCTTCAGGTCACGCGCTTCGCCCTGGGAACGCCCTATCCGACACCGGTCCACGCCCTGACGCGCCCCTTCTTCGAGGGCAACGGCTACACCTTGAGCGGCGACGCCACCCTCGACGTTCTGGCCATGAGCGAGGTCCATGAGGTGGCGCCCGGGCGCCTTCGCGGCCTCGTCGAGGGGCTGGATAGGTCGGGGGCCCAGGCCGTGGTGCTGCTAGCCACCGACCTGCCCACCTTCGCCTCCATCGAAAGCCTCGAGGAAATCACCGGGTTGCCGGTACTCACCTCGAACCAGACCCTGTTGTGGAGCGCCCTCGCAGCCCTCGGCGGCGGCATGCCCACCGGGCCCATGGGGCTCATCAGGGGCCTGGGCCGCTTGTTCGACAACTGATCCGCGAAAGAGATCTGCGGAGGAAAAACCGATGACCACCAGACCGATCTCGGAAAAGGCGAAAACGATGCCCAGGAACGCCATCCGGGAAATCATGGAATTGGCCGGCGGACGCAAGGACATCATTCACCTGGAGGTCGGCGAGCCCGACTTCTCGACGCCCGATCACATCGTCGAGGCGGCCTACCAGGCACTCAAGGAGGGATGGACGAAATACGTCCCCGGCGCCGGCATCCCAGCGCTGCGCGAGCAAATCGCTAGGCGCGCCAGCGGGCGCGCCGGAAGGGCAGTGGAGGCGGACCGGGTGGTGGTCACGGTGGGGGCGGTGGGCGCGCTTTATACCGCCATCCTGATGCTGTGTGATGCCGGCGACGAGGTTCTCATCCCTGATCCCTGTTGGCCCAACTACGCGAGCATTCCCCATATCGTCGGCGCTACGCCGGTGCGCTATTCGCAGCTGGCGAGCCGTCGTTTCCTGCCCAACCTCGACGAAGTCGAAGCCAAGGTCACGGCCAAGACTAAGGCCATCATGATCAACACCCCGGGCAACCCCACCGGGGTGGTCTTTCCCGGCGAAACCATGCGGGGATTGGTCGATGTGGCGCGCCGGCATGACCTCTATCTCATCAGCGACGAGGTGTACGAGGACTTCGTCTACGAGGGCGAACACGTCTCGGCGTCCAGCTTCGGCCTCGACGAACAGGTATTCGTGGTCTCCGGCGTCTCCAAGAGCTACGCCATGACCGGCTGGCGGCTGGGCTATCTGATCTGCCCGCCGGGCATGTCGGATCTCGCCACCGCCCTTCAGGACCCGACTGTGGCCAGCGCCGCGGCGCCCACCCAGAAGGCCGCCGAAGCGGCGCTCGCCTCCAGCCAGGACTGCGTGGCCGAGGCCGCCGCCATCTTTCGCCGCCGCCGCGACGTGCTCCTGCAGGTGCTGGGCAACACCGGGCTCATGCTCGCCGAGCCCGACGGCGCCTTTTACGCGCTCGTCGGCATCGGCGACCGGCACCCGGATTCGACGACCTTCGCCAAGGCTCTGATTGCCGAGCGCAAGGTTGCGACGGTGCCGGGCCTCACCTTCGGCCCATCGTGCGACAAGGCGGTGCGCGTCGCCTTCACCATCGACGACGAAGTGTTGCGCCAGGGGCTGGAGATCCTGCGCGACTACGTCGAAGGCGGTTGAGCGCGGGGCGGCAATTTCCGGTCACGGCGAGGGCAGGGGCTTCAAGGAGCGCAGATAGGCGCCCAGGGCGTCGAGGTCGGCGTCGCTGATGTTGCGGTAATAGACAATCCCCATCGGCGACAGCAGGCGGGTGCCGCCGGGGCGCACGCCGGTCGTGATGACCGTCTTGAAGCTCGGCGTCGCTGTAATCGGCGATGCCGTCGTCGGCATGCGGCGTGATGTTGGCGGAAAGCGAGATGCCCCACGGGCCGGGGAACTCGAAGCTTCCGGCGCCGAGTTGGTTCTCGAAATCGGGGCGCCCCTCGACGAACGGCGTGTGGCACTCGAGGCAATGGCCGAGCGGACCGGCCAGATAGGCGCCGTAGGCAACGGGGTCGTCCCTCGAGACCTCGGGCACGGACGCCACCGGCGGCCCGTAGGCGGGCGGCAGCGGGATGCGGTAGACCGACTTCGGCGTCTTGTTGCCGACCGCCGGCACGCTCTGCAGGTAGGCGACGATGGCCTTGGCGTCGTGGTCCTATATGCGCGAATAGAAGCCGATCGGCATGGGCGGGCCGATGATCGAGCCGTCGGGGCGCCGCCCCTGGCGGATGGCGGCGATGATCTGGGCGTCGGCCCACTTGCCGATGCCGGTCGCGGCATCGGGGGTGATGTTGGAGGGATAGGCGTCGAACTCGTCGAACTTCAGGGGTAGGCCGCCGGCCAGCTCGGCGCCGCGCACCGGCCCGTCCGGCGTTTGCACCGTGTGACAGTTGCTGCAGGCGACGATGGAGCGCATGAGGTAGGTGCCGCGCTCCAGCAGCGTCTCCGCCGCCACCGGCATGGCGGCCACGGCCCACAGCAACGCCAGAAGCGCCGTTCTCTTCATGGTCAGTCTCCCCACGGGCCGGTGTTTCCCCCGGCTTGCGCACTTGCTTGCACGCCCTCCCAATCGGGCGTCCGGCCAACTTTATCCCACCAGTATCCTCTCGACACTGTGTAAAGATGGTATCTTGGTGCCGCTGCGGCTCGTGGGAAGACGACCGTGCGGCGGCTCATCGTGGTCATCGCCACATGCGCCGGGGTGCTGTGGGGCGGCCCGGCTGGTACCGATGACGCGGACGTCGCCGTCTTCGACAGGGCTTTGGCGGCCTTCAAACGTGGAGACTTGGCGGAGGCCTGGGACCGGTTTCGATGTCGCAGCCCGGAACTTCCTGGGGTCCATGTACGAAGACGGCCTAGTCGTCTCGCGGGACTATGGCGAGGTCGTGAAGTGGTATCGCCGGGCGGCCGAGCGGGGCTTCGCCGAGGCCCAGGTCAACCTCGGGTTCAGGTACGTCAAGGGCCAGGGCGTTGCGCGCGGCCTTGTGCGGGCCCACATGTGGTCCAACCTGGCGGCGGCACAAGGCGCCGAAATGGCCATGGACAACCGTGCCATAGTGGCCGCCACTATGACCCCCGATCAGATTGCCGAGGCCCAGGGGCTGGCCAGGGAGTGATAGCCAAGGAAGTAGGGGAGGCGACTAGCGCCTTATCTGTTTAGGTGTAATCACCGCTAGCGAGCCGGTCTGAGACCGGCCCCTACGCTGTTTGCTGAATGTAGGGGCGGGTCTCAGACCCGACCGTGTCGAATAGGCATTACGCTGCGTAAAACTAACCGGGGGTTGCCCTAGCCCCCCAGGATCCTCTCGACGCTCTTGGCCATCACCTGGCAGCCGAGCACGATGTCCGCCTCGTCGGTGTCCTCGGCGATGTCGTGGCTGCGCCCGCTGATGGAGGGCACGAAGAGCATGGCGCTCGGCATATGGCGCGCCATCATCATGGCGTCGTGGCCGGCGCCGCTCGGCATGAGCATGAAGTCGGCGCCGTGCTCGTTTGCCGCCGCCGCCATGTGGGCGCCGAGGGCGTCGTCCAGGAGGGAGGGCTCGATGGCGGCGCTGGGCTCGATGGCGGCGGTAACCCCGAGATCGCGGGCCGTATCGTCGGCCAGCTTGGCGACGTGCGCCTCGAAGGTGTCGAGGATCGCCATCGAGGTATCGCGAAACTCGACGATGAGCGAGGCCCGGCTCGGCACCACGTTGGCGGCGCCGGGCTGGAAGGCGACGGTGCCGATGTTCCACACCGTGTCTTCCCCGGCGAGGGCCGGGAAATCGCCGAGCATGGCGGCGGCGAAGATGACGGCGGCGGCCCCGGCGTCCTTGCGCAGGGCCATGGGCGTGGTACCGGCGTGGTCGGCCTGGCCGTCGAAGACGATATGGAAGCGCCGGATGCCGACGATCCCGGTGACGATGCCGATGCGCTTGGCCTGCGCCTCGAGGCGCGGTCCCTGCTCAATATGGGCCTCGAGGTAGGCGGCGTAACGCCCCTTTTCCAGCCGCTCGGGCGCCACGTCGTCGAGCCCGTGGGCTTGGAGAGCATCGGTCAGGCTCTTACCCTCGATGTTGCGCGTGCCAGCGATTTCCTCGGCGCCTATCTCCCCGCAAAACGATGCGCTGCCGAGAAGGCCCTTGTAGGTTCCCTCCTCGTCCTCGAAGCTGATGACGTCGACGATGATCGCGCCGTTCCCGGATTCCGACGCCGCGCGGGCGATCTCGAGGCCGTAGATGACGCCCATGGAACCGTCCAGCCAGCCGCCCTTGGGCACGCTGTCGGTGTGCGAGCCGATGAGCACCGCCGGCCCGCCGCCGGTGCCGCGCCCGACCACGTTGCCGACGCCGTCGATGCGTACCGCCAGTCCGGCCTCCTCCATGCGCCTCAGCAGCCAGCGGCGCGCCTCCATATCGGCCTCCGAGAACGCCGTGCGGTCGACGCCAGTACCCAATTTTCCGAATTGGGCCAAGGTGCGCAGATCGCCCATCAAACGGTCGGGATCGATGGTGATCATGAGCGGAAATCTCCCGGATAGGCTCTAGGGCGTGTACTCATAAACCAAAGGTCCGCCTACGGCCACATCGCAGACCCTTGCCTATGGCGATGTCTGGCCCAACATAACAGTGGCATGGTTTGTGGAAGACGAACGGCTCACCCGAATAGGTCAAAGAAACCCGAGATGCATAAGAAAATCATTGAGACGGCTTTGTCGCGGCTTGATGGTGAGCGTGCGGCCTATTTTGGCGATGTCGGCCGTCGCTTGGAGGAAGACCCGCGCGCCCAACCGAATGCCAGTATCGTCTATACGGTGCTCAAGGACGTCACGGCGGAACTGCCGATTTACCTGGACAAGGTTGAACTGATCGACCTTCTGCTGAAATTCACCGGCGGCAACTACCAGCGAAGACACCAGATCATGTTTTATCGGGAATTCGTCCATGACCTCACATCCATCCGAGCGGTCACCGGCAATTTCATCCTTCAGGTGGTCGACATTTCATTGGAAAAAACGACACCGGTGACTCACCCCACGGCGTCCACAAGCTGACATGGCCCTATCGGAAAACCGATGTGGTCGATCCCGAAGGCGACCCCGAGGCATGGGCCGAAGCATTGGCTCGCCGCTATAGACAGCGTCAGCGGACCGACCAGATCCCAGACGGCTTTCCGGCCTCGTCCATCACCATCGATTGCAGCCATCCGCCGTCATCTTCCCATGCGCGCCACCGCCGCTGGACCCTGGCGCGCGGCGGAAGCGGAATAATTTAACCCGGGCAGCCGTCGGACAGCCGGACGCACCTCTTCAATCAATTGTTCCATCGGTCCTTTATCTTTGATTCAAGTCAAGGCCGTGTCTTCAATCGCCGTTAAGAAAAAGTCATGACCAAGGCCTCGACGGCGCAAGCCGCCCCGAAAGGCAAGCCACGGTTCAAGAAGAAGGCATTGCCCGCTTCCAGGCAACGCTCCCTGGCGGGGCGCTATTCCCTGCCGGTACAGGTGCTGAGCCTGGCCGCTTTCTCCCTGGCTTTCGTGGGCTGGGTTAACGAGACCTGGCTTTTCCTGTGGTCCAATCCGATCTGGCTCAACCGTTATACCGAGTACGCGATCATCCTCGGCTTCGGGCTGTGGCGCATCCCCGCCGAGCACAACCCCTACACCAGGAAGCGGCTGATCGTGTTGGTGGCCTGCGTCACCGTCCTGTGGTGGTTGGTCCCTTGGGCATTCCCCTTCTTCGAACCCTACCTGGGCTTTCTCGGAACCCAACCGGTATTTCCGTCCCTGCACACGCCGGGCACCCTAACCTTCTTCCTGGTACTGGCGGCGGTGCTGATGTTCGGACGGCGGGTCATCTGCGGATGGGGCTGCCCCTGCGTCGGCATCCGCGAGACCGTCGGCTTCCCCTTCCGCCACGTCACGCCCAGGGGGAAATGGGCTTGGCGTCTGCGTTACAGCAAGTGGTTCTTCTTCATCCTTTACATGGGTGCCTTCGCGGCCATCCTGTTCCCCCCCAACGCCTGGTCGGTGTCCTATGTCGGGATATTCTTCGGTGTCGTCGTCAGCCTGACGTATTTCGGCTCGATGATGTTGTCGCCGCTGATCGGCAACCGGGGGTACTGCCGGTATCTGTGCCCTTTCGGCGCCACCTTCGGGGCATTGAACAGAATTGGCGCATACCGCATCGTTTTCGACGGCGAGACCTGCAACGACTGCAACATTTGTACGCAGGTCTGCGACATGGGCATCCCGGTGCTGAAACTGGGTCGCGGCAAGGGCGGCATCGACGTCGCCGACTGCATGGGTTGTGGGCGCTGTGTCAGCGAATGCACCAAGGGCAGCTTGGCGTTCCGGGACGTGCGCAGCTTGCTGTGGCCGGGTGTAACCCGCAACTACAAATGGCTTCGCGATTGGGCCACGTTCAAACGCCCGACCATGGTCCGTCACGCCTTGATATTGGGTGGCCTCTTGGCGCTGCTCCTATCCGGTTCCTGGTGGCTGTCGGCTTCGGTCGGCACTGAGAACGAGCTCTCTTCTATCCTGGTGAGGTAGGGAATTTGGTCCGCGCACTGATCGTATTTTTCACCTTCACAGTTTTCCTTCTCCTTTTTTCCAGTCACGTCCTCACCGGGATGAACGAGGACGCCGTGGGGATCGGTCTCTACGGCGATAAGTGGCGCCCCGATGCGGTTTTCGAGTTCTGGGATCCGGGCGCCTACCACGAGCCGGAGACGGAACTCATCGAGGGGCGTTTCAGCGGGCAGGAATGCGTCGAATGCCACACCGGGATAACGCCCGGCATCGTCAACGATTGGCGGTCAAGCCGTCACGCCGCTCCGGCCCCCGGAAAAAAGCCGGTCACCTGCGCCACCTGCCACGGCGACGATCATCAGGCCCTGGCTTTCCCGACCCCGGGAACCTGCGGGCAATGCCACACCAAGCAGCACGCACAGTTCCAGGAGGAGCGGCGCTACGGTTTCCCGAGCCACGCCCTGGCCATGGAGCGGGCGGTCGATGCCAAGCACTTCGTCGACAAGCCAAAGGCCGAGGTCGCCGCCTGCGTGCAATGCCATTCGGTGGCCACCAAGTGCGATTCATGCCACACCCGCCACCGTTTTGCCGCCGCCGAGGCGCGCCGGCCGGAGGCTTGCCTGACCTGCCATTCGGGGCCGCCCCACCCGGACCACGAGACCTACCTGGCCTCCGCCCACGGGCGCCGTTATCTCGCCGAAGGAAAGGACTGGGACTGGTCAAAGCCGCTCACCAAGGGCAACTACCCGGTTCCCACCTGCGCCTACTGCCACATGCGGGGCGGCAACCACCAGGTGGCGGACAAGTCGATCTGGAAGTTCGGCATCCGCGAGATCAACCCGTTGAACGCCGAAAACGAGGTCAAACGGCGGCGCTGGGTCGCGGTGTGCGCCGACTGCCACGAAAAATCCCAGGCCGGGGAATGGCTGCGTGGTCTGGATGCCGAGCGCAAACGGACATGGGGGCTGCTTTACGAAGCCGAGAAGGTGCTCAAGTCCCTGCGCGGCGACGGCCTGCTGTATCCGGCGGCGGGCCAGCGGCCACCCTATCCCACCGATTGGTTGGACACGGTCTGGCCGCGCGAACGCATCGGTTTTTTCGAAGGTCAGGCCTCCGCCTTTTATAACGTCTCGCGGATCGAGCGCGATTACTTCGAAATGTGGTACTTCGACAACCTCGGCGCCTACAAGGGTGCCGCCCACGGGGCAGAAGCGTTCGTCCAGACGAACCATGGCCGCCTTCGACGGGCGCTCAGGGAGATCCGCAAGGAGGCCGATCGACTGAGGACCCTCGGCGCCGACGAAGAGCGCGTGGGAAAGCTATTCGACCCGCGATCCTTGTGGCTGAAGGGCCACTACACGGACTTTAACCGGGGGCGCAATTAATGCGTTTGGAGCGGGAGTGCAATTAATGCGCGAAACGGCGTTTGCATTTCTGGTAATCGTCTTCGCCCTTCCAGTCTCGGCGAAAGAGTTGCCCCCGGGCACCTTCGACAATCAGGCGTGCGTCGAATGCCACGACAAGAAGACCACGGAACTGGTGTCGCAATGGCGCGCCAGTGTCCACGCGGCCCCGGCCCCGGTCGCGGATTGCGTCTCCTGCCACGGTGAGCGGCACGACGGCGCGGCGGCGCGGGCCCGGCAAAACGATGCCTGTACCTCTTGTCATGGCGGCCTCGAGGGTTCAGTGGTTCGCAGCTATGTGACCTCCAAGCACGGCGTCATCGCCACCATCGAGGGCAGCCGATGGGACTGGTCGCGGCGGCTGACGGAAGCCAACTACCGGGCGCCGAGCTGCGCTTACTGTCATCTGTACGACGCCCAGCACGACGTTGGAGTGGGCATTACCCCCTGGAACCCCTTGCGGCGGGGCGATGCGGCGTCCATCGAAAAAGCCACCGATACCGTGGAGGATACCTGCCGGGATTGTCATTCCTCGCGCTACGCTGGCACCCTGCTTGCCGCTGGCCAACGCAACATGGAGATCGGGCGCCTAAAGATGCGTGAGGCGCAGGCCCTTCTCGATTCGATTGCCGCCTCGCCGGCGACGGCGGAAAACGAGACCGGAGACGTGAAGGAGCTTCGCCGGAGGGTGGAAACGATGCGATCGCAATCGGGGAAAGGCCTCAGGCACGGGATCGTCCATTATTCTCCCGATTATCTCTGGTGGTACGGTCAGGCGGCGCTGGATGGCGATCTTCTGCGCATCAAGGCCACCGTTTCGCGGATTTTGCGGCGACAAGGCTTGTCCGGCGGCAACCGACGGGCAAGGTAAAACACCTGCCTTCCCGTCGGCCCGCATGATCCGGCACCGACCATGTCGTCCCGTCGGGAGCGATCACTCCCGGCGATCGCGCATCCGGGAATCAAGCCTTTCGAACGACGGTTTTCCGAGACAGCACTTCTTGTACTTTCGGCCGCTGCCGCACGGGCAGGGGTCGTTGCGGCCCGTCTGGCGCGTCGCCCCGGCCCCCTCGGATTGCAACAAGCCCATGAGCTGCTCGGGGGATTTTCCCAACTTTCTGGCCGCCGCCATGAGGCGCAGGTAAGGTCGGCTGTAATCAAAAAACCGTTGGAATCCGGCACACAGATAGTTGAGGCCGTCTTCGCCGTCCTTCGTGCGGGTAAATCGGTCCTTGGGGCATCCGCCATTGCACGAGCCGAGGAATTCGCAGGCCCGGCAGGCACCCGGCAGCAGGCCCTCCTTGCGCCGCCCGAAGTCGGCGAGCGCCGGGCTTTCCAGCAGTTCGACCAGCGGCGTCTGGGCGATGTTTCCCAGGCGGTACTCCGGGCTCACAAAATGGTCGCAGCAATAGACGTCCCCATTGTGCTCGACGACCACGACGTCGCCGCAGGTCTCCCTGGATATGCAGATCGAATGCTCGATGCCGAGGAAAGGCCGCAACGCCTCTTCGAAGTTCTGGATGGCGATGCGCCCGACATCGTGCTTGATCCACGCGTCGAAGACGGTGCACAGGAACACCCCGTAGGCTTCCGCCGGAACGGTTTTGGCGCTCACTCCGCTATCGCCCTTGCGGGCGACGAGGGGCAGGAACTGCAGGAACTTGACATCGTTGTCCCGGAAAAACCGGTACACCGATGCCGCTTGGTGCACATTCTTTTGATGAACTACACAAAGCATGTCGCACTCGATGCCGTGCCGCTTGAGGAGCTGAAAGGACTGCATCACCCGCTTGTTGGTCGAGTCCCCGCTCTTGGTGATGCGATAGGGGTCGTGGAGTTCCCGCGGCCCGTCGACGCTCAGCCCTACCTGGAAACGTTCGGCCGCCAGGAAACGGCACCATTCCTCGTCGATGAGCATGCCGTTCGTCTGAATGCCGTTTTGGATGCGGCGCCCGGACGGCTGGTGCCGGCGCTGCAGCTCGACGATGCGCTGGAAATAGTCGAGCCCCAGGACGGTCGGTTCACCGCCGTGCCAGGCAAAAAAAATCAGGTCGTCGGGACAGGCCTCGATGTGCTGGACGATGTAGCTCTCGAGCACGTCGTCGACCATGCGGAACGATTGGCGCCTTGGGTAAAGGTCCTTTTTCTCGAGGTAATAGCAATAGGCGCAATCGAGATTGCACACCGCACCGATGGGTTTCGCCATTACCTGGAATGATCGCGACGCCGTGGCCATGGTTGGCTGCCCAACATGAAGCGACCGGTTTGACCGGCGGAATTCAAGGAATTGACACCAAACGGGCGAACGGCGCAAGCATCGGTGCCCCAATGATGCACCACCCTCGCCGCGCCGGCGAGCGCGGTGACGGAGAGCGCCGCGGCTATTCCGCCCATGCGGCGCCTGGTGCCGCTTCGTTGGATGTTCGACATGATGGTCCTCCGTTACTGGCCAAACCCAATTCGCCGGCCACTATGGAAAACGGCACCTTACCGGGCCGTTGCCGGGAGATTAAAAGTTTGTAAGGTTAGCCGTCGGTGCCGGATTCCCCGGTTGATTCCCCCGGTATATGAAAATACGTTCTAGCCAGTATGTAAGAGCGGGAACCGCCGGGGAGGGAGACAATGGTTGCACAGATACGCTCGGCCGCCGAGGCCACGGGCGAATACCGGGACATGCTCATCCGCCTGATGACGCGCCAGATTTACGCGGAAACGGCGACGGCGGAGGTGTTCGGCCAGGCCATCACGGCGGCGCCGACGTGGGAGGAAAAACACCGCCTCGCGGTGTTCACCCTCGAGGAGGTGCAGCACAGCCAGGGGCTGGTCGTTCTCTTGCGCGATCTCGGTGAGGACCCTGAGGCGATAATCGCGGCGCGCCCCCCGGCCGGGGAGTTCTGGGCCATCGACCTCACGAAATGGATCGACATCGCGGTCTTCAATTTCGTCGTCGACCGCGCCGGCAGCCACCAGATCATGGAATACCGCCATTCGAGCTACACCCCCTGGGCCGACAGCCAGGAAGTGGTGCTGGCCGACGAGGAGGAGCACTACGGCACCGGCATCCAGGTGCTCAAGGAGTTTGCCAGGGACACCGACCGGTTTGCTAAATTCAAGGTGTCCTTCGAGCGGGTGCTTCCCAACGCCGTCAAGCGCGCTTTCGGCCGCCCCGGAAACGCCGAAAACGAGTACTGCCTGCGGGTAGGCCTGAAGCGCCACAGCCACGAGCAGATCCTCAACCGCTACCTCGACGAGATGAAGGGGTACATGGGGTCCGTCGGCCTGGCCTTTCCGCCGATGAGCGCCTTCGAGGCGGCCGGGGTAGAGATGGCCGAAAGAACCAAAGAGATCGTGCTCTCTCTGCAATAGGCCCGTTTTCCGCAACAGGCCCCGTTCCCGCAACAGGCGACGTCCGGCCGCGCGGCCCGGCAACGCCGGCAATTCCAGGAGGAGAAACGAATGACGAGAGGACCGTTCCCCGAGCCGTTCCACGAGTTCAAGGCCGTCAAAGTCGATGCCGCCGACGGCGTGTTCACCATCACCCTCGACAGGCCCGACGCCCTGAACGCCTTTGGCGACACCATGCGGGCCGATTTCCTGGCCCTCCAGTGGCGCATCGAGAGCGACGCCGATATCCGCGTCATCGTGTTCAAGGCCGAGGGCGAGCGCGCCTTCAGTTCGGGCGCCGACATCAGCTGGTTCGAGGCCGACTGGGCGACGGCGCGCTTCCGCGTCGAATACCGCTGGGTCCACGACTTCTTCGATACCCTAGAGCGCGTCGAGATTCCGGTGATCGCCGCCATCCACGGCATCTGCGCCTGCGGCGGTCTGGAACTGGCCATGGCGTGTGACTTCCGCATGGCCACCAAGGACGCCACCTTTCGCTTCACCGAGGGCAACATCAACCTCATCCCCGGATCGGGCGGCTGTTCGCGGCTGGCCCGCATGATCGGCGTCGGCTGGGCCAAGGAAATGGTGCTGGCCGGTGCCGTCCTCGATGCCACAAAAGCGATGCAGGTGGGGCTCGTCACCCGCCTCGCCGAGACCCGCGAAGCGCTCTATGAGGAGGCCGACGCGCTGGCCGCCAAGCTGGCCAGGAAGGCGCCACAGGCCCTAGGCTTGGCCAAGGCCGTCTTGAACACGTCCAGTAGCATCGACGAGACCTCGGCGCGCGTGCTCGAACGCGTCGCCCAGAGCGTGCTGCTCAAGACCGAGGACCACGCCGAGGGCATCCGCGCTTTCCGCGAGAAACGCAAGCCCAGCTACACGGGCCGGTGAAGGAAACCGGGATACGGTGAGGATAATGAAAAGCTTCGAGCTTCCACCACCCCGTGACGAATTAGAGATGGTCATGAACGACGGCGTGCCGATCGGCGCGCGTATCCACGGAAATGCACGGGGCACGCGGCTGTTTTTCAGCCACGGCAACGGCTTCGCCGCCGATGCGGAGATGGACGGCGCCTCGGCCTCGGCGGTGGCCAACCGGGCGTTGACCTCCGAATCGGACTACCTGTATGAAGGCATTGCCGGCACTGGCCACTTGCTGCTGATCGAGAAGTCCGAGGCCTGCATCGGCGCCATGACCTCATTTCTGGACGAGCAGGGGATCTCGGTGTGAGCCGCAAGGGCCTTGCCCTGTTGTCACGGCGCCCCGCCGTTGGTATACGGGCGGCGCACCGCCACCGTCCCGCAAACACAGGAAACGGATGCCATCGTGGATGACATTACAAAAGAAGCGGACACCGAGCCCCTGGCCGATGTGCACTTCCCCTATGACGAGCAACCGGGGGCGGGTACGGCCATCGAGGTGCGCCCCGGCATTTTCTGGATCGCCACGCCGCTGCCCTTCAAGCTCAAGGCCATCAACCTGTGGGCGCTCAGGGACGGTGACGGCTGGACTCTGATCGACACCGGCTACGGATGGAGCGACACCCAAGATCAGCTCATGAAGATATGGAAGGAGTGCCTGGACGGCGCCCCCATCAAGCGCCTCATCGTCACCCACTTCCATCCCGATCACATGGGATCGAGCGGCTGGGTGGAGAAGACCTGGGGCATCCACCCCCACATGACCCAATCCGAGTGGATGGCCTCCAACTTGGCCATCCGCCAGTTGGCCTCCGACGACCGGGACGCGCGTTGCTTTTTCTATGACCGCCATGGTCTCGACGCCAAGCGGCTCGAGATCTTCCGGAGCGGCCATGTGCGCTACCACCTGGGCGTCACCCTGCCCGAGAACTACTACCGCATCCGCAACGGCGACGACATCGTGATCAACGGCAATGCGTGGCGGGTCATCGTCGGCGAGGGGCACTCGCCGGAGCACGCCTGCCTCTATTGCGCCGAGCTCGGCGTCATGATTTCCGGGGATCAGGTGCTGACCCGCATCACTCCCAACGTCAGCACCTCGCACTTCGAGCCCGAAGGCGACCAGCTCAAGGGGTTCCTG
>DASCNF010000214.1:0-11843 GCA_036011345.1 Rhodospirillales bacterium | reverse complement strand
CTACCGCCGCCGCAGCCGATTCGGGGGCGCGCACATGCGCCTGCAGGACGGAGCCCTTCCCGAGCGCATGACGGCGGAGGAAGTGCACTTCTACGAATTCTCACCGGACGATTGGCTGCTGCTTGCGCGCTTCGCCGGTTTTCGTCCCGTATTCACCAAGACCTACTGGCAATATCCGCGGCGGTCCTTGTTGCGACTGGCGGCTCCGCTTTGGCGCAAGCTCGATTTCGAGGGATTCTTCGCGGTTTTCCTGCAAAGGGACCTGTCCCTGGCCAAGCGCTACGCGGACTGGTAAGCGCATTCTCCAAGATGACGGTCCTCCTCGCCACATCCCGCCACTTGCCTGAGCGCCGCCGTTATCGGCATTGGTGCACCGCCGACGCCGCTACGCCCGGTCTCGATGGTGGCTGCCGCCTGCCGCAATTGACAGCCCGTCTCGAGGATGCTTTCGACGCCATCGCAGATGTGTGGTGGGCGCTGTCCAGGCAGCTCGGCGAGGAACCCTCGGCCGGCCTCGCCCACGCCCCCGCCACCGCCGCCAACTCTTCCGATTTGGGATTGATGCTGGCTTGGTCGCGGCTCATCGACGATCTGGCCCAAGGAACGGAAACCGTTCTTGTCGTCTGCGACGACCCGTGGCTGTTCCGCCATCTGTCCGCAAGGCCCGGCGTCGAGGCAGGAAGGCCACCACCCCTGTGGCCGGCGCGGTTGGGTCTGGCGGTGCGGGGCACTCTTGCCCGCGCCCGCGTGGCCTGGCGCGTCGCCGTGGCCGCGGTTGCCCTCGCCGGCCAGCGCGCCGCTTATCCAAAGGATGCCCCGGTGCTTCTCGTCTACGCCCACCCGGCCAGCGACGCCGAAGGCAGCGATGCCTATTTCGGCGACCTGATGAAGGAAATGCCCAAACTGGTGCGCCTCCTCCACGTCGATTGCCCGCTCGCCGGCACCCGCGCCTTGGCGCGTGGCGGCCGCACCTTCAGTCTTCACGCCTGGGGCGGGGTGCTCGCCGCCCTCGGCCTCGTCGGCGCCCGCTGGCGGCCGTCGCGGCGGGACCTCTGCGGCGAATACGGCTGGCTGGTGCGCCGCGCCGCCGCCCTTGAAGGAGGCACCGGCCAGCCCGCCATGATCCGCTGGCAACAGATGTGTCAACAAGCGTGGCTCGACGCGGCCCGGCCCGGCGTCGTCGCCTGGCCGTGGGAAAACCACGCCTGGGAGCGACACTTCGTGCGCCATGCGCGGCGCATCGACGCCAGGACCATCGGCTACCAGCACACGACCATCGGCCGGCGCGAGTGGAACTACGCGGCCGCCTCCAATCACGACGGGACGGCGAGCCTCCCCGACCGCATCCTGGCCAGCGGGCCGGCCAGCCGGACATTGCTGCGCGAGCGCGGCTTTGACGAGGCGCGGATCACCGTTGCCGGAGCGCTCCGCGTCGGGCGCTTGGGGAACTTGCCCTTCGACCCCGCGGGACCGGTTTTCGTCGCCCTTCCCTACGACCCCGATATCGCTGGCGCGATGGTGGCGGCGGTGCGCCCGCTCGGCGCCGCCGGACGGCGCTTTCTGGTCAAGGACCACCCGATGACGCCGTTTGAGTTCGCGGACGGCCCGGGGGTCGAGCGGACGACCGAACCCCTCGACCGGCAGAAGGGACTCGCCGCCGTGATCTACGCCCTGACCACGGTCGGGCTGGAGGCGGTGATCGGAGGGCTTCCCACGGTGCGTTTCCAGGCGGAAAACAAGATTCCTTCCGATCCCGTCCCCGAGAGCTTCGCGGTGCCGAGCGCTACGGCGCAAACCCTGGCCGGGACGCTCGACGCCCTGGGGCTGCCTCCACCCATCGACCCGGAGACGGTGTTCGCCAAACCGAGGCCGGAAATCTGGCGCGACGCCCTGTTGGGAGACGCGGCGATTGCGGACCAGCCTCGGTCATCCGGCATGCGCGCCTCCGGAGGCCAGGGATGAGCGAGGCCAATTGGTCGATGCGCGCCATGGAGGCGGGCGACCTCGATCTCATCCGCGCCCTTTACGCCGCCGTCTGGGGATACAACCGGCCGCGCGATTACGACCATTGGCGCTACTTCACCGCGCCTGAAGGTATCTGCCCGGCGATGCTGGCCATGGATGGCGAGCGTGCCGTCGGCTTCTATACCGCCTGGCCGGTGCGCCTCCGGCTCGGCGACGAGGTCGTGCCGGGCATCCAGTCCATGGATACCATGACCCACCCCGACTACCAGGGCCAGGGCATGTTCGTGAAGCTGGCCAATGCCTGTTACGAGCTGGCCGTGAGCCGTGGCTTCGAGGTCATTTACGGGTTCCCCAACCCGCTCAGCTATCCGGGGTTCGTGCGCCGCCTCAACCTAGACCACTCGGGCGACATCGCGCACTGGACGCGGCCCATCCGTCCTTCAGCCCATCCCCGGGTGCCCGGCGGGCTGGGGCCTCTGGCCGACGCCGCGGCGGCGTTGTGGCCGCGGGGATCGGCGGGCGGGCTGGAAATCCGCTCGGGGCGGCCGGAGCCGGCGGCCCTTGGCGCGCTGCTCGGCGACTGGTGCGCCGAACCCGGCCTGTGCCGCATCGTGCGTACGCCGCAATGGCTCGATTGGCGTTACGCGCCGGAGGCCGGGCACGACTACGAATGGGTGTGCGCCCATGAGGGGGATACACCGGTCGCCGCCGGCGTTTGGGGGATGCGCGGCGCCGCCTGGGGAGAGGCCGCCGACGGCCGCGCCCACCTGGTAGAGTTGCTGGGCGGCCACCGCCGCGGCGTCGAAGCGATTCTCGCCGCCGTCATCGGCCGGGCGCGCCGGCGCCGCGCCTGGATACTGGAAACGCTTTGCAACGTGGCGCCCGTGGTGGCGGCGCTCAGGCGCGCCGGGTTCGTGCGCCACCGCATGGCACCGTTCATCGTGCGGGCGCTGACGGCGCGCACGCTGGGCGCCAACGTCCACACCCACGCCTCTTGGCGCATCATGGGCGGCGACGTGGATACCCTGTGAGCACGCCACCGATGAGTGAAGCGAGCACCGGGGGAACGCCCCGGCCCACCGCCACCTACGCCGAGTTCACGGCGCTCGATCCCTGGCACGCACCCCTGCGCGCCCTGGCGCGGGACGTGGCGCTCAGGGCCCTGGCGGTGGGACGGCGCATCGACGAAACCGGCGATTGGATCCGCTTTCCCTACTATCACCACGTTTTCGACGACGAGCGGGCCGGCTTCATCCGACAGCTCGATTACTTGGCCGGCTTCGGCGAGTTCATTTCCATGGACGACGCCGTGGCGCTGCTGGAAGGCGGCAGCGCCATCGACGGGCGCTATTTCTGCGTTTCCTTCGACGACGGCCTCAAGAGCTGCCTGACCGGCGCCCTGCCCATTTTGGCGGAGCGCGGCATCCCCGCTGCCTTCTACGTTGTCACCGCCATGATCGGCGCAACCCTGGCGCCCGATGACGCGGCGGCGCGCCGCGATTTCGGGTTCAGGGGCCGGCGCACCTCTCTCGAATTCCTTACCTGGGACGACTGCCGGACGATGGCGCGAAACGGCATGATCATCAGCTCTCACTGCCGCGCGCACGTGCGCCTGGCGGAACTCGGCGCCGAGGCCGCCATGGCCGAGCTCAGCGAATCCAAGGCCGCCATAGAACGGGAGGTGGGCGCCGTGTGCGGCCATTTCTGTCCGCCCTACGGCATCCCCGAGAAAGATTTTTTCCTGGAACGCGACGGCGCCCTGGCCCGCGAGGCCGGCTACCGGTCCCTGGCCACGGGGTGGCGCGGGGCGATGCGCCTGGGCGACGATCCTTTCCAATTGCGGCGCGACCACCTCATCGCCGGCTGGGGCAAGCATCAGTTGAGATATCTCCTGTCCCTGCCATAACCATGATGCAAGCCTTCAAACGAAAGGCCTCCCAAGTGGCCGGCGACCCGGTCCTGCGGCGCTGGCTGATGGCGCGGGCGCTCGGCCGCTGGCCCGGTCCGCCACCGTTCACGGCGGGGTGCCCCCCCTATCTCGACGGCATGGCGGCGCCGCCGGCACCAGCGACGGCATCCGTGGCCGGCCTGGCATACGCGGAAATACCAGCCACCGAACCGAGAGCCCCGGTGACCCTGCCCCTGCCCGGCGAAACCGTCACGGTGGCGCCGGGCCAGGAAGATGCGTTGATGGAGCGCCGCTTCGCCGACACCGAGACCCTTCTCGGGTTACACCGCTTCGCCTGGCTGCCCGTGGTCGGCCACGGCATCGACCCGGCCTGGGTCGGCGCCCTGTGGCGGGCCTGGGCGCACCGACACGGCACGCCTGAGCAGGGTTGGGCGTGGCATCCCTATACGGCGGCGGAGCGCGCCATCAACCTGCTCGCTTTCGCTGGGCGCCACGGTCTGCCGGGCCCACGCGCCGATACACTCGCGCTGCTTGCCGAGCACGCCCCGGCCATGGCCAAGCGCCTCGAATACTCAGGCGAACACAACACCTCGAACCACTTGGCCAACAACGGACGCGGATTGTTCATCCTTGGGCTCGAGCTGGGCATGGATGCAATTGCGGATCTCGGCGCCCGCGTTCTGATCGAGGAAGCGCGGCGTATTTTTCTGCCCTCCGGCGTCCTGCGCGAAGGATCGAGCCACTACCACCTGCTGCTGGCGCGAGGCTACGCCGACGCCTGGCTTGCCGCCCGCGCCCATGGCCGCGCCGAGGCCGCCGAGCTGGAATCGATCACCCGGCGGGCGCTGGCCGTCATCCCACGGTTGGCCTTGCCTGGCGGATTTCCGTTGGTCGGCGACGTCTCCCCCGACTGCCCGCCCGAGCACCTGGCGGGGTTGCTTCCCGGCGGCGATGTGGACAGCGGCTGGGCCGGCCTGCTCGACGAGGACGAAAGAATGGCGTTCGCGGCGCTTCGCGATTCGTGCGCGCCGGTATCGGCCGAGACGCTGCGCGCCGATGGCTGGCTGCGTGGTGACTTCGGCCCTTGGTCGGGCCTCTGGCACGCCGCGTCAGAGGGCTGGTCCCCCATGCCCGGCCACGGCCACCAGGATCTCGGCGGTTTCGAGCTGCACTTCGCCGGCGAGGCGGTGTTCAAGGACATGGGGCGCGGATCGTACGGCCCGGTGGGGGACGCCGGATGCGCCGCGACGGCCCATAACACGCTCGTCGTCGATGGCGCTGATCCCTACCCGCCGAACCGTCCCTACTATGCGGACGGGTTCCGTGCCGCGGTCACGGGTAGGCCGCCGGTCCTGGCGGCGGAGGCCGACGGCGTACGCCTTGTGCACCACGGATACGTCCGGCTCGGCGGCATCGGCGCCGTTAGCCGGCACTGGCGGTTAGCCGGCAACGCTTTCGAGATTACCGACGGGGTCGAGGGCGGGGGATGCCACGCCGTGAGCCGCTTCCTTCACACCGCATTGCCTGCCCGGAAATCGGCGGACGGGGTGATTCTCCGAGGCAAGGGCCGTACGTATCGAGTGGCCTCGAATGACCCCGTGAGCCTTGCCCCGGCCACGTTCTGGCGCGCCTACGGCGAGGGCACGCCGGCGACCACCATCGAGATCGCCTCGCACGTGGAACTACCCTGGGAATCGACGATAACCGTGGAGGTTTCCTGAATGTGCGGGATCGCCGGGTTGTTCCTGCCGCGCGGCGCGCCCACGCTTAGGGCCGATCTCCAGTCGATGCTGGAGGCCATGGGCCACCGGGGGCCCGACGGCGCCGGGCTCTACGAGAGCCCGGACAAGTGCTTTCAGGCCGCCTTCACGCGGCTTGCCATCATCGATCTCGACACCGGCGACCAGCCCATCGTCGAGGACGGCGGCGCCCGCGTGCTCTTGGGCAATGGCGAAATCTACAACTATCTGGAGCTGCGCGCGCACGGCGCGGCGCGCGCCTATCGGTACAAGTCCGAGGGCGATATGGAGGTTGTGCTGCCGCTTAGCCGAGCGCTCGGCGACGACTTCGTCGATGAACTCAACGGCATGTTCGCGCTCGCTCTTTACGAGCGCGACGCCGAGCGGTTGTTGCTGGTGCGCGACCGCATCGGGGTCAAGCCACTCTACTGGGCGCGTCTCGTCGGCGGCGGTGTTCTGTTCGCTTCCGAGATCAAGGCGCTGTTCGCCTCGGGCCTGGTGACGCCGGCCGTCGACGAGGTTTCCGTATCGGCCTATCTGGCGCACGGCTACGTGCCGGCACCCCGCACCCTCTACCGTGGCGTCGAAAAACTGCCGCCGGGCCATCTGTTGGAGGCCGACAAAGAGGGGCGCGTCTCGCTCCGGCGCTATTGGCGGGCGGACATGGCGCATGGCCTGCCCCAAGGCATCGAGGCCATCGAGGAGCACCTGACCGAGCTGCTCGCCGACAGTGTTCGCCTGCAATTGCGAAGCGACGTACCCCTCGGCGCGCTGTTGTCCGGGGGCATCGATTCGGGGCTCATGGTGGCCCTGGCGGCGCGCCAACTGGACCGCCCCCTCAACACCTATACCGTGCGCTTCGAAGGCGCGACCGTCGATGAGGCGCCGCGCGCCGCCCTTGTCGCCGAACGTTACGGCACGCGGCACGAGGTGCTCGACGTCTCCGCGCAATCGGTGGCCCGGCACCTGCCCCGTCTCGCCTGGTATTGCGACGAGCCCCTCAACGACCCGGCGCTTCTCCCCAACTACCTGATCGAGCGGGTCCTCGCTGACCACGTCAAGGTGGTGCTCAACGGCACCGGCGGGGATGAGCTCTTCGCCGGTTACGGGCGCTACTTTCAGCTCGCGGTGGAGCGCCGCTACTTGAGGGTGCCCGGCTGGTTGCGCCGGGGCGCGATCGAGCCTGCCGTTGGCCGCTTGTCACCGATGACCGCCTGGAAACTGGCCCGCGCCGCGAAGTTCGACGGCGACCGGGGCGGCTATCTCCACGACCACACCACCCACTTCCCGGCGCCGATGCGGGCCCTCCTGGGCAACCGCCAGCCGGCGCCGACGCCGGCGCAAGAGCGGCTTTTCGCTGAGCTCGAGGGGCCGCCCGCCACCGCCGCCCTTTACGCCGACCTCAACAGCTATCTGGTGGAAGACCTGCTCACCCTCCTCGACCGCACTTCCATGGCGGTGGGTGTCGAGGGGCGGGTGCCTTACCTCGACCACCGGTTCGTCGAGGCCGCCCTCGCCGTGAGCCCGGAGACGCGCACGCCCGGCGCCCGCCAGAAGGGACTGCAGCGCCGCATGGCGGCACGCTTCCTGCCCGAAGCCGTAACCGCCGCGCCCAAGCAGGGCTTCGCCGCGCCGGTGCCGGCGTGGCTGGAGGCGGGGTTGGGCCCGCTTGCCCGGCGCATCCTGACGCGCCCGGCGACCCTCGAGCGCGGATGGTGGTCGAAGCAGGGCATCGAAAGACTGCTCGCCGAGCCCCGGCGTCACGGTTTCCGCGTCTACACCCTACTCATGTTGGAGCTCGCCGTGCGCATCCACGTCGAGGACGCGGCGTGCCAGGCGGCTCCCGGCGACGGACTGGAGGCCTTCGCCGATGCCGCCTGACGCCGCTTTCGCCGACGTCAGCGTGATCACGCCGGCCTACCGGGCGGCGGCCACCATCGGCCGCGCCCTGCAAAGCGTCGCCGCGCAGAGCCTCAAGCCCAGCCAAGTCATCGTCGTCGATGACGGCTCCGAAGACGGCACCTACGAGGCGGCCATGGCCATGGCCGATAAAATGAACGGGGTCGACCTCAAGGTCGTCAGCCAGGAAAACCGGGGTGCCGGCGCGGCCAGGAACCGGGCGGTACGGGAAGCGAATGGGGCCTATGTCGCCTTTCTTGACGCTGACGACGAGTGGTTGCCCGAAAAACTGGCGCGCACCATGGCGCACCTGGAGGGATCGGACAATGTGCTCGTTTCCCACGACGTGCGTCTCGCCGGTGGCGACGGGGAGAACGTGTTCGATTGCGCCCGTCATTTCGAGACGGCGCCCGATCCGTTCATCTCCTATTTCCTGCGCGGCTATATTGCCACCTCGACAGTAGTAGCGCGCCGCAAAGCTCTGATGGCCGCGGGCGGCTTCGACGAATGCCTTGCCTCGGGGCAGGACTACGAGATGTGGCTGAGGCTGATTTCCGCGCCCGGAACCCGTTTTCGCGTGTTCGCCGGCGCCCTGACCCGCAACCACGTCACGGAAAACAGTATCAGCAGCCACATCGATCTCCGCCGCCGGTGTGCCATGGTGATCCTCCACCGCCACGCCGGCCGGCTCCGGGGCCGCGGGCGGGGCGCGCTTTTGCCCGTGCTGCTGCGCGCCCTGATCATTCATGCTCAGGCGGCGATGGGGCATTCCTCGCGCCGGCAATACCTGCGGGCGGGGCGCGACTGCGTGGTGTTCCCGGTCGGGCTCGTTTCGGCGGCATGGGCGCTGGCCACCGCCGACAGGAGTTCGCCAGAGCACTCGCCGGAAGCCGGAAACCCGTTCGTCGGCACGCGCCGCAAGGTCGATCTGGAAACGGCCGTCGCCCAGGAGCGCAACCGCCTGTGGTGGGAGAAGATGCCGATGACGTACGCCGACTGGAAGGCCGAGCACCGCCTTCCGGAAGGCCCCGAGGACCTGAAGGACCTGGAGGCGCGGGTGCTCGCGGGAAGCCCATTCCTGCGCGAGCGCTTCGATTTTGCCGGATTCGGGGGGAAGCGCGTTCTCGACCTGGGCTGCGGCTCGGGCATCTTTTCATGCCTGTTTGCCAAGTCGGGCGCTTCGACGACCGCCGTCGACCTGACCAAAGCGGCGATCGACATCGCACGAAGGACCGCCGAGGCGCACCAAGCCGACGTCGCCATCGCGCGCACGGACACGGAGAAACTGGCCTTTCGGCCGGCCAGCTTCGATTTCATCTATTCCTGGGGCGTCCTTCATCACACGAGCAATATGAAGGCCGCCTTCGCCGAGGTTGCCCGCGTCCTGAAGCCGGCGGGGACGGGACTCGTCATGGTCTACCACCGCCACAGCGTGACTTATTACGTGCACGGACTCTTTTGGCTGATAGTCAGGGGAAAGGCATTTCAAGGCCACACCCTGGGAACCGTCCAGGACTTCTACACGGACGGCTATTATCACCGCTATCTCAGTCGGAAGGAGATGGTGGCGCTACTTGAGGGCGCCGGCCTCAGGCCGCGCCGCATCATCGTCACCCAATACCAGAAGAAGATTCTACCTCTCGTTCCCGGCTGGCTGGACAGGTTCCTGAAGGGCCGCTTCGGGATGTGTCTGGTCGCCGAGTTCGAGAAGCCGGAACCTTGAATCAGAATTCAATCAGGCCTTGAGATTTGCGCTCGGACATGGTGACCGCCATGAGCGAAGCAGATACCCACAGCGTGGCGAGCCACCAGCTTTGCCAGATTCCATAGCTCGAGCAAAGCAAGGCAAGCGCGGTCATCACTTGCCCGGCGGCGGCGGCGGCGTGGACGCGCGGTATGTGCGGGCGGGTGATGCCGAGAAACACGAGAACCCCAAGGACGCCGAACAGAAGCGCGCCCGGAGCCCCGAGCTCGAGCCATACCTGCAGCACCGCGTTGTGGGGATGAAGGGGCATGACGTAACCGGACCACGCCTTTCCCTCGACGATGTTCTTTCTCCCCGGAATGACACGCGAGGCATTCATGCCCCAGCCCCGGATCGGGTGTTCGGCGATCCGTTGGGAGGTGAATTCCCAGATATGGAGCCGATGCATCAGCGGCGGAGGAACGTCGCCAACCGCTTCGACGACCGTGTCTGGCTTCAAGGCCGTCGACGGCAGGAGGGGCGCGGCGGCCACGCCAAGCGCGAAGAGAACGGCAAGGATGATGCCGGCGCGCCTTGTGAAGGCGTAAACGCAGAAGGCGGCGATGACTCCGGCGATCAGGGAAACCAATCCGGTCCAATACGTCATCAGGTACAGAATCAATGCCACCAGACCGAAGGCGGCGATGATCAAGGCGCCGCGATGGCGCTGCCATAAGCGCAGGGAGGCCGGCCAAATTATCAGGATGAGTATGGCCGCCGACGCGTTGAGCCAGAAGAACCCGCCCGGTCCCCGGTAAGGCAAGCCACGAAGGCCGACGCTGATCGGGCCCTTGAACAGTTCCTCGACAAAGAGCAGGACAAGGGTGAACCCGAATCCGAAAAGCAGCGCCGGTGCGATCCAGCGGCGTCCATCGGCATCGAGCTTTCGCGCCGCCGAGAATAGGACCGCGCCCAGCAAGAGATTGCCGGCAAGCTTGAGGGCACCACGGGTCCCCAGCCATGTATCCGGCGCCCACGGGGTCGATACCGCCGCCCACAGGCAGGCCAGCACCAGGATGGCGGCAAGCGGCCTGCCGATATCGAGGCGCCATGCGACCGCCTTGCGGGCCAATCCCAGGGACATGATGGCCGCCAGTATCGCCACGGGGACAACGGCCCGGGCCTGAAGAAAGGCGACGAAGGGGACCGCCGCGGCCGCGAGAGCAAGGCCGAAACCTGCCGCTACAGGATTGAAGGATCGCATCATGAGATGGCTTCTGACGGAGTGCCCTTATCGCCGCGGAAAATTGTGCTCAGCGGCCCTTGAATAGGGCATCGGGGGATCGTTGTCCAACGGGGAAAGGGGCTGCCCGCGCCGGCACGCCTGGTCGGGGAGTTTCCCGAGACGGTGTTGGCGCGATGGCGACAGGTGCTTACCATTTGAATTGGCTCGTGGCGTATCGCTATTTCTGGAATTGCCGGCATGGACAATAAGACTAGAATTTCGTCCATATTGATCTGGGCTTGGATCGTTGCCGTCATGGCGGCTTACCTTTTCCAGTTCCGCCATCTCGCCGGTCCCATCCTCGACAAGTTGGCGTCGTTTTGATTGCTCCGCTCATCGTTGCGTTGCAGACCCTTTGCTGCCTGGGCCTCGGCGCGGCGATACTCCGCCTTTTCGGTGTTTCGGAAAGCCTGGACCGGGGTGCCCGCGCGTGCTGGTCGTTTGCCTTGGGTGCGGGCGTTCTCGGCTGGCTGCTCTTCCCGGCCGGCGTGCTTGGTCTTTTCGACGGCACCGCGTTGGCCTTGTTGCTCGCCGCCGGTGCTTGCGGGGTGATTTTCCTGAGGCGGCCCTCCTCCGCCATCGTCGGACCGCGCTTCGATCGGGTGCAGTGGGCGCTGCTCGGTCTCATTGGCGTAGCGGCGGCCTTCGATCTGCTGGAGGGCTTGTCCCCCCCCGCCGACGGCGATTCCCTGGCCTACCACTTCCAGCTTGCGAAACGGTTTCTCGCCGCCGGCCGTCTCGAGTTTGTGCCACGCGCCCTCGACGGAGCGGTGCCTTTGCTGGTGCAGATGACATACGTGCCGGCGCTCGGCCTCGGCGGAGAGGGCGCCCTAACCCTGTGGACGTTCGTCAGCGGCTGGGGGCTGGTTGCCCTGTTTTATACGGTTTGCCGCCGCCATCTCGATATCACCTGGTCGCTGGCGGCAACCCTTGTATTGGTGACAACACCGGCGATGGTCTTCGGGGCGGGATCGGGGCAGGTCGAAGCGAGGCTCGCCATGTTCGCCGCCATCGCCGCCATTGCCGCCGCCTCGGCGCTGGGTACGGGAGGCCTCCGCTACGCCGCGCTGGCCGGGTTGGCGGCGGGCTTCTTCATGGGCGGCAAATACACGGGCTTGTTCTTCGTGGCGGCAACCGGCGTCGTCCTGCTGGCCGGGCGCGGCTGGATTGTCCGCGGCGCGGTCTTTGCTGGCGCGGCGCTCGTTGCCGGCGGACAGTGGTACGGATGGAACTGGTACCACACGGGCGATCCCGTGTTCCCCTTGCTGTTTGAATGGCTCGACTATGGCAACGGCGGCTACTGGGATGCCGACCATGCCGCCCTCCTGCAAACGGCGTTCTTCGGGGAGGAACAGGCGGTGG
>DASCNF010000213.1:0-13597 GCA_036011345.1 Rhodospirillales bacterium | reverse complement strand
ATTTCGCCGAGCTGGCTTGGGAGCTGACCGGGGTGGTCGACGAGGTGGTGGTCTCCTTCGCCCAAATTTATCGCAAGACGGCCCGCAACATGGACCGCGCGGCGAGTGCCCGGGACTTCGCGTGGAACGACCCCGAGGCGGAGGAAAAACGTCACCTTCTCGCCGCGTTCGCCGATACCGCCGCCGCCCACGGAATGACCCTTAGCCTGTGTGGCCAGCCCCAGTTGATCGCCGGCGGCGCCACCGAGGCCCGGTGCATCGACGCCCGGCGCCTCGGCGACGCGGCGGGGCGCCCCATCGCCGCCCAAGCCAAGTCGCACCGCAAGACGTGCGCCTGCGTCGCCTCGCGCGATATCGGCGCCTACGACACCTGCCCACACGGTTGCGTCTAGTGCTACGCCGTGGAAAGCCAGGACCGCGCCAAGGGGCGCCACCGCCAACACGATCCCGGTGGGGATTACCTGTTTCCACCGCCCGCCCGGCAATTGGCGCAGGGCGCCGCCGATTAGAGTTTTTCGTCCAGTTTGGAGCCAGCCGGGCCGTCAGCCTCGGGCCGCTTTTCATGGGCCGCAGCGGATTGCGCGGAAGGTTGGGGCGCTTCCTCGTCTGCGGTCGCTGTGGGCTGCGTGGGTTGCGTTTCCTCGGCGACGCTCGAACCGCCCTTGGCCACCCCCACCTTGGCCGGGCGCAACAGACGTTCCCCCAGCATGTAGCCCCTCTCGAGGACCTGGATGATCATCCCCGCGGGCTGGGTGGCGTCCTCGACATCGAACATGGCCTCGTGGAGATTGTGGTCGTAGCGTTGGCCGAGGGCCTCAATCGGTTTGATGCCGACGCGCTCCAAGGTGTTGAGCATTTCGCGCTCGGTCATCTCGACGCCGACGGTCAGGTTCTCGACGGTTTCGCTGTCCCGGCGCGCCTCGTCGCCGATGCTGTCCAGGGCGCGCCGCAGGTTGTCGGCCACCTTCAGCATTTCGCGGGCGAAATTAGTGATGGCGTACTTGGAGGCGTCTTCCCTGTCGCGCTGGGCGCGGCGGCGCACGTTTTCGGTTTCAGCCAGGGCCCTCAGGAGCTTGTCCTTGAGCTCCGCCGCTTCAGCCCGCGCCGCCTCGAGGGGGTCCACCAGTTCGACGACTTCCTCTTCCGCGGCGTCTGCATCCGCGGCATCGGGCGCGGTTTCCGGCGCTTCCTCGGGGGCAGCCTCGGGAGCCTTCTCGTCTTCCCCGGCGATTTCCGCTTGTTCCGCTGCCGTGGCCTTGGCGCCCTTTTTCTTATCCTTGGGCACTGATTCCCGCTTTTTGCGTTTGCCTTGCGACATGTTCTTGTATTGCTCCTTTATCCGATCAACCGACCGACCAGTTTCGCCGTGTAGTCTACCATGGGGATAATGCGCGCGTAGTTCATGCGGGTCGGCCCGATCACCCCGATGGCGCCGACGAGCTTCTGCCGCAAGCTGTTATAGGGTGCCACGATCATGGAGCACCCCGCCAAATTGAAGAGGTTGTTGTCGGCGCCGATGAAAATTTGCACGCCTTCGGCGCTGTCGGCAAGGCTGAGAATCTTGATCATCATCTCCTTGGTCTCCAGCGCCGCGAAAAGGGCGCGGATGTGTTCCAAATCGGCGATGGCCGTCACGTCCTCGAGAAGATGGGCCTGGCCGCGCACGATGAGAGAACCCTCGGATTCACCGCCGGCCCACGTGGCGAGACCGGCCTCGACAACCCGCTTGGTCAGGTCGTCGAGCTCGGTGCGGTGCTCGGCAATCTCAGCCTTGGTGCGGTCAATGGCCTGGCCGAGGGTGCGCCCGACCAGCCGCGCGCCAAGGTAGTTAGTGGCCTCGACCAGGGCGGACGGCGGCAAGCCGGGCGGGGTTTCGATGACCCGGTTCTCCACGAACCCGCCCTCGGTGACCAGAACCACGAGGGCGCGCCCCGGACTGAGATTGACGAATTCGACGTGGCGCAGCGGGCTTTCCGCCTTCGGCGCCATCACCAGGCCGGCACATTGCGACAAACCAGAGAGAGCCGACGTGGCGTCCTCCAACAACTCTTCCAGGCTCAACGCCGTGCCCGCGCATTGGCTCTCGATTTCCTTGCGCTCGTCCTCGGTGAGGTTGCCGGTTTCTAGGAATCCGTCGACGAACAGCCTGAGGGCGGCATCCGTCGGCAGGCGGCCGGCCGAGGTGTGAGGCGCGAACAGAAGGCCGGCGTCCTCGAGGTCGGCCATGACGTTGCGGATGGTCGCCGGGGACAGTGCCCCGTCGAGGCGCCGCGCCAGGGTGCGCGAACCGACCGGCTCGCCGGTCTCGACGAAGGCATCGATGATTTGGCGGAATATCGCCTGCGAGCGCTCGTTCAGTTCCAGAACCATGGTCCCGGCCCTTGTTGTCGGTGCCGATTGAATCTAGTAACCGCATGGGGTGTCGTCAACGCAACTACGTCCGGGAGCCGGGATCCGAGGGTTTACGCGACCCGGTGCCCGCGCTAGCTTGGCGCGCCTTCAATTTGACTGAAAGGTTGTTGATGAGACCATCGGGCCGCGCCGTCGACGAGTGCCGAGCCGTCGTGCTCGAACCCGGCTACAGCAAGTACGCCGAGGGCTCGTGCCTAGCGCGCTTCGGCGACACCCACGTGCTGTGCGCCGCCACCGTCGAACAGCGGGTGCCGCGGTGGCAGCGCGATTCGGGGCACGGCTGGATCACCGCCGAGTACGGCATGCTGCCGCGCGCCACCGGCGAGCGCATGGAGCGCGAGGCAAGGCGCGGCGGCCAGTCGGGGCGCACCCAGGAGATCCAACGGCTCATCGGGCGTTCTTTGCGCACCGTCGTCGACCTCAAGGCCATGGGCGAGATTCAGGTCAGGATCGACTGCGACGTTCTGCAGGCCGACGGCGGCACGCGCACCGCCGCCATAACCGGGGCCTACGTCGCGCTGCACATGGCCTGCGAGCGGCTGGTGTCCCTCGGTATCCTCAAAAGCCTGCCCATTCGCGACCAAGTGGCGGCCATCTCGTGCGGCATCTACAAGGGGGCCTCGATCCTCGACCTTGATTACGCCGAGGACAGCGCGGCGGAGGCCGACTGCAACTTCGTGCTCACCGGTGGCGGCGATATCGTGGAGATCCAGTTCACTGCCGAGGATCGGCCGTTTCCCGAAAGCCGGCTGCTGGAAATGCTGGTGCTATCGCGCCAAGCCATCTCGCGGCTCGTCGTTCTCCAGCGCGAGGCCCTCGACGCGACGCTCTCCCGGTAGCCGAGCGCCCGGCGGATGGCGGGGCCGACGGCAGGGCGGACGGCGCGTCGGTTCGATGGGATGACACTAGTCGTCGCCAGCCACAACTCGGGCAAGGTGCGCGAATTCGGCGACCTGTTGGCCGACCACCGGATCGACGTGACTTCCGCCGCCGAGCTCGGCCTGCCCGAGCCCGAGGAGACCGGCGCCACGTTCCGAGCCAACGCCGAGATCAAGGCAAACGCCACCGCCGCCGCTTGCGGACTGCCGGCGCTGGCCGACGATTCGGGGCTCGTGGTCGAGGCGCTTGGCGGTGCGCCCGGCATTCGCTCGGCGCGCTGGACGGGGCCCGGGAAGGACTTCGCACTGGCTATGCGGCGCGTCGAGGAGGAGCTGCGCAAAGCCGGCGCTACTGCGCGCGGGCAGGACCGCCGCGCCCATTTCGCGGCGGCCTTGGCGCTCGCCTGGCCGGATGGTCACGTCGAATTTTTCGAAGGCTCCGTCCACGGCGGGCTCGTGTGGCCACCGCGCGGCGACCGGGGCTTCGGCTACGACCCCATGTTCGTACCCGATGGCTACACCATCACCTTCGGGGAGATGGCGCCCGAGGAAAAGCACCGCATAAGCCACCGCGCCGACGCCTTTCACAAGCTGGTGGCGGCGTGTTTCGGAGCGTAGACTCCGGGCGTCAACCCTGGAGCGACACGCCATGCAGCCGGGCTTCGCCATTTACATCCATTGGCCGTTCTGCCTCAGCCGCTGCCCCTATTGCGACTTCAACGCCCATGTGGCCGAGGATGTCGACCACGGGCGCTGGCGCCGTGCGCTCTGCACTGAACTATCTCATTTCGCTAGCGAAACGGCAGGGGAAGCGGCGCGGCGAACCGTGACCAGCGTCCATTTCGGCGGCGGCACGCCATCCCTCATGGAGCCGGCGACGGTGGCCGCCCTCCTCGAGGCCGCCGGTGCCCATTGGTCCCTGGCCGACGACGTGGAGATCACCCTCGAGGCCAACCCCTCGTCGGTCGAGGCGGGACGCTTCGCCGCCTTCGCCGAGGCCGGCGTCAACCGCCTGTCGCTCGGCGTGCAGTCGTTCGACGACGCGGCCCTCGCTTTCCTCGGTCACGCCCATTCGGCGACCCAGGCGCGCCGCGCCCTGGAGTTGGCCGGGCGGCACTTCCGGCGCGTCTCCCTCAACCTCATCTACGCGCGACCCGAACAAACGGCGGGGGCGTGGCGGGGCGAGTTGCGCGACGCCCTTTCCTTCGGCACCGAACACCTTTCGCTCTACCAGCTGACCATCGAGCGCGGCACGCCGTTCCACAAGGCCGGGATCGAGGCGGCCGGTGATGAGCAGGGGGGGCGCCTTTTCGACGTCACCCAGGACGTACTCGCCACCGCGGGCCGGCCGGCCTACGAGATTTCCAACCACGCGCGCCCCGGGGCCGAGAGCCGCCACAACCTCAATTACTGGCTGGGCGGCGACTACGCCGGCATCGGCCCGGGCGCCCACGGCCGCCTCCCGGCAAACGGCCGCACCGACGCCGTCAGCCAGATCCCCGCTCCCCAAGCTTGGATCGGCGCTGTCGAGGCCAGGGGCCATGGCACGAAGGAGCGCCGCGCCCTGAATGCGGGCCAGCGCCGCGACGAGCTGGTGATGATGGGGATGCGCCTCGGCGCCGGCCTGGATCGCGAACGCTTCCGCCAGCAAACTGGCCAATCCCTGGAGGACGCCGTCGACGAGGCGGCGCTGGCGCGTCTCTCGGGGGCCGGTTACCTCACCCTCGACTCGCGGGGCCTGCGCGCCACGCCGCTCGGGCGGCCCCGGCTCAACGCGCTGATCGCGGCCCTGCTTGCCTAATTCGTGGGCACGCCGAAGGCCTCGGACGCTCGACTGATGACCTTGGCGCCGCGGCGCTGCACCTGAAGCACGCCGAGGCCGCGCTCGGCGACCCCTTCTTCCAGAAACCGGAAAATGCCGTCGCGGCCCAGGAACCCGGTGGCCGCGGTGAGCATCTCTTCACCGAAGTCGGCTCCCTCCTCGCCGCGCGCCAGTACGGCGGCAAGCGCCGTGGCGTCGTAGGCCAGGGTGGCCAGCCGTGGCGACCGTCGCCCGTAGGCCTTGGCGTAGCGGGCCTCGAACTCGGCGCGGGCCGCCGGCGGCGGCGCCGCGAACCAGCCGCCGAGCAGCGCCGGCTCGGCACCGATCCCCGGTTCGTCCCATTGGCCGGTGCCGAGCATGCGGATCTTGGCGGGATCAACATCGTAGAAAGGCAACATGGCGGCGATGGCCTGCAGCCGCTTGCCGCCGTCGGGCAGCAGCAGGGCGTCGAACGGAAGATCGCCGATGGTCTGCAGCTTTTTCAGACGCTTAAGGGCGCGTCGCGCGACCTGGTCGCCGCGTGCCTCGAGCGCGGCGCGCTGGGCCAACAACGCCCCGCGGCGGGAATCGTAATCGGCGAGCCGGCGAACCGCGTCCGAGAAATCGCCGGCCGCCGGGTCATAATACTGGATTCGGGTGACCGCCGCACCGACCCGTGCCGCGCTACCGCGCAACGCATCGACCACGGCCGCCCCGTAGTCGTCGTCAGGCGCGAACACGGCGAACCTGAGGAGCCCCCGGGAGCGGGCGTAACCGACGATCCGCTCAACCTGGGCGCTCGGCAGAAAGCCCATGATGTAAACGCCGTTTCCGGCCACCGAGCGGTCGCTGGAGAAGGCGATCACGTTGATGCCGGCGGCCCGCGCCGCCGGCGTCACCGCCCTGACCTCGGCCGCCACCAGGGGCCCAAGCAACAAGGACGCGCCGTCGCCGATAGCCAGCGCCGCCGCGTTGGCCGCCCCGTCCGCGGTGCTCTTGGTGTCGTGAACCACCAGCTCGAAATCTTCGTCGGCGAAATCGAAAAAGGCGAGCTGGGCGGCGTCCAGAAGCTCCGTTCCGAGGCGTCCATTGACGCCGGTGAGCGGCAACAGCAGGGCCACCCGGTTGGTCGACGCGGCGAGGGTCGGGGGCGGCGGCGGTTCCTTGAGGGCCATGCCACCTTGCGGCGAAGGGCGGCCCGAAAGGAGAGGCGCCAGGGAGGATGTCTCCGCCTGCGAAGGCGCCAGCGACGAGGGTGGCGTGTCAGCCGCCGAGGGCAGAGCGAACGGGGCGCGAGCGGGAACGTGAACCGGGGCGGCGACCGCCGCCGGGGGCGGGGACGCCGGTCGAGGTGCCTCGGCCGCTGGCTGAGAAGGTGGCGGCGCAGGCGCGGCAGCCGGCGCCGCCGGTTTCGGTCCGGCTTTCTCGCCTTGCATCCATGTGGACAGTTGTGGAGACTGGCAGGCCACGAGCAACAGCCCCACGGCAGCCAGCAAGGGGGCGGCGGCGAAACGTGGCACGCAAGAACGCAATCTCATCATGCGGCGGTCCAAAGCCTTCCAAGCGGCCACACGCTGGGGCCGATGGAGACCCTAGCGGCCGGGCGGTGCGGAGTAAACCACCGGCGGGGCGCCCGGAGCCCGGCCTATACCTGGTCGCCACCCCCATCGGAAACGCCGCCGACATTTCGCGCCGCGCCCTCGACATCCTGAGTGCGGCGGACGTCGTCGCCTGCGAGGACACGCGGGTGAGCGCCAAGCTGATGGCCATCCACGGCATCACGGCTCGGCTCACTCCCTACCACGAACACAACGCCGCCAAGGTACGCCCGGAGCTCATCAAACGCCTGAAAGGTGGCGAAACGGTGGCCTTGATCGCCGACGCCGGCACGCCGTTGATCTCCGATCCCGGCTACAAGTTGGTGCAGGCCTGTATCGACCAAACACTGCCGGTTAGCGCCGTTCCCGGTCCGTCCGCCGTGCTTGCCGCCTTGCTGGTGTCGGGCCTGCCAACGGATCGTTTCATGTTCGCCGGGTTCTTGCCGCCGCGACGGGTGGCGCGGCGCAAATCGCTGCAGGAACTGGCGGCGGTGCCGGCCACCCTGGTCTTCATGGAATCGCCACGCCGGCTGGCCCGGGCCCTGGTCGACATGACGGACATCCTGGGACCGCGCCAGGCGGCGGTCGGGCGCGAACTCACCAAGATGTTCGAGGAAGTGCGCCGCGGCCCCCTGGCCGAACTTGCCGCCCATTACGACGGCGCCGGCGCGCCCGCGGGAGAGGTCACGGTGATCGTGGCGCCACCCGCCAAGGAGGCGCCGGCGAGCGGCGCCGAGATCGACCGGCGTCTCAAGGAGGCTCTCGGCGAAACTTCGGTGCGCGACGCGGTGCAGCGGGTGACCGCCGCCACCGGCGTACCCCGGCGCCGGGTCTATGCCCGCGCCTTGGAGATGCGCACGGTCAGGGGCTCGCGCCCATGATCCGGCCCGACGCGGTGCGCAAGAAGCGGCGCGCCTGGGCATTCAGCCGTTTGACCGAGGAATTTTGTTCGTGGCATCTGAGACCCCGCGGCTACCGCATCCTGGCCCGCCGCTTCCGCGCCCCGGTCGGCGAGATCAACATCGTGGCGCGCCGTGGCCGCACCCTCGCCATCGTCGAGGTCAAGGCCCACGAGCGGCGGGACGACGACGCCCAGGCCCTGAACGCCCGGCAACGCCGACGCATCGTCCGTGCCGCCGAGGCCTTCCTCCGCCAACGTCCCAGGTGTGACGGCCTCGACGTGTGTTTCGACCTCATGGTGGTCGTGCCCAGGCGTTTGCCGGTGCACACGAGGAACGCCTGGCGGACCACGCCCTAATGGACGGCGGCGGATATTCTTGTTTGACACGGCGCGCCGATATTGAGAATAACCACTTAGATACCCTAGATTGGCGGGGGCAACGGAAAGCCGAACCGATGACGCGAGCGATCCATGCGGTGAATTCCGGCCGTGCCACCACCGTGGCGCTGGCCATGGTGTTGGCGGCGGCCCTGGCGCTCGGCGGGTGCGCCGGCGTCGTGGTCGGCGCCGGCGCCACCACGGGCGTCGCCGCCCTGCAGGAGCGCGGCCTTGAGGTCGCCGCCCGCGACACCCGGCTCGAAGCCGAGATTGTCGCCCAATGGCTGACCCACAACAACAAGCTGGTGATCAACATCGACGTCGAGGTCTATGAGGGGCGGGCCCTTCTTACCGGGGCGGTGGATGGCGAGGCCGTGCGCGCCGATGCCGTGCGCATGGCGTGGAAGGTGGCCGGAATCAAGGACGTTCTCAATGAAATCCAGATCGTCGCCGGGACCGACCTCATCGACCTCGCCCGCGACATCTGGATCACCACGCAACTCAAGTCCAAGCTCACGTTCGACCAGGATGTGTTGGCCATCAACTACGCCATTGAAACGGTCAACGGTGTCGTCTACCTGATCGGCATCGCCCAGAACCAGGCCGAGCTCGAGCGGGTCGTCGGCCACGCCCGCGACATCGAGTACGTGCGCAACGTCATCAGCCACGTGCGCGTCAAAGGCGCGTCGTGAGAACGGCGACCGAAATACGCGCCGCGCTGGCCCGTCCCGCCACCTTGCCCGACGGCCAGGTCATCGCCAAGCGCTACAGCTACCGCGCCGAGGACGAAGACGAGGACGACCCTGATTGCGCCACTCTGACGCGGGTCATCAACAACCGCCAGGAGACCCCGGTAGCCCTCGGAGTGGCCTACGTGCACGCGGCCCGGACCCTCAGCTGGCCGGTCGCCGCCATCGACTTTCCGGCGCGCTTCTTGGTGCGCCTCGAGCACGGCTTGGCGGGCCTCATCCTCGATCCGTCGGCGAGCGGCCGTTCCCTGGCCGCCCGGGACCTGCGCGACCTCTTGGAGGGGGCCGCCGGCAACGACGTCGAAATGACCCCCGACCACTACCGCCCGGCGAGCAACCGCGACATGCTGCTCAGGCTTCATGGCGATTACAAGGCGCGGTTGCTGCGCCGCGAACGCCTCAAGGACACGCTGGAGGTGGTGGAGACCATGCTGCTGTTCGCCCCCGGCGTGGCTCGCCTGTGGCGCGAGGCGGAGTTGCTCAACGCCCGCCTCGAACGGGTCGAGGCGGCGGTCGCCTCGCTCGAGGAATACATGAGCTGCACGCCCGCCGACGCGGCCCGATACCGCACTTCCGTCATGTTGCAGGAATTGCGCGGCCACCTCAGTTAGTGTTCGGGACATCCGCCATGAGCCTCACGGTCGCCATCCAGATGGATCCCATCGAATCGGTCGACATCGACGCCGATTCGTCCTTCGCCCTGGCCCTGGAGGCGGAGCGCCGCGGCCACGCCCTTTACCACTACCAACCCCAGGACCTGGCCTTCGCCGAGGGCCGCGTGCTGGCCCGGGGACGGCGGCTTTCGGTGCGCCGCAAGGCGGGCGACCACTACACCCTCGGCGACGCCGAGAGCCTCGATCTGGCGGCCCTCGACATCGTTCTCATGCGCCAGGACCCGCCGTTCGACATGGCCTACATCACGGCCACCCACGTGCTCGAGCACATCCACCCGGCGACCCTCGTGGTCAACGACCCGGTGCACGTGCGCAACGCACCGGAAAAGTTGTTCGTCACCCACTTCCCCGAGCTCATGCCGCCCACCCTGATCACCTCGGACCGCGCGCGCATCGCCGATTTCCGCGCCGGGCATGGCGACATCATCATCAAGCCCTTGTTCGGCAACGGCGGCGCCGGGGTCTTCCACATCACGCCGGAGGACGAGAACCTTAACGCACTCCTCGAACAGTTCACCCAGTTCTACCGCGAGCCCATCATCGTCCAGGCCTACGTCGGCGCCGTGCGCCAGGGCGACAAGCGCATCATCCTGATCGACGGCAAGGCGGCGGGTGCCGTCAACCGGGTGCCGCCCGAGGGCGAGGCGCGCGCCAACATGCACGTCGGCGCCGCTACCGAGAAGGCCGAACTCACGGAGCGCGAGCACGAAATCTGCGCCGCCATCGGCCCGGCGCTCAGCGAACGCGGCCTCATCTTCGTCGGCATCGACGTCATCGGGGGGTTCCTGACCGAGATCAACGTCACCTCGCCGACCGGCATCCAGGAGATCGACCACTTCGACGGGTCGTGCCTGGAAGCCGGCATCTGGGACGCCATCGAGAAGCGCTTTCAGGTGAGGCGGCGCGACGCACCCTGCCGATCGATGTAGCGTTTTCCCGAAGGCCCCCTACACTCCGCGAGCATAGGGAGGAAGCGTCTCGCCCCATGGTCGCGCGCGTACAAACCGTCGCCTTTGCCGGGATCGAGGTCCTCGACGTCGATATCCAGGTGCAGGTGTCGTCGGGGCTGCCCGCCTTCACCGTGGTCAGGCTGCCCGACAAGGCGGTGGCCGAGAGCCGCGAGCGCGTGCGCGCCGCGCTCCACGCCATGGGCCTGGCGCTGCCCTCGACCCTTACGCGCCGCTCGGCGAGCTCGCCCTCGGCGGGGCGCTGAGCGCCGTCGCCGGCGGCCTGATCTGCCCTGAGACCCAGGGCGGCGAGTCGGCGCAACAATCGAATCTACGTGATCCCGAATTTATTTTGTTAGTGCTGAGAACGGAGACTCCGTGAAACAATTTTGCGCCGCTGAACCTCTAAATTAGTTTTTACACAGCCTGGACCCTTTGCGGACATTACGCGTCATGAGCCTAACCTTGCCTTGACGCCAGCAGTCAAATTATCCGGGGTTGCGATAGGGACGCATTCACCTTACTGCCGGACTAATTGCCGCCGCTCCCGGGTTTCATTGCACCCAGGGAAATAATTGACGTAAATCAAGGTCGCCGGGCCCTCGGGTCTTTTAGAGTCCAGGCCGCCGGCGAAACACGAGAGCTGGCCGAAAGCGGGTAAATCCTGCGGGAGGCGGGGCCGGGCTTGTTGGGTTAAGGGGATACGGCGATGGTTTGCTGCCTGGCAACCGTCCCGCGGCGGTATGCAGAAAGAACTCAGAAAGATAAGGAAGAGAAGGAAACGATGAGCAGCGCAATGTTTTCACCTATCTCCCTTAGGGGGCTGACGCTACCGAACTACGTCGTCGTATTGCCCATGTGCCAATACGCATCGGACGACGACTCGGCCAACGGCTGGTACCTGATGCACCTTGGCCAGTTCGCGCTGGGCGCGGCGGGGTTGGTCATGACGGAGGAGACCGACGTCAACCCGGAGATAGTCGCTTCGGGGCAGGCCGACCTGGTGGCGTTGGCCTGCGGCATGATGTACGACCCGCGCTGGGTCTGGCATGCGGCCGAAGAGTTGGGGGCGGAGACGCCCTATGCGCCCAAGTCCATGCCCTGCCACCCCAAGATACGCCCCGAGGTCTTTCCGGATCGTCGCCAGGCGGCCGAATAGGGACCGGGCCAGAACCCCGCGCGTCGCCGCACCGCTGCTCACAATCCATGTGGGGAAAAGGTCATGGATGGAAGCGCTGATTTCGCGTACTTGCTGATTCGGGTTCTTTCGTGCGGCGTATGGCTTGCGGCCGGCCTTTACAAGGCCTTTCACTTCGACCAGACCGCCGCCGAGATGACGGAGTTGGGCATTCCCATGGCGTCCGTTGCCCTGGTGCCGATCCTCATCATGGAACTGCTCGGCTCCGCCATGATGATTGCCGACCAGTTCGTCTGGGTGATCTCCATCGCGTGGATCCTGTTCATGATCCCGGCGACTGCGATCTATCATGCCCGGTTCATGATTGCCGGCGGAACCATCAACTTCCCCCAGATGGTGCAGGTGTCGAAGAACGTTTCCATCGCCGGCGGGTTATTAGCCTTGATCATCCTCGATCCAAGCGCGCCTGGCTGGCTTGGCGCGTTGCTCTTGGGGTAGAACGGACCTAACGTCGGGACCATCGATCAACCTTGCCAAGAAACGGGAGGATCCCATGCATTACAACCAACCCCACGCCACCGCGACCTGGGGAACCATGGCCAAGGATTGGGAATCCGGGGTCAACTACGAGAGGCTCAACCGAGAGCGCTTGGAACGGGCCCAAGCGGCTATCGGGGAGGCCGGTTTGGGTGCCGCCCTCTGCTTCAACTTCGACAACATCCGCTACATCACCGGCACCCACATCGGCGAGTGGGCGCGGGACAAGTTCGACCGCTATGCCATCTGCCCCAAGGACGGCCCGCCGTTCCTCTGGGACCCGGCGCCGCCGGCCAAGCGCCTTAGCTCACCGTGGCTCGGCGGGCGGGTCGCGGCACCCGTCAGCACAATGCAGGGCGCGCTTCCTCCCGAGATGGGGATCGAGGGCGATTTCGCAAAGCAGGTCAAGAAGATGCTCGCCGAGTATGGGATCACTGGCGAGCCCCTAGGCATCGACATCATGGAACTTCCGATGATGCGGGCCCTGGAAAAAGAGGGAATCGAGCTCGTCGATGGCCAACAAGCGATGCTCAACGCCCGCGAGGTCAAGACCGCGGACGAGATCGAGATCCTCAAGCAGGCGGCGGCGATGGTCGATGCCGCCTATGTGGATATCGCCAAGGCGATCCGCCCCGGCACCCGCGAGAACGAATTGGTCGCCCTGGCCCACCAGAAACTCTTCCTCTTGGGCTCGGAACGGGTGGAGTGCGTAAACTCGGTGGCGGGACCGCGGGGGAAACCGCATTCGCACACCTTTTCCGACCGCGTCATCCAGCCCGGCGACATGGTCTTTCTCGACATCATGCATTCCTTCAACGGCTACCACACGTGCTATTACCGCACCTTCATCTGCGGAAGGCCGAACAAGGACCAGGAGGAGGCCTACGAGCTGTGCTCCAAGTGGCTCAGCGATTCCATCGACGCCGTGAAGCCCGGCGTGACCATCGACGAGGTGAGCCGCTCCTGGCCGGGGGCTGAGGACTTCGGCTACAAGGACGAGGAAGAGGCGTTCCTCCTCCAATACGGTCACGGCATTGGCCTCAGCCTCTGGGAGCGGCCCATCATTTCGCGCCGATACCCGGGCCAGAGCGCCGTCCTCAAGGAAGGCATGGTGTTCGCCCTGGAATGCTGGAAGGGTGCCGAGGACGGCTCGGGCGCGGCGAGGATCGAGGAGGAAGTGGTAGTCACCAAGGACGGCTGCGAGGTGATCACCAACTATCCCAGCGACCATTTAATTTCCTGTGGCCTGCCGGGGTGCGAGGTTTCTTGAGGACGGCCAATGCCGGCACAGGAGGCGTGCTTTGAGCAAGGGCAAATTGGTCAGGCTTTCCGAACTGGCGCCGGTATGTCCACTCCGGCACGTCAAAACCGAAGCTTTCCCGCTTATCACCGCTGGAATGTCCGCTGTTGGTTATGAGCAGACCTTCGGCTGGGTGGTGATTTACGTCTTGTGTGGATGGCTCCCGTGTTGCAAGGATTTTTGGGTGGTCTGACGACTTGGTCGGATGCAGTCTTGTGTCCGGCCTGTTGATGCGGTGTTTGGAACCGCTGGCCTTGATGAATTCCGCGGATCGGGTCCCATTC
>DASCNF010000212.1:0-5311 GCA_036011345.1 Rhodospirillales bacterium | reverse complement strand
GTGTCCCAACTGTCCGTCGTCAAGATAAATGGGACAGCCCTCCGCTACATGGGGGCTACAGCCGTATCGGCCATTCCCTCCAACGGTGTCAGGTCTAACTTAAGTAGCCCCCATGTAGCGGAGGGCTGGGGAGCATCCTGGTAGGCTAAGGGGGCACGGCTGCCCTATTAGGTCACAAGAGCGTGGAGAGCGCTGTAGCAGCTTGCCCGGGACGGCGCGACTGGCCCTAACTGCACTTTAGTTGTCCGTAGTTATACGGGGATGTTTCTGGGCGTATTTGCCGTATTTTGTGCCGTATAAACGACAAAACTCACACATACTGGCATCTAACCTATTGAAAGTACTGGTGACCCCGGCGGGATTTGAACCCGCGTTGCCGGCGTGAAAGGCCGGTGTCCTGGACCGGGCTAGACGACGGGGTCGCGGCCGCGGTCGCGGCCTTTCGCCGATCAGTGATCTATACGGCTTTGCCGCCAAAATCAAGCTCCGGTCCCGAGCCCTCGCGGTGGGGGTTTGCCAAGGGCGCGCCAAGCGATATGGTTTGCCATCGAAGCGCTGGCGCCGTGCTCCGCCGAGGGGATGGCGGCGCCGCCCAAGGAGAGGAATCGATCCCATGCTCGAAGGCAAGGTGCTGGTCGCCCAGGGTGGCGGCCCGACGGCGGTCATCAACGAATCCCTGGTTGGCGCGGTCATCGAATCGCGCAAGTTCGCGGGCGTCCAGAGGGTCTACGGCGCCCACCACGGGATACGCGGCATCATCGACGAGGAGTTCCTGGACCTCACCCAGGAGACCGCCCACAACCTGGAACTCGTCGCCTCCACCCCGTGCTCGGCCCTGGGCTCGACCCGCGACAAGCCGGACGCCGCCTATTGCCGCGAGATTTTCAACGTGCTGCAGGCGCACGAGATCAGCACCTTCTTCTACATCGGCGGCAACGATTCCTCGGATACGCTCCGCATCGTCGCCGAGGAGGCGCGTCAGAGGGAGTACGACCTGCGCTGCATCCACATCCCCAAGACCATCGACAACGACCTCATGGTCACCGACCACACGCCGGGCTATCCCTCGGCGGCGCGCTTCGTCGCCTGCGCCTTCGCCGGCATCAACCTGGACAACCTGGCGCTGCCCGGCGTCTACGTCGGCGTCGTCATGGGCCGCCACGCCGGGTTCATGACCGCCGCCGCTGCCCTTGCGCGCAAGTATTATGACGATGGCCCGCACCTGATCTATCTGCCGGAGCGCCCCTTCGCCATGGAAAAATTTATTTCCGAAGTGAAGGAAAAATACGAGCGCCTGGGACGCTGCGTCATCGCCGTCTCCGAGGGCATCCAGGACGCTTCCGGCCAGCCCATCGCCCAGGCGTTGTCGAAGAACGTGGAGAAGGACGCTCACGGCAACGTGCAGCTCTCCGGCTCCGGCGCCCTTGCCGACCTGCTCACCTCCGCCATTAAGGAAAGCACCGACATCTCGCGGGTGCGTGGCGATACCTTCGGGTATCTGCAGCGCTCCTTCCTCGGTGTGGTTTCCGATATCGATGCGCGCGAGGCCCGCGAGGTCGGCGAGAAGGCGGTGCAGTACGCTAACTGGGGCAAAGAGGACGGCTCGGTGACCATCCACCGCACCGGCTTCTACTCGGTGGAGTACCGCCTCACGCCGCTGCAAGAGATCGCTGGCAAGACCAAGGTGATGGAGGACGCGTTTATTTTCGAGTCCGGCAACGACGTGACCGACGAGTTCATCATGTACCTGCGCCCGCTCCTCGGCTCGGGCATGCCCGACGCCTACCACCTGCGCCCCAACAAGGTGGCGAAGATCCTCAACAAGTAGGTTGCCGCCTACCACGCCGGGGCCGCGTCGTCGATGAGGAGTTGCGGGCTCGAGCGGCCCTGCCAGACGTTCTCCCGCAGGCGCCCGGCAATGTGGAACGGCGCCCCGTCGTGACGCGCCAAGGCCTGGCCCAGGTTCTTGTCCATGCACGAAAAGGCGATGGCGGCGAGGCGTCGGCCATCGGCGCCGGCCAGCGTGCAACGCAGGTGGTTCTGGTCGCCGCCCACCACCCTGGTGTAGGCGAGCCGCGCCGAGGGGATGGCGAAGCGGGGCTCGGCGTTGCCAACCCCGAAGGGCTCCAACCGGCCCAGCGCCGCGATCAGCTCGTCGGTGGCGGCGGCGGGCTGCAACGCCCCATCGAGGCCGAGGCTGGGCACGGTGTCGACCTCGGCGAGGCTAAGCGCGACACGCTCGGCGATGAAAACGCGCAGATTCTCGAGGCGCTCGACGGGTGCCGTGAAGCCGGCGGCCATGGCGTGGCCGCCAGCCTTTACGACAAGGCCCGCTTGGCGTGCCGCGATGACCACCGAGCCGAGATCGACCCCGGACACCGAGCGCCCCGAACCGGTCGCCACGGCACCCTCCAGCGCCACCACGAAAGCGGGGCGGTTGAAGCGTTCCTTAAGGCGGCTGGCGACGATGCCGATGACGCCGGGGTGCCAGCCCTCAGCGGCGGCGAAGACGAGGGCGGCATCAGCGGCTTCGGCGGAATCGGCAGTGGCGCCCCGGTGCGCGCCAGCCTCGAGCAGGGCGAGCGCCTCGTTCAATACCCCCGCCTCGATGGCCTGGCGTTCCCGGTTGAGGTCGTCGAGGCGCTCGGCGATATCCCGCGCCTCGCCCTCCTCCTCGGTGGTCAGCAGGCGCACGCCGAGATTCGCCTCGCCGACCCTGCCTCCGGCGTTGATGCGCGGCCCCAGCACGAAGCCGGCCTGATAGGCGCCGGGTGCCTGGTCCATCCCGGCAACGTCGGCGAGGGCGCTGAGCCCCGGGTTGCGCCGCTGCCCCATCACCTTCAGGCCCTGGGCGACGAGGACGCGGTTGAGGCCGGTCAAGGGCGCCACGTCGCACACCGTGCCGAGCGCCACCAGGTCGAGCCAGGCCAAGGGATCGGGCTCGGGGCGCGCCGCGTACCAGCCGGCCTGGCGCAGGGCCCGGTTGAGAGCGACGCACAACAGAAAGGCGACGCCGACCGCCGCCAACTGGCGGTGCGGGCTTTCCTCGTCGAGTCGGTTGGGGTTGATAACGGCGGCGGCGCGCGGCAGGCGCGCCTCGGCCACGTGGTGATCGACGACGATGACTTCGAGCCCGGCGTCAGCGGCGACGGCCAGCGCCTCGTGGGCGGCGGTGCCGCAATCGACGGTAACGACCACTGAGGCGCCGCCTTCCTTTAGCTTGAGGAGGGCTTCCGCGTTGGGGCCGTAGCCTTCCCTGAGGCGGTCCGGGATGTAGACCGCGGACCTGGCACCGACGGCGTCCAGGAAGCGCCGCAACAGGGCCGCCGAGGTGGCACCGTCGACGTCGTAGTCACCGAATATGGCGATCCGCTCACCCTGCATGACGGCGCCGGCGAGGCGGTCGGCGCCGGCGTCCATGTCCTTGAGGTGGCTGGGGTCGGGAAAAGCGCGGCGCAGGGTCGGATCGAGAAAGCCCTCGGCGTCGCTGAGGCCCACACCACGCGCCGCGAGGACACGCCCCACCGCCTCGGGCACGGCGGCACGTTGGGCCAGAGCGAGGGCGGCGCGCTCGTCGGCGAGCCGCGCCACCCAGCGCTTTCCGCCGAGCGAGCGTTCGACGCCGAGGAAGCTTTCCCGCCCCTTCACCGGGCCGCCCACGGCGCCGCTACTTCGGCGGCCCGCCGGCGCCGGGCCGGTGGGCGAAGTCGTGATGGGCCTCGATGTAGCGCACCGTGCCCGACTTGGAGCGCATGACCACGGAATGGGTCACTGCGCCCTCGCGGCTGCCGCGCACCCCGGCCAGCAGGTGGCCGCCAGTGACCCCGGTGGCGGCGAAGGTGACGTCGCCGGCGGCCATGTCCTGGGCGCCGTACTTGCGGTCCGCCTCGGCGATCCCGTGGCGGGCGCACAGGGCCTTGTCGTTGTCGCCGCGCACCACCAGACGCCCTTGCATGCGCCCGCCCACGCAGCTCAGGGCGGCTGCCGCTAGCACCCCCTGGGGGGCGCCGCCGATGCCCAAATAGATATCGACGCCGGCCTCGGGCCAAGTGGTGGAGATGACGCCGGAGACGTCGCCGTCGTGGATCAGCATGATGCGGGCGCCGGCCTCGCGGGTCTTGGCGATGAGCTCGGCGTGGCGCGGGCGGTCGAGAATGCAGACCACCATGTCGGCAACCCCGGCGCCCTTGGCCTTAGCCAGGGCGCGCAGGTTCTTGGCGGGCGTCTCGTCGAGGTCGACAACCCCGTCGGGCAGGCCGGCGCCGACGGCGATCTTGTCCATGTAGATGGCGGGGACGTCGAGGAAGCCGTCCCGTTCGGTCAAGGCGATGACCGACAGGCCGTTGGGTTCGCCCTTGGCGATGATGGTGGGCCCTTCAAGGGCCATGGCGGCGACGTCCATGACGAGGCCGGCGCCGTTGCCCACCTTCTCGCCGAGGTAGAGCTTGGCGGCTTCGCCTTCCAAGCCCTCGCCGATGCGCATAGTGCCGTCGATGGCGAGGCTGGCCAACGCCGCGTGCATGGCGTTGACCGCCGCCTCGTCGGCCACCCGCTCGTCGCCGCGTCCCATGAAGCGCGACCCGGCCAACGCCGCCGCCTCGGTGACGCGCACCGCCTCCAGGGCCAAGCTACGGTCGGCGATGGATGTGTCGGACATGATGGTTCCCCCGCTTGCGGCGCCGGTGCGTGATCTTCGGCGATCCCGAAAGTATTTTACACACCCCGGCCCCGGAGGCGAGCCTCTCGTGCGGCGCGCGCGGCCAGCGGGGCGGGGCCGATCGCGCCAAGCCATTGATTCCAGGAGGCCGGCCATTTGTATGTGGCGGTGACAAATTTGCCCACGGAAGCGGGGGGATTTTTCCAGCCGCGGGCGGAGTAAAACTCTGCCACCTGTAGCCTTCGATCCTTTCCGGGATAGAAGGTGGGAGGATGTATTCCGTGGAGCTTTATCTACGCGTTCGGCCGTCCTGCTATTGTTGATGTGCTGGGTCAGCGAGAGGCGGCAAGTCGGTTTGGCATTGCGCGAGAGACGGTGAAGAAGATGCTCCGGCACTCGGAGCCGCCGGGCTGCCGCCGCCACCAGCCACCCAGGCGATCGAAGTTGGATCCATTCACGGGGATCATCGACCGCATTCTAGAGGAGGACCGGACGGTCCACCGCAAGCAGCGCCACACGGCGAAGCGGATATTCGATCGTCTTCGCGACGGGCATGGCTTTGGCGGCGGCTATACCATCGTCAAGGAATACGTTCGGGAACGGCAACGTCGTCTCCGGGAGATGTTCGTGCCGCTGGCGCATCCTCCTGGTCAT
>DASCNF010000211.1:0-4776 GCA_036011345.1 Rhodospirillales bacterium | reverse complement strand
CCAGGAAGACCATCGGCAGGAAGATGGGAACGAAGATGATGATGATTTCCGACTACTCCAGGGGCCAGCCGAGCAGGAAGATGATCACCTGGGCGAGGATCAGGAAGACGACCGCGATGCTGACGCCGGGCCCGAACGGCGGGGTGGGTTCCGTCGGCAACGGCACATCGAAGGTCCAATGGGCCAGGAAGCGCTGGACGAAATAGGCGACGTAGAGCACCAACGTCGCGACGCCTCCGGCACCGATCGCGTAATACCACGGACGAACAACGCCTGACACACTGCGCCCTAGCGGCGTGGGTATTTCCGTGATTTTCCCCGCTCTCCCCCCCCCCTTTCATGGGTTGTATTTTATCCGGTCGCGCGCCCGTGCTTAACGGTCAAGGACGACCTTTTACGTGCCCATCTATTCCGGCATTTCCGGTTGAAAGCAAGTATTATTTCCGTTTGGCCGGCATCCGCCGAGACACAATCGTGTGAAACAGCCCTTCGCCCCGCACGCCGCCCGACGATCCGCCCCTTCCCTCGCGAACCATTTCCCATTAAAGGGTACCCAATAACGCAATACCGCATTGGAGGGCTTTATGAGTTTTACCATCGTCGAACAGTGTCTGCCGCGTCTCAACCGCAGCGAACTGGCGGTCCCCGGTTCCAACAATAAGTTTCTCGAACGGGCCGCGGAGAGCGCTGCAGACGTCGTATTTCTCGATCTCGAGGACGCCGTCGCCCCCGACGACAAGGTGCCGGCGCGCCACAACGTCATCGCCGCGCTCAACGACCTGGACTGGAGCGGAAAGACCATTTCGGTACGTGTCAACGGCCTCGACACCCACTACATGTACCGCGACGTGGTCGACGTTCTCGAGGGCGCCCCCGACAAGCTCGACCTCCTCATGATCCCCAAGGCGGGCACGGCGGCCGACGTTTACGCCGTCGACATGCTGGTCACCCAGATCGAGCAGGCCACCAAGGCCACCAGGCGCATCGGCTTTGAGCTCATCATCGAGACGGCGCTCGGCATGCAGAACGTGCACCAGATCGCGGCGGCCAGCCGGCGCAACGAGTCGCTGCACTTCGGCGTCGCCGATTATGCCGCGTCGACCAAGGCGCGCACCACCTCCATGGGCGGACCCAACGCCGACTACCACGTGCTCACCGACCCCGACGAGACGGGCAACCGAGACGTCCATTGGGGCGACATGTGGCACTACCCCATGGCGCGCATGGAGGTGGCGGCGCGGGCCAACGGCTTGAGGCCGGTGGACGGCCCCTTCGGCGACATCAAGGACCCGGACGGCTACACGGCGCAGGCCAACCGTGGCTCGGTGCTCGGCTACGAGGGCAAGTGGGCCATCCACCCGAGCCAGATCGAACTCGCTAACGGCGTGTTCAGCCCCAGCGAGGCCGAAGTCACCAAGGCCAAGCGCATCATCGAGGCCATGGAACAGGCGCACAAGGAAGGCAAGGGGGCGGTGACGCTCGATGGGCGCCTCATCGACTTGGCGTCGATCAAGCAGGCCGAGGTCATGGTCAAGAAGGCTGAACAGATCGCGGCGAGCTGAAGCGCCACGCCCCGAGAGCGCCGAGGCCTGGGAGGGGCACGGCCCGACAATTGCCGTGCCTCGGCCCGGGGGGTGTGTTAGGGAACCGCGCCATGCACAACTTCCTGGATTTCGAGAAGCCCATCGCCGAGCTCGAGGGCAAGATCGAGGAATTGCGCCACCTGGGTGGTGACAGCGAGCTCAACATCGTCGACGAGGTCGCCAAGCTGCAGGGCAAGGTGGATAAGCTCCTGCGCCAGACTTACGCCAAGCTGACGCCGTGGGAGCGCACCCAGGTCGCCCGCCACCCCGACCGTCCCCACACCATGGATTACGTCGAGGCCCTGGTCGCGGATTTTACGCCGCTGGCCGGCGACCGCCTGTTCGCCGAGGACCCGGCCATCGTCGGCGGCCTGGGTCGCATCGGCGGCGCCTCGGCGGTGATCATCGGTCAGGAGAAGGGCGCCGACACCGAAGGCCGCGTGCGCCACAACTTCGGTATGGCGCGCCCCGAGGGCTACCGCAAGGCGCAGCGTCTTATGAGGCTCGCTGAGCGTTTCGGCCTGCCCATCATCACGCTCATTGACACGCCGGGGGCCTATCCCGGCATCGACGCCGAGGCCCGCGGCCAGGCCGAAGCCATCGCGCGCACCGTCGAAGCATGCCTCGGGCTCCGCGTGCCGCTGATCAGCGTGACCCTGGGCGAAGGCGGCTCGGGCGGCGCCATGGCGCTGGCCACTGCCAACACGGTGCTCATGATGGAGCACGCCATCTATTCGGTGATCTCGCCGGAGGGCTGCGCGTCAATCCTGTGGCGCGACGGCGACCACGCCGAGGAGGCGGCGGCGGCCCTCAAACTCACCGCCCCCGACCTGCTCGAACTGGGCGTCATCGATGCCATCATTCCCGAACCCCTGGGCGGTGCCCACCGCGACCGCGCGGCGGCCATCGCGGCGGTCGGCGAAGCCATCACCGGGGTATTGAGCGCCCACGCCGGAATCGATGGCGACACCCTGAAGGAACAGCGCCGCCAGAAGTTCCTGGAGATGGGCAAGAAGGGGCTGGGCTAGGGGCGTTCAAGTTTTCGCCGGTGGAGGGCGCCCGGCGCTCGCCGCGCCTGGGGGACCGGTCCCGGCCCCCTACACCACGCGCCCGTGGCAGTGCTTGTACTTCTTGCCCGATTGGCACGGGCAGGGCGCGTTGCGTGACACCCGGCCCCAGGTCGAGGGGGCGCCGGGGTCGATGACGCCAGCCGCCTGGCGCACGCGCACCGGCGCCGGGGCGGCGGCCCCTATCTCCATCTCTTCGCCGCCTCCGGCGGGCGCCGCCTGGCCCTGGAAGGCGGGGTCCTCGCGGGTCTCCGTCATGGCGTCGGGCGGGTGCGACAGCAGGATGTCCTCGCTGGGCTCCGCTTCCAGCTCGATGTGGCACAACAGCGAGGTGGCGCGCTCGCGCAGGCCGGCCAGCATTTCCTCGAACAGGTTGAATGCCTCGCGCTTGTATTCGTTCAAGGGGTCCTTCTGGGCGTAGGCGCGCAGGCCTATTCCTTGGCGCAGGTGATCGAGGGTGAGCAGGTGCTCCTTCCACATTTGATCGAGGATCTGCAGGAGCAGGCTCTTCTCCACGGCGCGCATGACCTCGGGACCGATGTTGGCGGCCTTTTCGGCCATCTTGCGGTCGCTAGCGTCGATCAGGCGCTCGCGGATCTCCGCGTCGGCGATCCCTTCCTCGGCGGTCCACTCCTCGATGGGCGCGTCGATGCCGAGCAGGCGCAACACCTCTTCGTGCAGCCCGCCGGCGTTCCATTGCTCAGCGTACGCCTTTTCGGGGATGCAGCGCGCCACCATTTCCTCGACCACCTGGCGGCGCATGTCGACGATGGTGGCGGAGACGTCCTCGACCTCCATCAGTTCCCGGCGCTGCTCGTAGATGACCTTGCGCTGGTCGTTCATTACGTCGTCGTACTTGAGCAGGTTCTTGCGGATTTCGAAGTTGCGCGCCTCGACCTTCTGCTGGGCCTTTTCCAGGGCCTTGTTGACCCACGGATGGACGATGGCCTCGCCGTCCTCGAGGCCGAGCTTCTGAAGCATGCCGTCGATGCGCTCGGAGCCGAAGATGCGCATGAGATCGTCTTCCAGAGACAGGAAGAACTTGGACGCGCCGGGGTCGCCCTGGCGCCCCGAACGGCCCCTGAACTGGTTGTCGATGCGGCGGCTCTCGTGGCGTTCGGTGCCTACCACGAAAAGGCCGCCAGCCTCGATTACCGCCTTCTTGTTTTCCGCCACCTCGGCGCGGATCTGCGCGGCGCGGCGCTCGATTTCGCCCTCGTCGGCAAGATCGCCCAGCTTCTGCGTGATGAGCATTTCTACGTTGCCGCCGAGTTGGATGTCGGTGCCGCGCCCCGCCATGTTGGTGGCGATGGTGACGGCGCCGGGCTGTCCGGCCTGGGCGATGATGAAGGCCTCCTGCTCGTGGTAGCGGGCGTTGAGCACGTTGTGGGGAATGTCGTTCTTCTTGAGGTGCTCTGACAGGTGCTCGGATTTTTCGATGCTGACGGTGCTGACTAGGGCCGGCTGGGCGCACTCCCGGCATGCCGCTATGAGGCTGATGATGGCTTTGTATTTCTCGGCGCCGGTGCGGTAGACCTCGTCGTCCATGTCGTCGCGGACGCACGGCATGTGGGTCGGAATCTCGATCACCTCGAGATCGTAGATTTCGCCGAATTCGCCGGCTTCGGTCATGGCGGTTCCGGTCATGCCGGCAAGCTTGGGATAGAGCCGGAAGTAGTTCTGGAAGGTGATCGAGGCCAGGGTCTGGTTTTCCTGTTGAATTTCCACCTTTTCCTTGGCCTCGAGCGCCTGGTGCAGGCCCTCGGAATAGCGCCGGCCTTCCATCATGCGTCCGGTGAACTCGTCGATGATGATGACCTTGTTGTCCTTGACGATGTAGTCGGTGTCGCGCGCGAACAGCTTGTGGGCGCGCAGGGGTTGGTTGGAGTGATGCACTAGCGAGACGTTGGTGATGTCGTAGAGGCCGCCTTCGTTGAGCAGGCCAGCCTCCCTCATCAGTACCTCGATGTGTTCGGTGCCGACCTCCGTGTAGGTGACGGCGCGCACCTTCTCGTCCTTTTCGTAGTCTTCCTCCACGAGATGGGGAAGGAGCTTGTCGATGGCGGTGTAGAGGGCCGAGGAATCCTCAGCGGCGCCGGAGATGATCAACGGCGTGCGCGCCTCGT
>DASCNF010000210.1:0-4807 GCA_036011345.1 Rhodospirillales bacterium | reverse complement strand
CGACGCTTTCCGGCGAAGCCGGCGTGGCGGTGACGGCGATTGGCGAGATCGCCGGTAGCGGCGCCGGCGTGGTGCGCGTTTTGAATACCGAGGGAGGAGAGATCACCTTCGAGCGGCCCGGTTACAGTCACTTTTAGGGGGAGCAAACGACGCCCTTATGGCGGGGATTTGCAGAGACCCGCAAACCCTTGATAATGACACTCAGCGATTGGAGAGAGAACTTCGGCCATGAAGAAGCTGGTGATCATACTGGCTGTTCTCATGATGGCCGCCGGGGGCGCGGTGAACGTCATGAAGACCATGAAGCCCGGCCCTTTCGCCCCCGAAGACGTAGCCGAAGGCGAGGGATAGGGGAAAGGCAGGCCGGCAGCGAAGCAGTCGCAGGACGAGCCACCGCGTTTCATCGACGTGGAGCCCCTCAACATTCCGGTGTTTCATGGGGGCCGTGCCGCTACGGCAGTCCAGATCCAGTTCAAGCTCGAAGCCATAGGCGGGGAAAACTAAAAAGAAATTATCCGCTTGCTACCCCGTATCGGAGATGCTTTCCTGCGCGATATGCACTTCTTCATTCCACGCCTCCTCAAGAAAGAACAACGGATCAAGGTGCCCATCATCAAGAAGCGGCTGCAAATAATCAGCGAACGGTTGGTTGGTCCCAACCTCATCCACAACATCCTCGTGCAGTAGGTATCCGACAGTTCGCGTGCCACCCCCCGCAAATAGCGACCGAAAGGCAAGCTCGCCGGGCGGCGGGGCAGCATCCCGCCAATTGCCTTGGCACGCCTCGGCACGGCCCCGAACGATGGCCCGCGGCGAGGCATCACCCGGCCGCAGACACGGGTTGCCTTGGTGGCGGGATTCTGGCATTTTCGCCGGCGGTTTTCCTGCCATCAACCTGTTCGGCGCTTAACGAAGAAGACGGCGGCCGGCCGGACTTTTCCAACAGATCACAACCGCAAGGGGTTACTCGAGCATGTCCAACCTGTTCCAACTGGTTATCGCCTGCGGCGTTTTGGCGCTGCTTTACGGACTTTACGCGATTCGCTCGGTGCTGGCGTCGCCAGCGGGAACGGAGCGCATGCAGGAAATCGCCGCAGCCATTCAGGAAGGCGCGCGCGCCTACCTCAATCGCCAGTACCGCGCCATCGCCATCGCTGGCGTCGTCATCGGGGTGCTCTTGGGTCTGCGCCTTGGCATGTCCGTGGCCGTCGGATACTTCATCGGCGCCATCCTCTCCGGCGCCGCCGGATATATCGGCATGAATGTCTCGGTGCGTGCCAACGTGCGAACCGCCGAGGCGGCGCGCACCAGTGGCCTGGCTGGCGGCCTGGACATCGCATTCAAGTCCGGCGCCGTCACCGGCATGCTGGTCGTCGGCTTGGCGCTGCTTGGGGTCGCGGTCTACCACATGATTCTGCTCTCCATGATCGACGCCGGATCGGAGGAGGGTTTGCGCCATATCCTCGAATCCCTCATCGCCCTCGGATTCGGCGCCTCGCTGATCTCCATATTCGCGCGGCTTGGCGGCGGCATCTTCACCAAGGGCGCCGACGTCGGCGCCGATCTCGTCGGCAAGTTGGAAGTCGGCATTCCCGAGGACGACCCGCGCAATCCCGGCGTCATCGCCGATAATGTCGGCGACAACGTCGGCGACTGCGCTGGCATGGCCGCCGACCTGTTTGAGACCTACGTCGTGACCATCGTCGCCACCATGTTGCTGGGCGCCATCTTCTTCACCGGCGAGGCCCGGGAAATAATGATGATGTTTCCCCTCGTCGTCGGCGCCGTGTGCATCGTGGGGTCGGTGGCGGCGATGTTCTTCGTGCGACTCGGCGCGTCCAACAACATCATGGGAGCGCTGTACAAGGGTTTCCTCGCGAGCGCCGTGATCTCAGGCGTGCTCATTGCCCTGGTAATCGCCTGGCTGATGGGTTTCGACACGACCTATGACATGGGCGGGCGGGCCATTTCCGGCATGCAGCTGTTCGTGTGCACCTTGATCGGCCTTGGCGTTACCGGGCTCATCGTCTGGATCACCGAATACTACACCGGGACGGACCACCGGCCGGTCAGGCAGATCGCCCAAGCCTCGACCACGGGACACGCCACCAACGTCATCCAGGGCTTGGCTATTTCCATGGAGGCGACGGCACTTCCGGTGATCGTCATTTGCGCCGGCATCGTCGCCGGCTACATCAGCGCCGGCATCTTCGGCCTTGCCATTGCCGCCACCACGATGCTGGCGTTGGCCGGCATGGTAGTGGCGCTGGACGCCTTCGGCCCGGTCACCGACAACGCCGGCGGCATCGCCGAGATGGCCGATCTGCCGGAAGACGTGCGCAAGACCACCGACGCTCTCGACGCGGTCGGCAACACCACCAAAGCGGTGACCAAGGGATACGCCATCGGCTCGGCCGGCCTCGCGGCGCTGGTCCTTTTCGCTGCCTATACCGAGGACCTCTCCTATTACTTCCCCGACGTGAAAGTCACTTTCGTACTGCAGGACCCCTACGTGGTGATCGGGCTCTTCATTGGCGGCCTACTGCCGTTTCTGTTCGGGTCCATGGGCATGATGGCCGTGGGCCGCGCCGGCGGTGATCTGGTTGAGGAGATCCGCCGCCAGTTCCGGGAAAATCCAGGCATCATGGAGGGCACGTCGAAGCCCGAATACGGCACCTGCGTCGACATGCTCACCAAGACGGCCATCAAGGAGATGATCGTGCCCTCCATGCTGCCCATCTTCGCGCCCGTCGTTATGTACGGGGTCGTCGTCACCATCGCCGGACAGGCGGCGGCCTTCTCGGCGTTGGGAGCGATGCTGCTGGGCACCATCGTCACCGGCCTGTTCGTGGCCATTTCCATGACCTCCGGGGGCGGCGCCTGGGACAACGCCAAGAAATACATCGAGGACGGCAATCACGGCGGCAAGGGCTCGGACGCGCACCATGCCGCCGTCACCGGCGACACCGTCGGCGATCCCTACAAGGACACCGCCGGTCCGGCCATCAACCCGATGATCAAGATCATCAACATCGTGGCCATCCTGATGCTGGCCATCTTGGCCTGACCGAATCGGCGTCTAGTGTCTTTATGAAATAGAGGGCGGCGCCAGCCTATTGGCCGAAGTTGCCGAAATTACCGAAGATTTGCTCGAAGAAGGTCATTTTCTTGCCCTCGGTCGGGGTGACCCGCTCAACGGGCTCGATCTGGCGCCCTTTCTCCAGGCCGATGGTCCTGATCTCGGAGACCTTTCCTTGCCGGTCGAACGCGACGACAACGACTCGTCTTTCGCGGACCTTAGGCTCGAAAAAAGCGCGGGTTTCGGTGCGCTGACTGATGTAGTACCAGATCTCGTTGTCGAAAACGGCCGTGCTGGATGGAGAGCCCAGGATTTCAACGACCTCGGCACGGCCGTGCCGGCCGGGCTCGATTTGCGTCAGGCGCTCGGCGTCAGCCGAATTCCCCCGCGTCGCCGTGCGCGGCGCGCAGGCCAGGAGGACCGTGCCCAAGATAACGACAGCGACGATCCGCCACGACGGATTCGAGCGAAGATTTCGACCCATGTGTTCCGGCCTTGCTGCCCTCGCCAGACGACGCGACCGCTGCGAGTTCCTTACGATGGAGTAAACAAAACATGGCACCCACCACGACGCCTTGTCAATCGCCGCCGCGCACCGCTGCGGCATGCCTCGAGACAATGCCGTGAAGCTCGGCCGATTGTTCCGCCGCCCGCGCTGGCGCGGCATCGCCCACAAACTCTATGCCGCCATCGTGCTTCAGGCGCGCTGCCCGGAATTCTACGTGTGTTGCGCGGTCCCAGACACGCCGGACGGTCACTTCGACGCGATAGCGTTGCACGCGTTCCTGGTCTTGCGCAGACTCAAGCGTGACCATGCCCGCACCGAGCAATTGGCGCAGGCGCTATTCGACATTATGTTTGAAGACATGGACCAGAACCTACGGGAAATGGGCGTCGGAGACCTCGGCGTCGGCAGGCGGGTCAAAGCCATGGCCCAGGCCTTTTATGGGCGCGCCGCGGCCTATGAGGCGGCGAGCGCTGGCGACGATGCCGCGTTGGGCGAGGCCCTTTGGCGCAACCTTTATCGCGGTACCGCGCCCGGCGACGACGACGTGGCCGCCGTAGTCGCCTACATGCGCCGGGAGGCCGCTGCGCTCGACGCTCTCGACATCGAGCGCTTGATCGGGGGGAACCTCCACTTCGGCACGCCGCCCGGGGCCAATCCGGCGGACGGCGAGGCCACCGGCGAGATCCCGTCGTGAACGTCCGGCCCTTACCCGAGTTCTCCCGGCCCCTGATGTCAGCCGACTTCGGCGAGGACAAGACGGTCCGGCGAATCGAGGCCGATGCCGGGGAACGCTCGGCCCTCGCCGAAAGGTTCGGGATCGTCGCGGTGGACAGCCTAAGCGCCACGGTTTCCCTGGATACGCAACCGGGACGTGGCGTCGTGCGCGTCCACGGGGAACTCAGCGCCGAGGTAGTTCAGACCTGCGTCGTCACACTGGAGCCGATATCCACCCGCTTACATGCGGCCTTCGAGCGCCTTTACGGCCCGAAAGAAAAAGGCTCGGAGGCGAGTACGTCGACGCCTGACGCGCCGGAGCACGCCGTGATCGAACCCGACGCCGAAGAGCCCCCGCAGCCGTTCGTCGATGGCGCCATCGATATTGGAGAGGCGGTTGCCGAGCAGTTGGCCATCGAGTTGGATCCCTTTCCCCGCGCCCCCGGGGCAGTCTTCCAGGGATTTTCGAGCGAATCGGACGATGACCGCGAGGCGGGCGGAGAGCG
>DASCNF010000209.1:0-21725 GCA_036011345.1 Rhodospirillales bacterium | reverse complement strand
CTCAGTCAAGGCCGGATACGCGCGCAACTTCCTGCTACCCCACAACAAGGCGTTGCGGGCAACCGAGGAAAACCGAAAGGCCTTCGACGCGCGGCGCACCCAATTAGAGGCCGCCAACGTAAAGCACCGAGAAGAAGCGGCGGCGATAGGAGAGAAGTTCGAGGGATTGTCGGTGGTCCTGGTCCGCCAGGCGGGCGAGGCCGGACAGCTCTATGGCTCGGTTAAGGCCCGCGACATCGCCGAGAAGGTCTCCGAAGCCGGCTTCGCGGTGGAACGCCGCCAGATCATGCTCGACAGGCCCATCAAGGCGGTCGGCCTGTACGACTTGCGCGTGAACCTGCACCCCGAAGTGGCGGTGACAGTCAAGGCCAACATCGCCCGTTCCGAGGAAGAGGCCAAGATTCAGGCGGAAACGGGCCGGGCCGTGATCCACCAGGAGGAGGAAGAGCCGTTCGAGGAAGAGGCCGCGCTACCCGCGGCGGAGAAGGCCGAGGGCGCCGAGGAGGGCGGGCAAGAGCCCCCCGTCGAGGCCGATGCATCGGCCCCCGAGGCGCTACCCACCGAGCCTTCCGAAGACGGCAACACCGAGGCGGCCCCGAACGACAAGTCGGAATAGACTGGCGCGACAGCGGCGCGGCCCCCCTCCCGAGCCGCATCACCCGGGAGACGCCCTGTTGTCCGGCTATCAAATTTGTTATTATTAGGTGACCGCCTTTTGAGCAGGACGCGCGCGCGATCCGTCTTCGGCCGTGCAGCTTTGGTGGTGCAAGGAGGAGGAGGGGAAATGCTGGTTGCCAAATACCTCGATAAAATCATCCGGGTTGGCACCCTGACCGTCGTCGACGCCCACGGGAAAACGCATCGCTTCAAGGGTGACGAGGGGCCGGCCGTCACTGTGTGCCTGCACGACAAGGCGCTTCACTGGAAACTCTTCTTCAACCCGCAACTCTACGCCGGCGAGGCGTTTACGGATGGCAACCTGACCATCGTCGGCGGCAACATTTACGACTTCCTCGAGCTCCTCGGTATGAATATGGCGAGAGTCTACCCCCCCCTCATGCAACGGATGGCGCTGTGGGGCCATAAGATGGCGCGGCGGCTGCACCAGTACAACCCGGCCGGCCGCGCCCGCAAGAACGCCGCCCATCACTACGATCTTTCAGGGCAGTTTTACGACCTCTTCCTCGACGCCAACAAGCAGTACTCCTGCGCCTATTTCACCGGCGGCAACAACGACCTCAACATCGCCCAAACGGACAAAATGCACCACATCGCCGCCAAACTTTTGCTGGAGCCCGGCCACAAGGTGCTCGACATCGGATCGGGCTGGGGCGGGCTGGCGATTTTCCTGGCCCGCGAGATGGGCGTCGACGTCACCGGCCTGACCCTGTCGGAAGAACAACTCAAGGTGGCCGAGGCGAGCGCCCGCAAGGCCGGGCTGGAAGATCGCGTGCGCTTCAAATTACGCGACTACCGCGAGGAGACGGGCTCCTACGACCGCATCGTCTCAGTGGGCATGTTCGAGCACGTGGGCGTCAATCACTTCGGCACATACTTCGCCAAGGTGCGCGAGCTTTTGACAGACAACGGGGTGATGCTGCTGCACACCATCGGCCGCGTTGACGGCCCCGGCACCACCGATCCCTGGACTCGCAAGTACATCTTCCCCGGCGGCTACATCCCGGCGCTTTCTGAACTCGCCGCCTCCATAGAAATGGCGGCGCTGTGGGCGACAGATATCGAGGTTCTGCGCCTCCACTACGCCAACACCACGAGCCACTGGCGGCGGCGCTTCCTGGCGCGGCGGGCCGATGCCGAGGCCCTCTATGACGAGCGCTTCTGCCGCATGTGGGAATATTACCTAGCTTGCAGCGAAATCAGCTTCCGCTACCTCGGAAACGTGGTCTTCCAGATTCAGTTGGCGAAAGGCCAGGAAACGGTGCCGCTGACCCGCGACTATATCGCCCGGGCGTGGGACCGCGCCGCCAAGGGTGGCCTTCCCAGCGACCGCGAAGCGGCGTAAAACGCCCGATCCAGGCGCTTTCTTCAAGCCTGAAAATTATCTTTTTATCCTCATTATCCCCGTAAGTAACATGCGGGGAGGTCCTCCAATCTGCTCTAGTCTCGCCAGCCATGGTAACCACGGCCATCCCGCCATCGCTCGTCGACCCCCAAGACACCGCGCCTGTCAGCGGCGCCGCGCTGCGGGTGCAGCCCCATAACGTCGAGGCCGAGAAAGCGCTCCTCGGCGCCATTTTCGCCAACCGCCGTGCCTACGAAAAAGTGGTGGATTTTCTGCGTCCTGAGCACTTCGCCGTGGCCGAGCACGGCCGCATATTCGAAGCCTGCATGGTCCTCATCGAGCGCGCCCAGATCGCCGACCCGGTAACCCTGAAGAACTTCTTCGAAGCGGAACAAAGCCTGGCCGAGATCGGCGGCCCCGCCTATCTCGCTGAACTCGCGCTGTCGGCGGTCACCATCATCAATGCCGGCGAATACGGGCGCATCGTCTACGACCTCTATCTTAGGCGCCAGCTCATCGAGCTCGGCGAGGACGTGGTCAACGACGCCTACGCCGGCGATATCGAGGAAACGGCGCCCGAGCAGATCGAAAAAGCCGAGCAACGCCTTTACGATCTCGCCGCCAGCGGCAAATACGAAGGCGGCTTCGAGGATTTCCGCACCTCGCTCATCCGCGCCGTCGAGTTGGCCCAGGTGGCGCACCAGCGCGACGGCAAGCTCAGCGGCGTCCTCACCGGGCTCAGGGACCTCGACAAGAAGCTCGGCGGCCAACACGCATCGGACCTTCTGGTGCTGGCCGGTCGGCCGTCCATGGGCAAAACCGCCCTGGCTACCAACATCGCCTACAACGCGGCGCGCGCTTACAAGGACACCGACGGCGCCGAGGGTGCCGTGGTCGGGTTCTTCTCCCTGGAGATGTCGGCCGAGCAGTTGGCGACGCGGATTCTGTCCGAGCAAATTGAAGTCTCGTCCGACCGCATCCGCAAGGGCGATCTTTCCAATGACGACTTTGCGCGCTTCGCCCAAGTCAGCCAGACCATGTACGACCTACCCATCTTCATCGACGATTCGCCGGCCCTCTCGGCAAGCCAGCTCAGGACCCGGGCGCGGCGGCTCAAGAGCGTCCATGGCCTTGGCCTGATCGTCGTCGATTACTTGCAGCTCATGAGCCTGGGCCCCGGCGTGCGCCGCGACAATCGCGTCCAAGAGGTCTCCGAGATCACCCGCGGCCTGAAGACACTTGCCAAAGAGCTGGACGTGCCGGTGCTGGCGCTCTCCCAACTCAGCCGCGCCGTCGAGCAGCGCGAGGACAAGCACCCGCAACTCTCCGACCTGCGCGAATCGGGCTCCATCGAGCAGGACTCCGACGTGGTCATGTTCATCTATCGCGAGCAATACTACCTGGAGCGCGCCGAGCCCCAGCACCGCGCCGACGAATCCATGGAACGCTACGCCGAACGCCATGTCGCTTGGGTGCAGCGCTGCGAAGAGGCCCACAACAAGTCCGAAGTGATCATCGCCAAGCAACGCCATGGTCCCGTCGGCAAGGTGCATCTGCTGTTCGAGGGCGAATTCACACGCTTCCGCGACCTCGAGACCCGCCTCGACGAAGACCACCGCTATTGAGAGCCCGGCCATGTCAGAGCCTTCGCACGCCGGCGCCATCCTGACCATCGATCTCGACGCCATTGCCGCCAACTACCGGCTGCTCAGGGAAATGGTGCCGGGCGCCGAGTGCGCGTGCGTCGTCAAGGCCGACGCCTACGGGCTTGGCATGGACCGGGTGGCTCCGGCCCTGGCCGCTGCCGGGTGCCGGACCTTCTTCGTCGCCCAGATTGGCGAGGGCATCGCGCTGAGGAACCGTCTGCCCGAGGCCGCGGTCCACGTGCTCAACGGATTGGCTGGCGCCAACCCACAGGTCTTCACCAACCACAACCTCGTCCCCGTGCTCAACAGCCTTGCCGAGATCGAGGCGTGGGCGCGCTTCTGCCGCGAGATCGGTACCCCGCTCGCCACCGACATCCACGCCGACACGGGGATGTCGCGCCTCGGCCTGACGGGACAGGAAGTGGCCCTCTTGGCCGCCGAGCCGGGGCTTGCCAAAGGCATATCCGTTTCCCATGTGATGAGTCATCTGGCCTGCGCCGAGGAACAGGACAACCCTCTCAATGGCCGGCAGCTCGCCGCCTTCGGCGGGGCCCTGGCGGCACTACCACCGGCCTTGTTCGGGAAGGCCTCGCTCGCCAACTCTTCCGCCATCTTCCTGGGCACCGATTACCACTTCGACATGGTGCGCGCCGGGGCCGCGCTTTACGGCATCGCGCCGGTCGCGGGACAGCCCAATCCGATGACGCAAGTCGTTAGTTTGCAAGGAAAAATCCTGCAAGTCGGCGAGATTGACACCCCCCAGACCGTTGGCTATGGTGCGACCCACCGGGCGGCCCGGAAGGAAAAAATCGCCACCGTCGCCGTGGGCTACGCCGATGGCTATTTGCGCAGTTTGAGCAACAGCGGCGGCGGTTACATCGGCGGTATCCGGGCACCAGTGGTGGGGCGCGTTTCCATGGACCTGACGACCCTCGACGTTTCCAGCGTCTCCGACGACCAGGTCCGTCCGGGGACGTTGGTCGAACTGATCGGTCCCCACAACCCCATAGACCAAGTCGCCGCCGACGCCAGCACCATCGCCTACGAGATACTGACCAGCCTCGGGTCGCGCTACCACCGGGTTTACACCGGGGGCGGTGGCTGAGCGTCCATGGAGATACTGCAGTACATCGGGCGTATCTTCCTGGCCTTTCTGGCGACGGTGGGTCGCCTGGCCATTTTCATGGGGAGCGCTGCGGTCTATTGCGTGCGCCCGCCCTTTTATCCCCGGACCGTGTTGCGCCACATGCTGGAGATCGCTTATTACTCACTCTCCTTGGTCGGTCTGACCAAGGAAGTGGGCGGGTTTTTTCCGGCCGAGCTTTCGGGCGGTATGCAGAAGCGTGTGGCCCGAGCCCGCGCCATCGCCACCGACCCCAAGATCATCTTCTTCGACGAACCCACCACGGGCTTCGACCCGATCATGGCCGACGTCATCAACGACCTCATCATCAAGATCACCCGCGAGGTCGGCGCCACGGCCCTTTCCATCACCCACGACATGGTCAGCGCCCGCAAAATCTCCACCGCATCGCCATGATCTACGATGGCAGGATCATCTGGTCGGGCCCCACCGCCGAGATCGACCGCTCCGGCAACGAGCACGTCGACCAGTTCATCCACGGCCGCGCCGAGGAGTCGATAAAGATGGCCGTCAGGGCGTGACAAAGCCGCCTCGGCAAGTGAGCACTTGAGGATAACACGTTGGCCCGCAAAGTCGCGCGATTCGTCTGTCAGGAATGCGGCGCCAGCCACGCCAAGTGGGGCGGGCGCTGCGATTCCTGCGGCGGCTGGAACAGGCTCATCGAGGAGGCACCGATCGAGGCGACGCCCCGCGGCCTGGGGTCCGAGCGCGGCAGGAAGATCGACTTCGTCGGGCTCGATGGCGACGGTGAACGGACGCCGCGCCGCGCCACCGGGATCAAGGAATTCGACCGGGTTTGCGGCGGTGGCCTGGTGGCGGGTTCGGTCCTGCTCGTCGGCGGCGACCCAGGCATCGGCAAATCGACCCTACTTCTGCAAGTGGCGGCGGCCCTTTCCGGCCGCCTCACGGTGGCCTATGTCTCGGGCGAGGAGGCCGTCGAGCAGATGAGGATGCGGGCCCACCGCCTGGGCCTGACGCAGGCCGACTTGCGGTTGGCGACGGGGACCAGCGTGCGCGACATCGCCGCCTCGGTGGACGAGGCGGACGGACCCGGAGCCGTGGTCATCGATTCCATCCAGACCATGTACGTGGACACCATCGAGTCCGCCCCCGGAACGGTGACCCAGGTGCGCGCCTCAGCCCAGGAACTCATCAGGTTGGCCAAGCGACGCGGGTTCATCCTGTTCCTGGTCGGCCACGTTACCAAGGAAGGGCTGATCGCCGGCCCCCGGGTGCTCGAGCACATGGTCGACACCGTGCTCTATTTCGAGGGCGAGCGCAGCCACCAGTACCGCATCCTAAGGGCGGTCAAGAACCGCTATGGAGCAACCGACGAGATCGGCGTCTTCGAGATGGGCGACGCCGGCTTGATCGAAGTCTCCAACCCCTCGGCCCTTTTTCTGGCTGACCGCCGCGGCGATGTGAGCGGCGCTTGCGTCTTTCCCGGCATGGAAGGGAGCCGCCCCGTGCTCGTCGAAATCCAGTCGCTGATCGCGTCCTCGGCCCTGGCCACGCCGCGCCGCGCCGTGGTGGGGTGGGACAGCGGGCGCCTCGCCATGATCACGGCGGTGCTGGAAGCGCGCTGCGGCCTGTCCTTGGCGCAACGCGAGATTTACCTCAACGTGGCGGGGGGGCTGTGTATCGGCGAACCGGCAGCCGACTTAGCGGTGGCCGCGGCGCTGGCCGCGGCGGCGAGCGGCACGCCGGTGCCCGAGCACTCGGTGGTCTTCGGCGAGGTCAGCCTTTCGGGGGAGGTGCGCGCGGTGGCGCACGCCGATGCGCGACTCAAGGAAGCGGCCAAGCTGGGATTCACCGGCGCCATCATGCCCAAGAGACGCGGCAAGGCGGCGGCCGCCACTGTCAAGGGACGGCGGACGGACGGCCTGAAGATCGTCGAGATCGACCACTTGCGCGACCTGCTCGCCCTCTTCCCACCGCTCGCCGAGAGGCGCGCCACAGGTGGACAAGGTGGACAAGGCGGCCTCCATGGCGCCAAGCGGCGGGGGGCGCTCGGCCATGGATAACCTGCCCGTCAACGTCGCCGACGTCGGCGTCGGCGTGGTGCTCCTGGTTTCCGCCCTTCTCGCCTACTCGCGCGGCTTCGTCCACGAGGTGTTGGCGGTGGGCGGATGGATCGGCGCCATCTTCGCCACCTTCTACGGGTTCCCCCACGCCAAGCCCTTGGCCCGCGAATACATTCCGATGGCGCTGGCCGACATCGCCGCCATCGTCGTCATCTTCGTCGGCGCGCTGGTCGTGCTGTGGTTGATCACCCGCGCCATCACCAAGCGGGTCAAGGCGAGCGCGCTGAACGCGCTTGACCGGGCGCTCGGTTTCTTGTTCGGTGTTTTACGCGGCGCCGTGCTGGTATGCTTGGCCTATCTGGCGCTCGACTGGGTGGTGCCCCGGGAAGACCATCCCCAGTGGGTACGCGCGGCGAGGACCCTGGTGTACGTCCAGGCGGGCGCCACCCTTCTGGAAACCCTGGTGCCCGAGGAGGCGGCGAGGAAAGGCGCCAGGGCGGCCACGGAAACCGAGGAAAAGGCACGCAAGATGTTGGAGACCCAAAAGGTGTTCCGCGAGATGCTGGCGCCCGAAACCAAGGGCGCTCCGTCCAGAGATCCTCTGGGCTACGGCCGCATCGAGCGCAAGGACATGGATCGCCTGATCGAGAGCAACCGGTGAAGCGAGGCATCCCCGCCATGCCGACGACCGACGCCTGGGACGGCGACCAATGGCGCGAGGAATGCGGCGTCTTTGGTATCTTCGGGAGTTCCGATGCCGCGGCCCACACGGCCCTCGGCCTACACGCCCTGCAACACCGGGGCCAGGAGGCGGCAGGGCTAGTCACCTTCGACGGCGAGCAGTTCCACACCCACCGTGCGCTCGGCCTGGTCGGCGACAACTTCGGCTCCGAGGACGTCATCGGCGGGCTTCCCGGAACCATCGCCCTCGGCCACGTGCGCTATTCCACCACCGGCTGCACGGTGCTGCGCAACGTGCAGCCGCTGTTCGCCGAATTCGAGTTCGGCGGCCTCGCCATCGCCCACAACGGAAACCTCACCAACGCCTACGTCACCCGCCGCAGTCTGGTGCGGCGCGGTTGCATCTTCCAGTCGACCTCCGACACCGAGGTCATCGTCCATCTTATCGCCACCAGCCATTGCTCGGCCGTCGTCGAGCGCCTCGTCGACGCTCTCGGGCAGGTGGAAGGCGCCTATTCCCTGGTCGCCATGACCCGCGAGTCCCTGATCGGCGTGCGCGACCCTCTCGGGGTGCGGCCCCTGGTTCTAGGGCGCATCGGAGACGCCCATATCCTGGCCTCCGAGACCTGCGCCCTCGATATTATCGGGGCCGATTTCGTGCGCGACGTGGAGCCCGGCGAGATCGTCGTCATCGACGGCAACGGCATACGCAGCATCAAGCCGTTCGCGGAGGCGCCGTCCCGCTTCTGCATCTTCGAGTACATCTATTTCTCGAGGCCGGACAGCGTGGTCGGGGAACGCAACGTCTACGAAGTGCGCAAGAAGATCGGCGCCGAGCTGGCCCGCGAGACCCACGCGCCCGCCGACATCGTGGTGCCGGTGCCCGACTCAGGGGTTCCGGCGGCCATCGGCTACGCCGCCGAAGTGGGCCTGCCGTTCGAGTTCGGGATCGTGCGCAACCATTACGTGGGCCGCACCTTCATCGAGCCTTCCGACCAGATCCGCCATCTCGGCGTCAAGCTAAAGCTCAACGCCAATGCCAACCACTTGAAGGGCAAGCGGGTGATCCTGGTCGACGATTCCATCGTGCGCGGTACCACGTCGGTGAAGATCGTCGAGATGGTGCGCAACGCCGGTGCCCACGAGGTGCACATGCGCATCTCGAGCCCACCCATCGTCCACTCGTGCTTCTACGGGATCGACACCCCGGAACGCGAGACCCTTCTCGCCGCCAACCACGACATGGACGGCATGGCCAGGGTCATCGGCGTCGATTCGCTGACCTTCATCTCCTATGACGGAATCTACCGCGCCGTCGGCGAAAGCCGGCGCGACCACGAAAACCCCCAGTACTGCGACGCCTGCTTCACCGGCGAATACCCCATCCCGCTTACCGACCGCGACGGTGGCCCGATACCCTTGCAGCTCTCCTTGCTCGCCGAACGGAATTAGCCCATGGCCAACGCCGCGAAGAGCCCCTCCGGGGAGGGCGGCCGGCTGAAGGGCCGCATCGCCTTCGTCACCGGCGCCTCCAGGGGCATTGGCCGGGCGGTCGCCAGGCGCTTTGCCGCCGAGGGTGCCCACGTGGTGCTGCTGGCGCGCACCCAGGGCGCCCTCGAAGAACTCGACGGCGAGATCAGGGAGACCGGCGGCCAGGCCACCCTGGTGCCCCTCGACCTGACCGATTTCGACCACATCGACCGCGCGGGCGCCGCCCTCTTCGAACGTTTCAAGCGCCTCGACGTGCTGGTCGGCAATGCCGGCGTGCTCGGCACCATGGGCCCCGTCGCCCATATGAATCCGGCGGTCTGGGAGCAGGTGATGGCCGTCAACGTCACCGCCAACTGGCGACTCATCCGCAGCTTCGCCCCCCTGCTCCGGGCGTCCGACGCCGGGCGCGCCATCTTCGTGACCTCGGGGGCGGCGCGCGGCCCGCGCGCCTACTGGGGGGCCTACGCGGTGAGCAAGGCAGCCCTCGAGATGCTGGTCGGCACCTACGCCGCCGAGGTCACCAAGACCAACGTGCGCGTCAACCTGGTCGATCCCGGAGCCACCCGCACGGCCATGCGCGCCGAGGCCTACCCCGGCGAAGATCCGCTCTCCCTGAAGGAGCCGGACAGCCTCACCGACGTCTTCGTGGCCCTGGCCGAGTCGGCGTGCGACCGCCACGGTGAGCTGGTGGCGGCGCCATGAGCACCAAACGCCGCGTGCCCTGGCTGCTGACGCCGGGGCCGTTGACCACGTCGGCGACCACCAAGGAAGCCATGCTGCGCGACTGGGGCTCGCGCGACGCCAGCTTCATCGCCATGAACCGGCGCGTCCGCGACCGCTTGGTAGCCATCGCCGGGGGCGAGGACAGCCACGTCGCGGTGCCCGTGCAGGGCAGCGGAACCTTCGCCGTGGAAGCGGTGCTCGGCACCCTGGTGCCCGACGGGGTCAAGGCCCTGGTGCTGATCAACGGGGCCTATGGCCGGCGCATGGCGCGCATTCTAGAGATCATGGGCCGGACGTACGTGACCCTGGAGACACCCGAGGACACGCCGCCCGCCGCCGCCGAGGTGGACGCGGTGCTCGCCACCGACCCCGCCCTCACCCACGTGGCGGTGGTCCATTGCGAGAGCACGTCGGGCATCCTCAATCCCATCGCGGAGATCGCCGAGGTCGTAGCCAAGCGCCGCCGCCGCCTGATCATCGATGCCATGAGCACCTTCGGCGCGCTGCCTCTCGACGCCCGCAAGGTGCCTTTCGACGCCGCCGTGGCATCCGCCAACAAGTGCCTGGAAGGTGCGCCGGGGATGGGCTTCGCCATCGTCGGCAAGGAGGCGCTGGCGACCAGCCAAGGCAACGCCCATTCGCTGAGCCTCGATCTGTTCGATCAGTGGACGGCCATGGAAGGCAACGGCCAGTGGCGCTTCACGCCGCCCACCCACGTCGTCGCCGCCCTCGACGCCGCCCTCGACCAGTTGGATGCAGAAGGCGGCGTGGCAGCACGAGGCGCGCGCTACGCGGCCAATTGCCGGGTTCTCACCGAAGGCATGCACGGGCTCGGCTTCCACACCCTGCTGCCCGACGCCCTGCAGGCGCCGACCATCGTCACCTTCTTGACACCGGCCGATACAGCCTTCCGCTTCGAGGAGTTCTACGCAGCGCTGGCCGGACGCGGCTACCTCATCTATCCGGGCAAGCTGACCAAGGCCAACAGCTTCCGAATCGGCTGCATGGGGGCGCTCGGCGAGCCCGAAATTCGGGGCGTTGTAGCGGCGGTGGCCGAGGTGATAAGGGAGATGGGAGTGACGCGAACCGCGCCAGGGTGAGGACGTATTGTAGGCCGCCTTGATTTCAATTCCCAAGCGCTTAGGTTTATGTTACGGTAACGTGTGCCGATGGCCTTGAGAATCGGCGGTCTTCGGGTCGTGATCTACCCGAAAGATCATCGGCCCGCGCACGTGCATGCCATCGGCGGCGGCCACGAAGCCGTTTTCGATCTGCATTGCCCGGATGGTCCACCCGAGTTGCGGGAGAACTACGGGTTCTCGCGGCGGGACATGGGCCGCGTCAGAAGGGCGTTGAGCGCCGCCTTGGTGGCCCTTTGCGACGAACGGAGGAACATCCATGGCGAGGCATGACGAGTTCGACGAGGCCGACGACCGGGCGGCAGCACGGCTCGACGCGGCGCCTTGCGCCGTCTCCACCCGCTACGACCGCCACCTCGGCCGCGTGGTGGTGAGGCTAAGCACCGGTCTCGACGTGGCGTTCGCGCCCGGCCAAGTGCAGGGCCTGGAGAAGGCGCGACCCGGCGACCTCGCCACCATCGAAATCAGCCCGTCCGGCCTGGGTCTCCATTTTCCCAAGCTCGACGCGGATCTCTATTTGCCGGCCCTGTTGGAGGGATTGCTCGGCACGCGGCGTTGGACGGCCGCCCGCCTCGGGGAACGCGGCGGCAAGGCCCGCGGCGGGACCAAGGCGGCGGCCTCGCGCACCAACGGCAGATTAGGTGGCCGCCCCCGCAAGACCGCCAAGGTGGATTGACGCCGAAAATCGATAACACGGGAGACCACAATGTCCTACGCCGAGGCCAAGAAGTGCTTCGAGAAGAACCTGTCCATGCTCGTCGAGGGCAACGAGGGCGCCCAGGTGTGGAACGTCTATTCCGGCCTCTTTCACCTTTCCGAGGCCATCGAAACCGACATGCGCCGCATGGAGGAGCGCATCGAGGAACTGTCCAGCCGCCTCGACGAAAAGGCCTCGAATTAGCATCTCCGCGTCTCCCTCAGGGTCGGCGCGGCGGGCACTCCGCTTCCAGCCCGGGCGCCGCGCGCCACACGCGGCGCATGGCCCACAGCCAGACGCCGAGGCAAATAGCAGCACCTCCCGCCACCGGCGGGCCGACGCCGGCGTTCGACGCGATCCACCCCATGACCAGAGCGCCGACGGCGGGGCCGCCCAGGAAGATCACCCCATACAGGCTCATGACCCGGCCGCGCATGGCGCCCTCGACGGCGTTCTGCAGCAAGGTCTGGGTGCTCACCCCGACGGCGACGAGGGAGAACCCGATGACGGCGACGGCCCCCATCCCTACCCACAAGACGCCGCCCGAGGCGAGCACAAACAAGGCGGCGGCGCAGACAACCATGTAGGAGACGAGGATGCGGGTCAGGCCCTGAACGCGGCCGCGCCGGGCCAGCCAGATTCCGGCCATCAAGGCGCCGAACCCGGTCGCCGAGGTCAGCATGGCGAGGCCGTCGGCACCACGGCCGAACACCTCGGCCGTGAAACCGGGAAGCAACTCCATGTAGGGCCTGAGCAACATGGCAGTGGCGGCCAGCAGGATGAGCAGCGAATTGATCCCGAAGTGCCCGGCTACGTAGCGCAACCCCTCCAGGGTATCGCCAAAAATGCCCGATGCCCGCGGTGCCGCACCCCCCCTCGGGGCGAGGTGCAGGCGCGCCAGCATGGCCACGAACCACAGGTAGCTGACGGCGTTGAAGGCAAAGGCGGGCGCCGTGCCGGCCGCGACGATGATAACGCCGGCCACGGCCGGGCCGATGAAACGGGCGCCGTTGAAGGTGGCGGAATTGACGGCTACGGCGGCCGACAGGTCCTTGGCCTCGACCAAGCTCGGCACCATGGCCAGGCGCGCCGGGTGGTTGAAGGCGGTGATCAGGCCCTGGACGATGGACAAGCCAAGCAGCAACTCGATGGTGATGAGGCCGCTGAAGGTGAGCCCGGCAAGACCTAAGGCCAGGACGCCGGCCAGCGCTTGGGCGGCGATCATCTGGAGGCGGTAGTCGCCGCGGTCGGCGAAGGCCCCGGCGAATGGCGATACCACGACCGTGGGAAAGAGTTCGGCGAAGGCGATGATGCCGAGCCACGCCGCCGAGCCGGTGAGCTCCCAGGTGAGCCAACCGATCGCCACCTTATGCACCCAAAGCCCGATCAGCGAGACAATGCCGCCGGCGCAGTAGATGCGGAAGTTGCGACTCCGGAAGGCGCGGCCGATGCCACCGAAACCAGGATTTTCAGACATGGCGGACTATGGCTTGAGCGTCCGTGCGAAGGCGCGGACGTCCTCGACAAAAAGATCGGGCGCCTCGAAGGCCGCGAAATGCCCGCCTCTCGGCATGTCCGTCCAGTGGGTGACGTTGTAGCCCTTCTCGATAAAGCTGCGCGGCGCCCAAGGGATGAATTCACGCGGGAAGCTGGCGACGCCGACCGGCACCTCGATCCTTCGGGCGGGCGGCAGCCGGGCGTCGCCGGCGTTCACGTGGCCGCGATAGATCCACGATGCCGTGTTGAAGGTGCGACTCACCACGTAGATCATTACGTTGGTGAGCAACTGGTCCTTGCTGAAGGAGCTCTCGGCGCCCAAGTCCGACCAGGTGTCGAACTTCTCGACGATCCACGCGGCGATGCCGACGGGGCTGTCCATCATGGCATAGGACAGAGTCTGGGGTTTCGTCGCCTGCACGAGAAAATAGGCGTTTTCCGCCCGCCAAATCTTCCTGGCCGCCTTGTGCCAGGCCTTTTCCTCCGCCGTCTCGGGCGCGACGCCGCCGGGCAGCGCCGACATCATGTTGAGGTGAATGGCGGCGCAGCGCGGGGCGCGCTCGAGGCCCATCCAGGTGGCGACGTAGCTTCCCCAGTCTCCGCCCTGGACAATGTAGGCCTCGTAGCCAAGCATGTCTTCCATCAGCTTGCCCAGGATGGCGCCGACCCGACGCGGGCCGATCGGGCTTGGCGGCTTTTGCGAAAACCCGAAACCGGGAAGCGAGGGCACGATGACGTCGAAGGCGTCGCCTTCGTCGCCGCCGAAGCGCTCCGGGTGGGCCAGCCGCCCGACGGTGTCCGCGAACTCGTAGAACGAGCCCGGCCAGCCGTGAACGAGCAACAGGGGCTGCGCCGCGGTCCCGCTGCCCTTCTCGTGGACGAAGTGAATGTCCAGGCCGTCGACCTCGGCGGTGTACTGGGGTAGGCGGTTGAGTTCCGCCTCGCGGGCGCACCAGTCGTAGCCGTCCGCCCAGAAGGCGCAAAGCTCCTTCATGTAATCGAGATTGGTGCCGTACGACCAGCCGCCCTCCTCGGGCATCTCGTGCCACTGGTAGGCGCGCACCCGGGCAAGCACACCCTCCAGAGTCTCTTGCGCAACCTCGATGGAGAACGGCTTGGGCTTGGATGCGGTCATGGGCGGGTCCAGGTGGTGGCACTCATTATGGCAGCCCGACGGCGGGGGGCAAATGATGCGGCTGACGCCGGCCCGGCGGTCTTGTAGTGTGTCGTCACTTGGACGCCGAGAGGAGAAACCAGTATGGGAGACAGACTGGCTGGCAAGACCGCCCTGGTCACCGCCGCCGGGGCCGGCATCGGGCGCGCCACCGCCCTCGCTTTCGCCGGCGAGGGCGGCATCGTGTGGGCCACCGACATCGACGACGAGGCCTTGGCTTCCCTCGCCGCCGAGGAGCCCGCCCTAACGACGCGCCACCTGGACGCCACCGACAGCGCCGCCATCGCGGCGCTGGCCGAAGAGCTCGGCGCCGTCGACGCGCTGTTCAACTGCGCCGGCGTCGTGCCCCACGGCACCATCCTCGATTGCGACGAAGAGCTCTGGGACTCCACCCTGACCCTCAACGTGACCTCCATGTACCGCATGATCCGCGCCTTCCTGCCGGCCATGCTGGAAGCCGGCGGGGCGAGCATCGTCAACGTCTCTTCGGTAGTCTCCAGCGTCAAGGGCGCCCCCAACCGCTTCGCCTATGGCACCACCAAGGCGGCCGTCATCGGGTTGACCAAGGGGATGGCAGTGGATTTCGTGAGCCAGGGGATCCGCTGCAACGCCATCTGTCCGGGCACCGTGAACACGCCATCGTGGGAGGACCGGGTCGCTGCCGCCGACGACCCCGACCAAGCCCGTAAGGACTTCACCTCCCGCCAGCCCTTGGGCCGCATCGCCGAGCCGGGAGAGATCGCGGCACTCGCCGTCTATCTGGCGTCCGACGAAGCAGCGTTCACCACCGGCGCCATCCACCTCGTCGACGGCGGCTGGTCGATGTAGTCCGTGTAAGGAGGCGCGCCCCGGAATCCACCGACAAGGTTTCGTAGCGCAGTTCTCCCGCCACGAAGGCGCCGGAGCGGACGGCGATCGAGGCGGCGGAGGCGAGGCCGCGCACGACGCCATGGATGATGATGGTTTACGCGTCCACCGTACCGTCGACGGAGGCGCCCTCCAGCACCGCAACGGTGCGCCCGGCGATGTCGCCGCCGGCCTCGCCGTGGATCTTCAGGTTTTTTTTGTTCTTGTTGCGCACGGCGGTGGCGGCGTCCTCTGCGTGCGTCGGCGACCCGTTGTTGAGCATGGGTGCCTCCTCAAATCGTTGCAATCAGGCTCCGCACACACAACATTTGCCACGATTCGTGAAAAAAGTGTATAGATGTAGTAGCTTCCGGCTTTCGCGGCGCACCGTTAGACTAAAAACCGGGAGCGGGAACGATGGTGCAATCCTCGACCGTCAACGGACCAATCGAGCACGGCGGCGCCATCGACGCGGCGGTAGCCCGCTATGGCATCCCCAAGGGCCGCTGGCTCGACCTGTCGACGGGAATCAACCCCAACCCCTATCCCTTGCCCGACGTACCGGCCGAGACCTGGACGCGCCTCCCCGACGAAGCGCTCGAAGCATCCCTTCGCCAGGCCGCCGCCAGCCGCTACGGCGTCGCTGACCCTGCCTGCGTGGTGGCGGCGCCGGGCTCGCAGGCGCTCATTCAATGGCTGCCCCGCCTCCGGGCTCCGTCGCGCGTCGCCGTCCTCGGCCCCACCTATAGGGAGCACGCCGCCTCCTGGTCGGCGGCTGGCCACCGGGTCGCGGAGATCGCCGCAAGTGAACCACCGGAAGGCGACGTCGACGTCGTCGTCGCCGTCAACCCCAACAACCCGGACGGCCGCGTCATTGAACCGGCACGGCTGCTGGCACTCCTAGATGCCCTGCAGCGGGAAGGTGGGCTCCTTGTCGTCGACGAGGCCTTCGCCGACGCCGTTCCCGATGTCAGCCTAGCCCCGCGGGCAGGGCGGCGCGGGCTCGTGGTACTGCGTTCGTTCGGCAAGTTTCACGGACTCGCCGGCCTGCGCCTCGGCTTCGCGCTGGCCTCCCCCGACATGGCCGGGCACCTCGGCCAGGCGCTCGGCCCGTGGGCGGTCGGCGGCCTGGCGGCGGCCATCGGCGCGGCGGCGCTGGCCGACGCTTCGTGGGCCGAGAAGACGCAGGCGCGCCTCGCCGCCGACGCCGGGCGCCTCGACGACCTGCTGCGAGGTAGCGGCCTCACCGTCGCTGGCGGCACGCCCCTCTTCCGCCTCGCCATTGACGAGGCGGCGCAAGGCCTTTTCGAGCACTTGGCGCGTAGCGGGATCCTGGTCCGCCGCTTCTCTAGAGAGGCCACCTGGCTGCGCTTCGGGATACCGGGCGGGACGCTTGAATTCGATCGCCTCGGCGCCGCCCTCGCCGAATGGACGGTGGGGGCCGCCGGACAACGCCGGGTGGGACTCCGGACCCCATGCGCCTAAGCGCCGAGGAGCGCGCCGTCGCCGGCGGCGAGCGCGGTGAAGCCCTGGCCATGCACATCGTCGCAGAGGCGGGGCGCCTACTCGGTGCTCGGCGCCTGGCTCGGGGCCGAGGTGGGAAGCGCCGTGGCGGTCATCGACAGTCTGCCCGACGGGCTCGGTGAGGACTGCCTGAAGGGGCTCGGCGCGGCGACGGCGGCGAGCGGCGCAGTGGCGCTCTTCCACGTGGCCGGCGTCACCCCGGAGGCGCCGACGGTGGAGGCGACGCTCGGCGGCCAGGCGCCAGAGAAGACCCTGCGCCCCACGGCGGCCGCGCTGCGCGGCGTGCGCGACCGGCTGTCGACGTCGGTCGAGCCCTCGGGGCGTATCGACGCCGTGGCCGTCGGCAGCCCCCACTTCTCGCTCGACGAGTTCGCCGCCCTAGAGGCGCTGGCCGCCGGCAAGCGCTTCCAGGTGCCCTTCTACGCGTGCACCTCGCGGGCCAACCTCGCGGCGTTGGATATCGAGGGCCGGGTGGCGCCCCTGGAGGCCGCCGGGGTCGAGGACGGATCGATTAGCATTACCTAGGATTTACCCGTGTACAGAGGGCGGGCGATGCATATTCACCCCACGCAGATGCCCACCGTCCACCTTCTGCAGGCATGACTTAAGTCAAGGCAGCCGCGCGGCGCCAAGGTATACCAATTTACTGTAAACGATTGACAAGCCTGGAGTTTGTTCGAAATGCGCGACAAGTCTGACGCTGAGACCGACGGTTTGTCCCAGGCTCTTGCGCCCGCGAGCGCGGCAGGTGAGGAGTCGGGTTTCGAAATAGTGGCGCGGGAGGATTTCTCGGACGTCACGTTCTTGCTTGAAATCCACCATCCCATGCTGGCCAAGTCGGCGAGGCCGGGTCAGTTCGTCGTCGTCATCACGCACGAGCATGGCGAACGCGTCCCCCTGACGATCGCCGATTTCGACCGCTCCCGGGGGAAGGTCACGTTGGTCGTCCAGGCGGTGGGAAAGACGACCAAGGAGATGCAACGGAACTGCCATCCGGGGACCGAGCTCATGGCAGTGGTCGGCCCCATGGGCGCCCCCAGCCATATCGGCGATGTCGGCAAAGTCGTCTGCGTCGGCGGCGGGCTCGGCGTGGCGCCGGTCTTTCCGCAGGCGCGCGCCTTCAAGGAGACCGGCGCCTACGTGATCGGCGTCGTCGGTTTCAGAAGCAAGGACTTGGTCTTCTGGAAGGATAAATTCAGGAAACACTGCGACGAATACATTATCTGCACCGATGACGGCTCTGCCGGCACCAAGGGCCTCGTCACCGAAGGCATCAAGGCGGCCATCGACAAGCACCCTGATATCGACGAGGTCATCGCCATCGGCCCGCCGATCATGATGCGGGCGTGCGCCGAAGCGACCCGCCCCCACAACATCAAGACGACGGTCAGCCTCAATCCCATCATGGTCGACGGCACCGGAATGTGCGGCGGTTGCCGGGTCAAGGTCGGCGACAAAATGAAGTTCGCCTGTGTCGACGGTCCTGACTTCGACGGCCACGAGGTTGATTTCCAGGACTTGATGGATCGGCTGCGGCGCTTCCACAAGGAAGAGAAGTTGGCCATGGAGAGGTGGTCGGAAACCTGCCACTATCTGGACGCGGACGCGCAAACGGACAAAAAGCGGCGCGCTTCCCGGAATTCCGGACCATAGGGATACCATGGCCAAGAAGACGATCCGCACCATTCCCCAAGAGCGCACGCCGATGCCCGTGCAGGACCCGCAAGGGCGGGCCGGAAACTTTGCCGAGGTGGCGCTCGGCTACCCGCTGGAAGAGACGCTCAGGGAATGCGAGCGCTGCCTCATGTGCCCCGAGGCGGCCTGCGTCCCGGGCTGCCCCGTGGCCATCGACATCCCCGGTTTCATCGCCAAGATCATCGAAAAGGATTACCGCGGCGCCTACGATATCCTCACCGACGCCAACCTGTTGCCGGCCATCTGCGGCCGCGTTTGTCCGCAGGAGGATCAGTGCGAGGGCGTCTGTCCGGTGGGCGACACTTTGGAGCCCGTGGCCATCGGCAGGCTCGAGCGCTGGATCGGCGACCTGGCCATCGAAAAGGGCTGGGACAGCGTTCCCTACATCGAGTCCAACGGCTTGAGGGTCGGCATCGTCGGCTCGGGACCGGCCGGCGTGGCGTGCGCCGCCGACATGGCCAAGGCGGGATGCGACGTCACCATCTACGAGGCCTTTCACAAGCCGGGCGGCGTGCTTAGGTACGGCATCCCCGAATTCCGCCTTCCCAACACGGTGATCGACGCCGAATTCGCCAACCTGACCAAGCTCGGCGTCAAGATAAAGTGCAACACCCTGGTCGGGCGCCTTTTCACCATCGAACAAATGCTCGACGAAATGGGCTTCGACGCCGTCTTCATCGGCACCGGCGCCGGCTCGCCCGTGTTCATGGACATCCCGGGCGAATCACTCAATGGCGTTCTTTCCGCCAACGAGCTGCTTACCCGATGCAATCTCATGCACGCCGGAGAGTTCCCCGACTACGACACGCCCCTGCACCTAGGCCGTCACATCGCCGTCATCGGCGCCGGCAACACGGCGATGGACGCCATGCGGGTGACGCTCAGGCTGGGGGCGGAAAAGGTCTCGTGCGTCTATCGCCGCACCAAGTCCGAGAGTCCGGCGCGCGACGAGGAGGTCGAGCACGCCGAAGAGGAAGCCATCGAGTTCCACTGGCTGACCGCCCCCACCGAAATCCTCGGCGACGACGACGGAAACGTCCGTGGCATGCGCTGCGTCCGCATGGAGCTCGGCGAACCCGATGACTCGGGCCGGCGGCGCCCGGTTCCCATCGATGGCAGCGAGTACGAGTTCGATGCCGACATGATCGTCTACGCCATCGGCACCAGCGCCAATCCGATTATCGGCCAGACCTCGAGGCTGAAGCTCGACGCGCGCGGCTACATCGCGACCGATGCGAATCTCGCCACCTCCATGGCCGGGGTCTACGCCGGCGGCGACATCGTTACGGGGGGCGCGACGGTGATATTGGCCATGGGCGCCGGCCGCAAGGCGGCGCGCAGCATGAAGACCTATCTCGGCATCCGCGACACGGACATCGTATACCTTCCCCAACGCGCCGGCTGCGAGGGAACGTTGTTTGGAATCGATGCCCACGAGAAGTCCTTTTCCCGCTTCCTCCTCGCGTAGCTATAAAGAGGCCGCGAACCGCCATGAGCACCAAGACCCTGAACAAGAAACCCGACGACAAGCGGACCCGGCACACTGCGGCCGGGAAGCCCGGGCCGAAACCGGCGCTGGCCGGTAAGCGGGCCAAAACTCTCGAGAAACATATCATCGAGGTGGTCAGCGATTCCGGCGAGGGCGCGCAGCGCTGCGGTCAGGCGTTCGGGGCGATCGCGGCACGCACGGGAAACGGCATTTGGACCGCCGAGATCATCCCCGCCGAAATCCAGCCGCCGGCGCGCAGTGTCGCCGGAGCCAGCGGAAACCGCATTCGCCTGGCCTCCCATCGCGTATCCAACTGGGGCGACGAAGCCGATCTCATCGTTGCCTTCAACGAGAAGGTCTTGCTCAGCCGCGTCGAGCACGGGGAGCTTAAGCTCGGCTGCATTATCCTCCTGGAGAACAAATGGAAGACCGATGGCGACCCCAAGATCGCCGCCTCCTACGCCGAGACCGTCGAGGACCTCATCGCCCAAGGACACAAGGTCCACGAGATTCCGATGGAAACCGAATGCCTCAAGCATGTCGCCAACCCCAAGCGCGGCAAGAACATGTTCGTCCTCGGCATACTGTGCCGCCTCTACAGCCTGGACCTGCTGATCGCCCGTGAACAGATCGCCACCGACTTCGCCAAGAAATCCGCGGGCGTCATCGACAACAACATCCGGCTCCTCGAGGCGGGACACGAATGGGCCACCGCCAACCTCGACTTCAAGTTCCGGATTCCCCCATCGAAACTTCGGGTGCCCCAGATCGTCGTCAACGGGAACATTGCGCTGGGCCTCGGCGTCATGGCGTCGGGCATGGAAGTGTGTGCCATGTACCCCATCACGCCGGCGACGTCGGCCTCGCACTACCTGAGCGATGTCTTCGAGAACGTGGGCGGCACGGTGCACCAGGCGGAGGACGAAATCGCCGCCTGTGCCTTCGCCATCGGCGCCTCCTACGCGGGGAAGTGCGCGGTGACCATCACCTCGGGCCCCGGGTTTGCCCTGAAACAGGAAACCATCGCCCTCGCCGTGATGGGAGAAATCCCCCTGGTCGTGGTCGACGTCCAGCGCGGCGGCCCGAGCACCGGCTTGCCCACCAAGGTAGAACAAGGGGACTTGCTGTTCGCCTGCTTCGGCGGCCACGGGGACACGCCGAAGGTGGTGATGGCGGTATCCGACATCGAGGATTGCTTCTACACCATGATCACGGCACGCAAAATCGCCGAGACCTTCAACACGGTCGTCGTCGTGCTCTCGGACGCCAGTCTGGCGTCGTCTCAACAGCCTTTCCCACGGCCGCACTTCACCAAGGATTGGTTGGCACCCCCCATCGACCAGAGCCCCATCCCCGAGGGCGCTAAACCCTATGACTGGGACTCCCTGACCGGCCTCGCCCGCAGGTTCATTCCGGGGCAGCCCAACGGCATGCACTGTCTGACCGGCCTCGCCCACGACCGCATGAGCCGCGTCGCCTACGATCCCGACATCAACCAGGAAGGCATGCTGCATCGCAGCCTCAAGCTGGCCGCCCTGCAAAAAACCCTGAAGACACCGCCCCTGTTCGGCGACGAGGAAGGTGACTTCTTACTCATCGGCTGGGGGGGCACCAAGGGGGTCATCGAGGAAGCGGTCGGGCGCCTGCGCGCCGACGGCCATAAGGTGTCGTCGCTGCACCTCAAGTTCCTGCAACCCATGGCACCGGGGATCAAAGAGATACTGGATCGTTTCGACAAGGTCATGACGGTAGAGGGCAACTGGTGTGATCCACCGGACGCCGAAATCATCGACGGGGACAACCGGCGCTATTCGGAACTGGCGTGGCTCCTGCGGGCACGATACCTCGTCGACGTCGATTGCTGGTCCGAGGTCCGCGGCCAACCCTTTAAGCCCGGGGTCATCGTTAACGTCATCCGCGAAAAACTGCAAC